>NZ_JARVTE010000002.1:0-114598 GCF_030208815.1 Xanthomonas sp. fls2-241-TYG-148
CTTTTGGCGCATCCGCATAGTCTGCACTGATCAGAAAAGATCGTGAACAGGTTCTAAGGTCGGCTAACACAACATAGCGAGCAATCGTCAGCTGGGTGTGGATGGCGCGGGGTACATGTGGATTCCAGGCGCGGCTGCATCACTGCGGCACGTCTGGCAGCACCGCTGCTGGCACGTCCAGTGAAAGCCGCCAGCCCCCCACACGCACGCGGCGCGGCACGCCCTGCCGTTATGATCGGGGGCTTCCCCCATCCGGAGTTCCCGATGCGCATGACCGGTTTCTGGCGCCGCACCCTTTGCGCCGTGCTGCTCGCCCTGCCCGTGCTTGCCAGCGCGCAGACCGCGCCATTGACGGTGTTCGCTGCGGCGAGCCTGAAGGAATCGATGGATGAGGCCGCGGCCGCTTACGAACAAGCGACCGGCACGCCGGTCCGCGTGTCCTATGCCGCAAGTTCCGCGCTTGCGCGACAGATCGAACAAGGCGCACCGGCGGATGTGTTCTTCTCCGCCGATCTGGAATGGATGGACTATCTGCAGCAACGTGGGCAGGTGCTGCCTGCGCAACGCCGCAACCTGCTCGGCAACACCCTGGTGCTGATCGCACCGGCAACCAGCAAGGTGCGCGTGGACACGCGCCAGCCCGGCGCGATCGCCAAGGCACTGGGCAGTGACGGCCGACTGGCAGTGGGCCAGACCGCCAGTGTGCCGGCCGGCAAGTACGCCGCCGCCGCGCTGCGTGCGCTGGGCCAGTGGGAGGGTGTCAGTGCGCATCTGGCCGAGTCCGAAAGCGTGCGTGCCGCGTTGATGCTGGTGTCGCGCGGTGAGGCGCCGCTGGGCATCGTGTATGGCTCCGATGCACGCGCCGAGCCCAAGGTGCGTGTGGTCGCCACGTTCCCGGCCGACAGCCATGAGCCCATCGTCTACCCGGTGGCAGCGCTGAAAAACAGCCGCAGTCCCAAGGCCGCGGCCTTCGTGCAGTGGCTGGGCAGTGCACCGGCCAAGGCGATCTTCGTGCGTCGCGGTTTTTCGCTGAAGGACTGAGGCAGTCCGCGTGGCGATGTTCACCCCGGAAGAGCTGACCGCGATCGGTCTGAGTCTCAAGGTCGCGATCGTGGCGGCGTTGGCGAGCCTGCCGCCCGGCATTGCCTGCGGCTGGCTGCTCGCGCGGCGGCGCTTCCCGGGCAAGGCGCTGCTGGACGCGCTGCTGCATCTACCGCTGGTAATGCCGCCGGTGGTGACCGGTTACGCGTTGCTGGTGGTGCTGGGGACGCAGGGCCCGGTCGGCAGCTGGTTGCTTGAACACCTGGGCATCCAGTTCGCGTTCCGCTGGACCGGCGCGGCGCTGGCCTGCGCGGTGATGGGCTTCCCGTTGATGGTGCGGGCGATCAGGTTGTCGATCGAAGCCACCGACCGCCGCCTGGAAGCGGCGGCTGCCACGCTCGGTGCCGGCCCCTGGCGGGTGTTCTTCAGCATCACCCTGCCGCTGGCCTGGCCGGGCCTGGTGGCCGGTGTGGTGCTGGCGTTCGCCAAGGCGTTGGGTGAGTTCGGCGCAACGATCACCTTCGTGTCCAATATCCCCGGCGAAACGCAGACGCTGTCGTCGGCGATCTATGGCTTGATGCAGGTGCCCGGCATGGAATCGGGCGTGTGGCGGCTGGCCGGCGTGGCATTGGCGATCTCGCTGGCCGCGCTACTGCTCTCCGAGTGGCTGGTGCGCCGGCCGCATCCGCGCGAGGAGGTTTGATGCTGGATATCGATCTGCAGTTGCAACGTGGCCAGTTCAACCGACGCATCGTCATCCAGGACGACGAGCGCGTGGTGGCGCTGGTCGGCGCCTCGGGTGCGGGCAAGACCACCGTGCTGAATGCGATCGCCGGGCTGATGCGCCCACAGGCGGGGCATATCCATATCGACGGGCGTTGCCTGTACGACCATCAACGCGGCGTGGATCTGCCCACTCACCGCCGGCGCATCGGTTACGTGTTTCAGGATGCGCGCCTGTTTCCACACCTGGATGTCCGCCGCAACCTGGATTACGGGCGCCACGCAGGCGCTGCGGCGCGCTTCGGTTTCGACGATGTGGTGGCGTTGCTCGGGATTGCGCCGTTGCTGCAGCGGCGCACGCGCAATCTGTCCGGTGGCGAGGCGCAACGCGTGGCAATCGGCCGCGCCTTGCTGTCGCAGCCGGCGATCCTGTTGTTCGATGAGCCGCTGTCGGCCCTTGACCAGGCGCGACGCGAGGAGTTGATCCCCTATCTGCAGCGCGTGCGCGATGAGATCGGCCTGCCGATGCTGTATGTCAGCCACAACCCCGACGAAGTGCAGCGCATTGCCTCCAGCGTGCATGCGCTGGACTAACGCAGCCAACGCGCCACACGCGCATTGGGAAGATCACGCGGAGCACGCATGAAACGCTATCAGAAGCAGGATTTCCCAGTCGACCAGATCCGCCGTTTTCTCGAGCCAGGGCCGGTGGTGCTGGTGAGCTCGGCGCACCGCGGCCAGCGCAACATCATGACCCTGGGATGGCACATGGTGCTGGAGTTCTCGCCCTCGCTGATTGCGTGCTGCATCGCGCGCGGCAACCACAGCTTTGAACTGGTCCGTCGCAGCAAGCAATGCGTGATCAACCTACCGACGGCCGAGCTTCTGGACACCGTGGTTGCGATCGGCAACAGCAGTGGTGCGCAGATCGACAAGTTCGCGCACTTCGGGCTGACTGCAGCGGCAAGCACGCAGGTGGACGCGCCGGGCATCGCCGAATGTTATGCCAGCTTCGAGTGCCGCCTGCATGACGGGCGGCAGATCAACCGCCACAACCTGTTTGTGTGGGAAGTGGTGCACGCGCATGTGGCGCGCCGGCCTGCGGTACCGAAGACCGTGCATTACCGTGGCGATGGGCGTTTCATGCTCTCTGGCGCCGAGGTATCGCGGCGGCGCCTGTTCAAACCGGAGATGCTCTAGCCGCCTTGAAGCGGCTTGCCGTCAGCGGCCGACCTTGCCGGTCTGCACACTGACCTTGCCCTGCCGGATCTCGAAGGTGAAGGCAAATGACAACGTCACCGGGACAGGCTCCTGGCGCTCGGCGCCGGTGCAATCGTCCATGTCGGCCGGCTGCGCAACACCGGGAGCGAAAGCGCACAGCGCCGCAGGCACGAACTGCCACTGCTGCACGGTCGCACGCACTGCCTGCAGCAGATCTGCGTTGGCTGGCAGCAAGCCGGCAGCGCAGGCGTCACGATCGGACATCGGATCGACACGCTGCACAGTGCCGCTGGCGTCGAGAATGACGTGCGCGCACACCGTGGTCGGCGGCAGGCTGGTCCGCGCGGTATCGTGCGCCAATTGGGGAGCGTCGCTACGCAATGCGCGCGGCATGCGAAATCGCTGCGTCGGTGCCAGCACATAAGCGGCAATGGCAGCCGCACCCTCTGCCGGCGGTTGCGCCGCCAGCATGCGCTGATCCACCGAGGCTTCGCGTTGGGTCTGTTCGGTGATCTGCACGGGCCGGCTTGCGCAGCCGGTGATCGCGACGAGCATCACTGAGACATAGACAAGAGACTGCCGCATCTGTCAGCCCTTCTTCGCAGCGCATGCGGACGCGGCGCAGCGCGCAGGCTGCGCGCCCGCTGCAGCGTGCGCATCAGTGCCTGGTGGTGCAGCGACTTCGTCGGGCGGGTCCAACGCAAACTGCACCGGCACCTTTACGGTGGTTGGCACCGGCCTGCCGTGCACCTTGTCGGGCACCAGGCGCCACTGCCTGGCGGCAGCGAGCACCGCGGCATCGAACACACCGGCAGGCTGGCTGCGCAGGATGACGATCTGTTGCGGTATACCACTCGCATCCATGCGGATCTTCAATTCGACACTGCCCTCGAGCCCGGCATCCATCGCATCTTTCGGGTATCGCGGTGGCATCAACGTTGCGTAATCCAGCGGTGGACGTGGCGTTGATCCGGCGTGCGTGACGGCAGGCGTGTGCGTGGGAATCGCGGCCCACGCAGCGGCGCTGGCCAGCAGCGCCAGCAGCATCACCAAGGGCGTGTTCCACCGGCGCAGTGCTGCACCGGCCGTGCGGCCACGCGGTGCAAGCGCGCGCAATGCGGCGATACGCTGCACCAACGCATGCGGCGTGGTCCAGTGGCACACCGTCGCCGCCCCAGCGCTTCCGAAGTGGGTCTTGAGCATGGCGTCGGCATAGCGGCGGCGTAATCGTGGATGCCGTGCCAGCACGCCGGCATCGCAGGCCAGCTCCTGATCCAGGCGAAACGCGCGCCACGCCAGGTGCACCAACGGATTGCACCAGCCCAGGCATAGCAACGCGGCGGCGAACAGGTTTGCCTGCAGATCGCCACGGCGCAGATGCAGCCGCTCGTGCGCCACGATCAGTTGACGCTCCACGCCGCTGTAGCGCGTGGCGAAGTCGGCCGGCACGACGATGCGCGGCCGCCACACACCGAGCGATGCCGGCAGGCCGCAGTCATGACTGGCCGACCACACCGCGTTGCCCTGCGCCCGGAGTAGCCCGAGGCTGCGCACAAAGCGCGACTGCTGCCACCACAGCCACCCGGCCATTGCCACGGCGCCCACAAGCCAGGCAATGCCCAGCGCGCTTTCCCATGCGGGCGCGAAGACGGGCGTGCCGTGCGGTTGCGGAAGGATGCGCAACAGGGGCATCGACAACGCGGCAGTGGCGGCAGGTGGGCCGGGCACCGCCGCCGCCACGATCGCCAACGGCACGCAGCTCCACACCGCGTACGCCGCCGGCGCGCCTAGCCACGCGCGCACCGGCCGGCGCAGCAACAGGCACACGATCACCGCGATGGTGGTCGCCACGGCAACGCGCCAGGCGAATGCACTCAGGTCAGTGAGCATCATCGAGGTCCTTGATCAGCTGTTTCAGTTCTGCCAGATCGGACGCGCTGAGTTTGCCGCGCGCGCTGAAGTGCGCCACCAGCGGCGCGACACGGCCGCCGAATACCCGCTGCAACAGTCCTTCGCTCTGCTGCTGCACCCAGTGCTCGCGCAGCAGCACCGGCGCGTAGTGATACTTGCGCCCATCCTTGTGCGCCGCCACCGCCCCCTTGTTGAGCAACCGGTTGAGCAAGGTCTTGATGGTGGGCTCGGCCCAGCCGGTGTAGGCCAGGGCGGCCACCACCTCCTCGGCCGTGCGCGGCGCACGCTCCCACAGCACCTGCATCACAATCGCTTCGGACTCACTGATCGCCATGCGATTACACCCGTAATTTTTCTCGATTACGCATGTAATTTCAAACCCTGTCAAGCCTGATCGGTTGGCTTGTCCGGTACATACTGCAAATCACCGGACGCACCGCATCCGGCTCGGCTACCCTGGCTGGATGACTGAACATCTGACCGATCTGAGCGCCACGGTGGCGTGGATCCTGCAACGCATCGACGGCCCGCTGCGGGTGGGCGCGCCCTTGGGCATCGGCAAACCGCATCGGCTTTTGAATGCGCTGTATGCGCACGTGGTGGACCACCCATCGCGTCCGCTTGCGCTGTACACCGCGTTGTCGCTCAATCCGCCCAAGCCGGGCAGCGGTCTGGCCGCGCGCTTTGCCGGGCCGTTTATTTCGCGGCATTTCGGCGATGACTTCCCGCGCCTGGCCTATGTCGATGCCATGCTGCACGATGCCTTGCCCGCGCATGTGCAGGTGGAAGAGTTCTACATGCAGTCCGGCGGGCTGCTGCACTCCACCCAGGCGCAGGCCGACTACACCAGCCTCAATTACACCCATGCCGCTGCTGCGGTGGCGCAACGCGCGCCGAACCTGATCGTGCAGAAAGTTGCGCGCGAACCCGGTGGCACGCGGTTGTCGCTGTCGTGCAACAACGACATCACCCAGGACACGCTGGATGCGGTCGCCGCACTTGGCTTGCCACGTCCGCTACTGGTGGCCGAAGTGGATGCGGAGCTGCCGTGGATCGGCGGCACTGCGGCTGTGGATGCCTCGTTCTTCGACCTGGTGCTGGAGATACCCGGCCCGTCACCGCGACTGTTCGGGCTGCCGCGCCAGCCGGTCACCAGCACCGATTACGCCATCGGCCTGTATGCGAGCACGCTGGTTCGCGATGGCGGCACGTTGCAGATCGGCATCGGCACGCTCGCCGATGCACTCAGCCACGCGCTGGTGTTGCGACATACCGACAACGCCACCTACCGGCGCGTGTTGCAGGCGCTGGATCCAACGCTGACATCGCATCCGGCGGTGCAGGCCAGCGGCGGCCTGGAGCCATTTGCGATCGGCCTGTACGGCTGCAGCGAAATGCTCAACGAAGGCTTCAAACAATTGGTGGACAGCGGTGTGATCCGGCGCAAGGTCCATGACGATCTGGGCTTGATGCAGCGCCTGGCCGACGGCACCGCCGACGCTGCCGATGCAGCGCGATTGGCGGACGAAGGCGAATTCCTGCATGGCGCGTTCTATCTTGGCTCGCCGGCGTTCTACGCCTGGCTGCGCGCACTGGACCCCAAGCTGCGCAGTGCGATTGGCATGCGCCGCATCAGCGAGATCAACCAGCTCTACGGCGGCAACGAAGCGCTGGAGCGGCTGCAACGCCGCGATGCGCGTTTCTTCAACTCGTGCATGATGGCCACCGCCCTGGGCGCGGCGGTCTCCGATGGCCTGGAAGATGGGCGCGTGGTCTCCGGCGTGGGCGGGCAGTACAACTTTGTGGCGATGGCGCACGCCCTGCCGCAGGCACGCAGCGTCTTGATGCTGCGTGCCACCCGCGCGTCGGGCAAGGACGCTGCCAGTAACGTGCGCTGGAACTACGGGCACACCACCATCCCGCGCCATCTGCGCGATCTCTACATCACCGAATACGGCATCGCCGATCTGCGCCACAAGACCGATCAGGACTGCGTGCTGGAAATGGCTGGTATCTGCGATGCGCGCTTTCAGACCGCGTTACTTGCCCAGGCAAGGCAGTCACGCAAACTGCGGGATGTTCCTGAGCAGGCCGCACGCGCGCAACGCAACACGCCGCAGGCGCTGGAAGCGGCATTGGCGCCGTTCCGCCGCGATGGCAGCCTGCCCGACTATCCGCTCGGCAGCGACTTCACCGAGACCGAGCAACGCCTGTTGCCGGCGCTTGGCTGGCTCAAAAGCGCCACCACCGGAAAGACCGCTGCGCTGGCAACGCTGATGCGCGCGCTGCTGTCGCGCGCTGCAGGTGATGCCGCCTGCCTGCAGCGCATGGACCTGGCCACACCGCGCAGCCTGGGCGACCGCGTGCAGGCCAAGCTCCTGGCCTATGCGCTACAACAGACCAGGCAGCAGTGATGACGCAGCCCTGAGATTGCGACTGCATCGACGCTGGCCCTGTGACCGCTGACGCAAGACGGACACACGGTGGAAAGCATTGCGTCAAGCGCGACCGGGATGATGGCGACCACCTTCTTTCCGGCACCGCTGCATGCACTCTTTTCATGATGCGTTTTCTGCCCCGAATGCAGGCAATGACACTGAAGCGAAGCAGTTGCCCGCGAAGCGAAGAATCACGCTGAAAACAGCCGCGTTTGGCGTGTTACTGCTTGCCAGCGTGGCGGCGCAGGCAGAGCCGCGGCTCACCGACCTGCAGTACCTCGGAAGCCATAACAGCTACCACGCCGGCTTCGCACCCAGCGAAGCAGCGCTGCTGAAGCAACACGATCCCGCTGCGTTCGCAACGCTGGACTATCGCCATCCGCCATTGATACAACAGTTGAACGATGGCGTCAGGCAACTGGAGCTGGATGTGTTTGCCGATGCGCACGGCGGGCGTTATGCGCATCCGGCGATCGTGGAACAAATCGCCAAGGCCGGGCTGCCACCGGCACCGGCCAGCGCACCCGCCGGCGTCATGAGTAAACCCGGCTTCAAGGTGTTGCATGTGCAGGACGTGGACCAACGCAGCACCTGTCAGCCACTGATTGCCTGCCTGCAGGAAGTGCGCGCGTGGTCGCAGCAACATCCGGGACATCTGCCGATCTTCATCCTGCTGGAAACCAAGCAGTCACCGGTGCAGCTGTCGTTTCCCACGGTGCAGCCGGAGCCTTTCGATCGCAAAGCCATGGATGCGCTGGATGCCGAACTGCGCTCGGTCTTCCAACCGGGTGAGTACGTGAGCCCGGATGCTGTCCGCGGCACTGCACGCACCCTCAACGCCGCGGTGCTGGCGCACGGTTGGCCAGCATTGCGCGCCACGCGCGGCAAGGTGGTGTTCCTGCTCGATCAACGCGCGGCCGGCGCCATCTATCTGCCGGGGCACCCGTCGCTGCGCGGCCGCGTGTGCTTCACCAACGCCGAGCCCGGGCAGGACGATGCCGCGTTCACCGAACGCAACGACGGCCCCGCCGAGGAGATCACCCGCCTGGTGCAAGCCGGTTACCTGGTCCGCACACGCACCGATGCCGATCTGAAAGAGCCTGCACGTGGCGACACCCGCCGCCGCGACGCCATGCTGGCCAGCGGGGCGCAATTGCTCAGCACGGACTTCCCTGCACACGAGCCGGCCAGCAACGGCTATGTGGTGCGCTTCGATGGCGATGCGGTTGCGCGCTGCGCACCGCAGCTGCCGCGCGCGCACTGCGAGGGTGTCGATCTCACCCACTGACCGGCGCTGCCTGCCCGGCAGCAGTACCGCAGTGGCATGTCATCGGTCGCAATGGACAGCGTCGGCGATGCATTGCCTGTGCCCGCGTGATCGGGCCAGGCGCCCTCTCGTTCTCCACCTTGTGAGCTACCGCATGCAGCATCCCCGTTCCGCCCGCCGCCTGAGCTGCGCCATTGCGCTGGCACTGTCCGCACCCGTGTTCGCCGAAACGCCTGTACTCAGCACCACGACGATGGATGCGGTCACCGTGCAGGCCAAGCACGTCGCCACACCCGGCTCGTTCGACGAGCAACGGTTGTCCAGCAGCGTCAACAGCGTGATGAGCAAACAGCAGATCGATGCCATCCCCTCGGGCGGCATTGCCGATGTGGTGGCGCACATGCCGGGGTTGTCCGCGTATAGCGACATGCACCTGGGCCAGGCCACCACCGGCGAGAATGCGTATGTGAGCATCCGCGGCATGGATGCCAGCTACAACGCCTATACGCTCAACGGTGTCGGCATGCCAGAGACCGACTCTTCAACGCGCGCGATCTCGTTGAACATGCTGGCGCCGTTCGGCATCCAGTCGGTCCAGGTGTCCAAGTCGCCCACCCCGGACATGCCGGGCGATTCGATCGGTGGTGCGATCGACATGCGCACGCCCAATGCCTTCGACTTCGATCGCGACCTTTACGCCAAGACCACCGCGCAAGGCCAGTTCAACGCGCTGGCTTCCACGCTGGGCGGCAAGGACAGCGGCGGTACGCTGCAGCAGGAACTGGCCTGGAAATTTGGCGATGGCCATGCGTTCGGGGTTTACGCATCGGCCTACTACGGCAAGAACAACAACATGGCGCAGGCGCCTGCGCCCAACAGCAAATACGTGCCTGCCGATCCGGCGCTGGCCAATGCGACCGACCTGCGTACTGCAGGGCCTTTGATCAGCACCCGCTACAAGTACAGCCTTTACACCAGCCAGATCGAACGCTACGGCGGCAATCTCTCGCTCGACTGGCAGGGCGACACCAGTGCGCTCTACGCACGTGCCATCTACGGCAGCTACGGCGTCACCGGCCAGCAGGACCAGTCCAGCGCGCGCCTGGAAAGCTATCGCAACCAACCCACTGCCGTGCGTGGCGGTTACTTCAACACGCACGACATCGACGAGACACTGGCAACCTTGCAACTGGGCGGCAAGACCACGCTGGATCGCCTGCATGTGGACTACGGCGCCTCTGTCGGGCGCGGCACCCGCAGCCGCCCGGATTACGTCTCGGCGAGCCTGTACGGTTTTACCCCGGGCAGCTTCGCCTTCGATCTGAGCGACCCGACGTATCCGAGCATCGGCCCCAGCGCCGCTGCGTTGAAAGCGTTCTTCTACGACCTGGACGCGTCGCTGCTGTGGAAGGTGCAGGGCCATGATGCCGGCAGCCACGACAACCGCGTCAACGCACACACCGATATCGCCTACCAGGTCGATGGCGACCTGCTGGACAGCGTCAAACTCGGCCTGTCTGCCGACCACTCCGACCGCGGCGCCTACGACCATCCGTTCTTCCACAAGGATGGCAACTTCGTCACCAACGGCCCGTACTTCGGTGGCCCCAATTATGCGTTTCCCACGGCCGGTGGCCCGCCGCTGAGCGCCATCCCCGGACGCATGACCGGCAACGCCTTCAACGGCCACTACGCCGGGCCGTTCAAGCTGCTGGACCGCAACTGGATGCTGGCCCAAGCCCTGCCCTACAAGTACCTCAACGACCCCACCGGCGCCGGCGTCTACACCGCCAACGATTACAACGCCAACACCACCGCCAGCACCGAAGCAATCTATTCCGGCTATGCGATGGCGGCGCTGCACATCGGCTCGGTGAGCGTGCTGCCCGGTGTGCGCTACGAATTGACCCGCTACGCGGCAGATTCCTGGCAATCGCGTGGCGATGGCAGCACCGGTGAGTTTGTCGGGACAGGCAGCACTTATGGCCAGGTTCTACCCGGCATCAGCATCAATTACCGGCCCGACGACCTCACCGTGTATCGCGCCTCGCTGCGGCGCAGTTTCAGCCGGCCGGCATTCGGGCTGATTTCCGGCGAAACCGTGTATTCGATCGACGACACCCAGACCGTGGTCGGCATCTCCAAACCCAATCCCGATCTGCAGCCAAGCAAGGCAGACAACGCCGACCTGTCTGCCGAGTTCTACGACCATGACGGCGGCGTGCTCAGTGCATCCACCTACTACAAACGCATCACCGGTTTCATCTACACCTCGCAGTCGGCGACCAGCAACGACAACACGCTCGGCGGGCTGGTGCCGACCGGCACCACTTTCGAGAACGGCGTACCGGTGACCATGCCGCAGAACGGCGGCACCGCCACGCTCTACGGCCTGGAACTGGCGGCGAGCAAACGGCTGTTGGCATTACCCGGCATCTGGAGCCACTTCGGCATCAATGCCAATCTCACCCTGCAGCACAGCGCAGCCGACAGCAAACGGGCGGATCAACCGGAAAAGACCTGGTTGCCGCGCGCGCCGGAGCGCATCTACAACCTGGATCTGTTTTACGACGACAGCCATCTGCGTACCGACCTGAGTTACAACTACGCCGGCCTGCAATTGCTGGGGCTGACCACCGATCGGCTCAACTACTATCTGCAGCCGGTGAAGTCGCTGGATTTCAACGCCACCTATCACCTGCCCCACCATGTCGACGTGGGCGTGTCGGCGAAGAACCTGCTCAATGCGGCAACGTTCTACGAAACGCAGGGCACATCGAAACGCTACATGGCCTACGACCCCGGTGCCGACGGCGCCTACGTGCAGATCGGGCGGGCGTACATGCTGACGGTGGGATACACCTATTGACCGAGCGACGACGGGAAGACGCAGCGCTGGTCTTCCCGCCTTCGTGCGTGCGGTGGCCACGGCAATGGTCTGCGTGGAAATGTAGAGCTGCGCCGCCGCGCGCCGCACGTGCATGCCACTGATCGCGGCAATCAACCTGAGCGCGCGTTGTTTGGCGGCAGTGCTTGGGCAACGGGCGCATTGCCGCACGCGCGCGTCGCAGGCGTCGTTGATTTATGGCAGTTACTCCGGGTGCAGGGATTTCACGGCGGGTACGCAGCCCACTGCGGCAAGGTGCGTGCACGCCTTCTCTGGAACCACCCATGCCCTCACGTTTTCATGCTCGCGCCTGCTTGTTGACCCTGGCCCTGGGCGCGGCGCTGTCCTCGGTTGCGCAGGCCCAGCAGGCGGCCGCCGCACCTGCACCGATCAGCGCACCGACCACGGTAGGCACCGGACCACGTTCGGACCTGCACGCCCAGGTGCTGCTGGACCGCGCCCATTTTTCGCCCGGCCAGATCGACGGCCAGCGCGGCTCGAACCAGAAGCGCGCCATCTCCGGTTTCCAGGCCGCGCACCGCATCAAGGTCACCGGCGAGCTGGATGACGCCACCTGGCAGGCCTTGCAGGCCGACACCACGCCGGCACTGGTGCAGTACACGCTGACCGATGCCGACGTGGCCGGCCCGTTCCAGCCGATTCCCGACCGCCCCGCCGAGCAGGCGAAGTTGCCGACGCTGGGCTATGTCTCCATCGAAGAAGCGCTCGGCGAGCGTTTCCACGCCGACCCGGACCTGCTGCGCCAGCTCAACCCCGGCGTTGACCTGAGCAAGGCCGGCAGCGTGATCCAGGCGCCCAACGTGGACGGTGTGCCTGCGCTGAGCAAGCCGGCCAAACTGGTGATCGACAAATCCGATTCGACGCTGCGGCTGTTCGATGCAGAGGGCAAGGTATACGCGCAGTTCCCGGTGTCTTCGGGCAGCAAGCACGATCCGCTGCCGATTGGGCGCTGGAAGATCCTGGGCATTTCCCGCGACCCCAAGTTCCACTACAACCCCAAGCTGTTCTGGGATGCCAAGCCCGGCGAAGGCAAGGCCACGCTGCCGCCGGGCCCAAACAACCCGGTGGGCCGCGTGTGGATCGATCTGTCCAAGCCGCATTACGGTCTGCACGGCACACCGGAGCCTGGCCACGTTGGCAAGACCGAATCGCATGGCTGTGTACGCCTGACCAACTGGGACGTGGTGAACCTGGCCAGCGTGGTGGACGCCTCGGTGCCCGTGGTGATGCAGGAGTAAGCCATGAAGACGCTGATGATGCTGATCGTGGGCGTGCTGATCGGTGCGGCAGGGTATTGGTGGCTGGACCTGCGCCACGCCGCCGATCCTGTGGCTGCATCACAGTCGCTGGCGACGCCGGCCACGGCATCTGCGCCTGCTGCGCAAAGCACGCCTACATCAGCAGCACCTGAGGCGATGACTGCTGCTACACCGCTAGCGGCGGCACCTGAGCCGGCACAGGCGGCGAGCGCGATGGCGGCACCGGTCGGTGGCCCGTCCGCTGCACAGGCAGAGCAGGCATCGGCAAGCAACAACGTGGCCTTGCTGATCCCGGTGCAAGGCATCACCAGCAGCCAGTTGCAGGACACCTTCACCGACGCGCGCAGCGAAGGCCGCGTGCATGATGCGATCGACATCCTGGCGCCAGCCGGCACGCCGGTGCTCGCGGTGGCCGACGGCACCGTGGAGAAGTTGTTCGACAGCAAACGCGGCGGCTTGACGGTCTACCAGTTCGAGCCCGGCGGCAGGTACTGCTACTACTACGCGCATTTGCAGCGCTATGCGGACGGGTTGGCCGAAAAGCAGGTGATCAAGCGCGGGCAGCTGATCGGTTACGTCGGCAGCACCGGCAATGCCGATCCCGCCGCACCGCATCTGCATTTCGAGATTCACCGCCTCGGCCCGGAAAAGCAGTGGTGGAAGGGCGAGGCGTTGAACCCCTACCCCATCCTGCATGGCGATCAGCCCTTACGATGAAATCGCAGGTACCTATTGATTACCATGCGCTCTGATCGCAATACCGACTCAAAAAATCTTGTGACGAACGATTCTCCAAGTGTGTCCTTATCATGCCCTCTTGCCTTTCAAATACTAAACCGCTCGGTCATGCCGAGCGGTCAATGAGCAAGAATGGCCAAGCAACATCAGGTTGCAGGAGGGCTTGGTGTTCGCCCCTTGTTGATCGTGATGGTTTGGATGTACTCGCCATTTGCCCCGTACACGACCACGATGCGAACGTAAGCATCGTCATAGACGACCTGGCTACTGCAAGGACAGGTCGCTGAAGCGGTCACCATCCCCAGTGGTTTAGCATTTGCATCATCGACAAGAACCATTGGCGTCTCAGCGGCCGAGCCAAGCGGAAGCTGTTGCTGGGCACCAGGCGTTACCACAATGACCGTCAGCACCTCATCTTTCAATGAGTTGATCTGGACATATTTCAGCCCATCTTTTTCGAACGAGTAAACCTTGAACAATGGGGACAGACTGATATTCTTTGCGCCCGCTGGAATTCGCTCACCCATCCCACGAATCACGTTTAAAGGATTTAGCTTTTTCTCCGTAGCGCCGGTTTGATTTGCACCAAAAACTGCGAACAACACTGAGATAAATAGCAGAAACCTGAGCTGGATCGACATGGAATTCCCTTATCCTGGCCGGACTGGCGGTAAAAATTTACGTCCACAAAAACGCATAGCGCAAGTGCTTTTCGCTGAAAATCCAGATCACTTGGATCAACAGCCATGAAAGAATAAATCAATAAACATACCTCTGTTGAGTAGAGCCTTATCAGTACCGTGCGCGAAGGTGCTGACGGTCAACAGATCTCGACTCACCCGATACGAAGACATTTCAACTATCGCTTTAAAAGATATCAAAATTTAAACAGCTGATTTGAATCCACATGTTTTGTTGAAATTCTCTTGCCTTGCCACTCCAGGTATTGCCTGACCAAGCAACCACCCGAACTAGATCAGCATCCCACCCGATACCTCGATCCGCTGCGCATTGATCCAACCGGTGCCCGGCGCCAGCAGCGCCGCCACGACCGGCCCGATATCGTCCGGCTGCCCCGGCCGGCCCAATGCAGTGACCGAGGCCACCATCGCGTTCACCTGCGCGTTGTCGCGCACGCTGCCGCCGTTGAAGTCGGTTTCGATCGCGCCCGGCGCCAGGGTGTTGGCGGAAATACCGCGTGCGCCGAGCTCCTTGGCCAGGTAACGCGTGAACACTTCGATGCCGCCCTTCATCATGGCGTAGGCCGAAGACCCCGGCAGCGCGAAACGCGCCAGACCACTCGAGACATTGAGGATGCGCCCGCCGTCGGCAATCAACGGCAACAGGGTCTGGGTCAGGAAGTACGGCCCTTTCAGATGGATGTTCACCAGCGCATCGAACTGGTCCGCGGTGGTGTCGGCGATGGGCGCGTGCAAGCCGGTGCCGGCGTTGTTGACCAGCGCATCGAACTGGGTGCGCTCCCAACCGGCCAGCACGTCTTTGAGCCGCGCAGCGAAGTCGGCAAACGTGGACACATCTGCGGTATCCAGTTGCAGCGCATGCGCGCGGCGGCCCAGTTGCTGGATGTGGGCCACCACTGCGGCCGCGTCGTCGGCCTGGCGGTGATAGGTCAGCACGATGTCGTGGCCGGCGGCGGCCAGTGCGTGTGCGGCGTTGCGGCCCAGGCCGCGGCTGCCGCCGGTGATCAGGGTGATGGGCGTGGTGCTGTGCATGCCGTGCTCCGGGAGTGAATGGATAGGACGCAGGCTATTAGCCTTGCGGCATGACATAAATCGCCACATCCTGATTGCACCGTTCACTCTCAGCGACCAATCCATGGACACGATGGACACGCTCCGCGCCTTCCTCCGCGTTGCCGAACTCGGCAGCTTCACCCGTGCCGCCGAAACGCTGGGCCTGCCGAAGGCCAGCGTCTCCACTGCCGTGCAGCGGCTCGAAGCCTCGCTGGGCACCCAGCTCCTGCATCGCACCACCCGCCGCGTGCAACTCACCGCCGACGGCACCGCGTTCTACCAGCGCAGCCGCGATCTGCTCGACGACATGGACGAACTGCAGGGCATGTTCCAGCGCGACCACAGCCAGTTGCGCGGGCGTCTGCGCGTGGACATGTCGGCGGGCATCGCGCGGCAGTTCGTGATTCCCGCGCTGCCGGCCTTTCTTGCCCAGCACCCGCAGCTGGAGATCGAAATCAGCGGCACCGATCGCCGCGTGGACCTGGTGCGCGAGGGCTTCGATTGCGTGGTGCGGGTTGGCAGCGTGGAAGACACCAGCCTGGTCGGGCGGCCGCTGGGCGTGCTGCGCATCATCAATGTGGCCAGCGCGCAATACCTGGCGCAACGCGGCGTGCCACAGACGCTTGAGGATCTGGCGCAGCACGATCTGGTGCACTACGTCTCCACGCTGGGCCAACGCTCGCCCGGGTTCGAATACCACGACGGTGCGCAGTACCACTGGCTGCCGATGCGCGGCCCGGTGACGGTGAACAACGGCGATGCCTACCTTGCCGCCGCACGTGCGGGGCTGGGCATCATCCAGGCACCGGCCAGCCCGCTGCAGGCGCATCTGGACAGTGGCGCGTTGGTGGAAGTGTTGGCGCAGATGGCACCGGAGCCGATGCCGGTCACGCTGCTGTATGCGCAGCGCCGGCATCTGCCGCAGCGCGTGCGTCTGTTCATGGACTGGATTGCGCAAGTGATGGCGCCGCATCTGGAGCCGCATTTGCCTTGAATCAGCGTCGGCGCTGGTGTGGCGCTACAGCGCCGGCGCGCGCGCCATGTAGACGGGCGTCGGCATGCCAATCTGTCACTGCTTTAAGTGGCAACAGTGTCGCAAGCGTTCGCGTCTCGCAGAATCTCAACGCAAACAATCCTTGTTCCTGGCTACGTGGAAAACGTCGTCGCAGTCGCAAGAGAACGATATTTACAGATCAGCACCGCACAAAAAACACAGGCATCTCTGCGAGATGCCTGTGTGATTGCCAAGCCCATCAGACGGTGAAACGCCCCAGGCGTGCGTCGATCAGAACGTGTAGTTGAAGGTCAGCATGCCGTTGCGCGATGCGCCCCATGCGCCGTAGCCGCCATTGAATTGCGCGTAGTAACGCTTGTCGAGCAGGTTGTCGACATTGAGCTGCACCGAGAACTGCGGTGACAGGCGATAGCGCGCAAACGCGCTGACCAGGGCATAGGCACTCTGCTGGAACGCGCCGTACACCGGGTCCACGTAGTACGAACGGTTCTGCCAGTTGACGCCGCCGCCCACGGTCAGATCGCTCCACGCACCTTGCGGGGTGTAGCTGTTGAACAGCTTGAGGGTGGTGCGCGGCAGCTGCGTATTGATCGACGTGCCGCTGTCATCGCGGGCGGTGTAATGCGAGGCACCAAAGGTGGTGTTCCAACCGGCGGTCACACGGCCGGAGATCTCGAAGTCGAAGCCTTCGCTGACCACGCCGTTGGCGGCCTCATACGCCGATTCGCTGCTACCGGGAACGAAGCCGCCGGTGGCCACGCCCAGGTTGTCTTGCTCGATGCGGAACACCGCAAGCGAGGCGTTGAGCTTGTCGTCGAACCAGGCAGCCTTGACGCCGGCTTCGTAGCCCTTGCCGGTCAACGGATCCAGGTAGCCGCCGTTGGCATCGCGCAAGGTCTGCGGGTTGAAGATTTCGGTGTAGCTGACGTAGGTGGACCACACGTCGTTGATGTCGTAGACCAGACCGGCGTACGGGGTGACTTCGGTCTGGGTGTCGGAGAACGGTACAAGCCCCTGCGCGGCATCGAAGTTACCGCCATCGATCTGCCAGTCGGTGTAGCGCGCGCCCACCAGCAGCGTCAGCGGGTCGGCCAGCGAGAAACGGCCCGCCACGTAGGCAGCCTTCTGCTTGATCGTGCCGGTGCTCTGCACCGTGCGCGGGCTCCAGTTGGGTTCCGGATACGCGCCATTCCAACCGAAGTAAGTATCCAGCGGCGCCGGGAAATCGAAGGTGCCGTTGTTGGTGAATTCGCGGCGGTTGTAACTGGCGCCGGCGACCAGGTGATGCTCGCGGCCAAACAGCTGGAACGGGCCTTCCGCGTACACGTCGGCGCCGTCGGCCTTGCGCTCGGTGAGGTAGTTACCCGAATACGGCACGACACCGCCGCCGGTGGCGCGGTCGAAACCGAAGATCGTATAGAACGGATAGAACAGATGATTGGCCGCTTCGGTCTTCTCATGGCTGACATTGGCCTTGAGCGTCCAGCCGTTATCGAAGCCCTGCTGCAGGCTGGCGAAGGTGCGCTGCAGACGCGTATCCCAGAACGTCCAATCGGCGGCCGGATTGAACGAGCGGTCGTAATTGGTGCGCGTGCCGTCGCTGAAGAACAGGGGGAAGCCGCCCCAGGTGACGTCGTCCGATTCCTTCTTCTGGTACTCGTAGCCAACGCTCAGCAGCGTGCTATCGGTGAGGTCGGCATCGATGATCGCCGAGCCGATCTTCTTGCGAAGGTTGTAGCGGTCCATGTCCGATTCGCCGTCCTGGTAGACGCCGATCACGCGCGCGCGCACATTGCCGCCGGGGCTGAGCGGCACGGTGACATCGGCCACGCTGCGGGTCTTGTTGAAATCGCCGCCGCCCACCGACACGGTGCCGGTGAACTCGCGGCTCACCGCATGCTTGCGCACCAGATTGATCGAGGCGGACGGATTGCCCGAGCCGGTGAGCAGGCCGGTGGCCCCGCGCACCACTTCAACGCGGTCGTACAAGGCCACGTCCAGCGCCGAGTCGCCGTAGCTCCAGGCCTGCTCCATGTAGGCCGGGATGCCATCGAACTGATAGTTGTCGATGTAGAAACCGCGCGCGTAGAACTCCAGGCGCTCGCTGTCGCTCTGCGCCACCGAAATGCCGGTGACGTTGTTGAGCACATCGGTGATGCTCTGCAGGTTCTGGTCGTCCATGCGGTCGCGGGTGATGACCGTGACCGACTGCGGAATCTCGCGCAGCGACAGGTTCATGCGCGTGCCGGCGGTGGTTTTCTCCACCGTGTAGCCGCGCTCGCCGGTGACGTTCACGCCATCGAGCGTGGTGACCTCGGCATCGGCGGCGGCGGCGGCCTCAGCAGCGGGCGCTTCGGCCAGGGCCTGGCCGGCCGTCATCGTGCACAGCGCCGCGAACAGCGCGCGCGGCAGGACATGGCGGCGCGCGCCCACGTAAGGAAGACGCATCTGGGTACTACGGTTCATCGGGGGACTCCAACGCAGACGGATTGGGCCGCACGCGATCGCAGCGCCGGCAACAAAAGGGGGGAGGAACGAGTGCCATACCACCGGCAGTGCGCTATTTTAATGGGAATGATTCACATTTTAAATAGCAAATCAGACCTGTTTTGGCATCCCAGCTAGTGAAGCGAGCGCTACCTGAGGCTGGTTCGTACCATGCTGGAGCGCGTCAGTCCGGCACGGTGCCGGTGCCAGCGACCCGCCACGGCGGTCGAGTCCACGATCTCATGGCGCAGTGTCTTCACTGGATCCGCTCTGCAGATCCGCATGGCGGCGTTACGTGATCCTGCGGCTATCGAGCAAACAAAGCCCGCATGGCGCACGCGTGCTTGCGACGCGCTTGTCCGCCCAGGCAGATCAGTACTCACAGCCATTGCGGCCGAGTTCGCCCATGCGCAACACTCGACGCGGATGCCGCGCACCAGCGGAACAACGGACCGTCGCCCAGCGCATGCCGGGCGCCTGCGCACCAGGGAGCATATGAACAACTCTTGGAAGGTGTTTGCATTACTGGCGCTGTGCGCGCCTGTGGTAGGCGTGGCAGCACCAAAACAATCCGCACTGGCCGACACCTGCCGGGTGCCCGGTGCGCCGGTCCATGAGGCAGGCCTTGTACAGATCGGCGGGATCCAGCAATGGGTGACGGTCGAGGGCGCCGACTGCCGCAATCCGGTGGTGTTGATCGTCCATGGCGGGCCGGGCAACCCCAATACCCCATTCGCGCAGCACCTATTCGGCAGTTGGACGCGCGACTTCACCATCGTGCAATGGGATCAGCGCGGCTCGGGCAAGACCTACGCCGCCAACAAGCCTGCCGAGGGCGAAGCGCTGACCATGCAACGGCTGACGCAAGACGGTGTTGAGGTGGCGCGCCATGCGATGCAACAGCTCGGCAAGCGCAAGGTCATCCTTATGGGTGGCTCGTGGGGCTCGGCCTTGGCCGTCCACATGGCCAAGGCCAACTCTGAGCTGTTCCATGCGTATGTCGGCACCGCGCAGCTGGTCAACTACCAGGACGACGTGGCGGCCGGCTATGCCGCGACCATGCAGATGGTGCAGGCAGCCAACGATCATGATGCGCTCGGCAAGCTCGAACAGATCGGCCCGCCGCCGTGGACCAACCCGCGCAATTTCGGGATTCTGCGGCGCGTGAGCCGCAAGTACGAAGCGTTGCGGACCGAGCCGGCGCCGATCGACTGGTTCAGATTTTCTGCCGAGTACGACACGCCCGAGTATCGCGCGGCCTACGAGGCCGGCGAGGACTATTCCTTCCTGCAATTTGTCGGGCTGGCGGGTAATGGCATGGGGCCGCAGATCAACCTGCGCGCACTCGGGCCGGCCTTCGCAATGCCGGTCTACCTGCTGCAAGGCGACCAGGATCTGGTCACGCCGCTGACGGTCAGCAAAGCGTATTTCGAAATGCTGTCAGCGCCGACCAAGGAGTTCCTGATCCTGCCGCGCACTGGCCACGACCCCAACCCGACCATGATGGACACGCAGTTGCAGGTGTTGACCACCCGGGTCCGTGCGCAGGCAGTGGCGAACGACGCGCGCTGATCCCGTCAATGCCGGGCCAAGACGCTTGCACCTCTGCGCCCGGCTTTATCGGGTGCACTTGTTTTTACGCGTTTGCACCGCTGTGCAGCTAGTGACCTCCACGCAGTGATGCATGGATCTGGGCCGCCGCCTGTGTGCGCCAGATCGACCTCTGCGTCGCCGACATGCACCGCCAGTGATTCACCACGCCGCCACGTCTTGAACTGCACGTGGCGGTGCATGCTGCCTGCCCGCAGCATCACCCATCGCGCAGACCTTCCAAGAAAAAAGCCGGCTTTCGCCGGCTTTTTTTCAATCAACACTACAACGCATTACAGCGCCTTGGCGGCCTCGACCACGTGCTCGGCGGTGATCTTGAAGTACGCATACAGCTGGTCGGCGGGTGCCGACGCGCCGAACGTGTCGATCCCGATCACCGCACCGTCCAGGCCCACGTACTTGCGCCAGAAGCCGGTCACGCCCGCTTCCACCGCCACGCGCTTGCGCACGGCATTGGGCAGCACCTGCTCGCGGTACGCGGCATCCTGGCGATCGAACACGTCGGTGGACGGCATCGACACCACGCGTGTCTTCAGCCCGGCCGCATCCAGCGTCTTCTTCGCTTCCACCGCCAAGCCCACTTCCGAGCCGGTGCCGATCAGGATCACGTCGGGCGTGCCGCCTTCGGCATCGGCCAACACGTAACCGCCGCGTTCGATCAGTTTGATCTGCTCGGCGCTGCGCGGCTGGTGCTGCAGATTCTGGCGACTGAACACCAGGCAGCTCGGGCCGTCCTTGCGAGTGATCGCGGCCTTCCAGCTCACCGCCGACTCCACCGCATCGCCCGGGCGCCACACATCGTTGTTGGGGATGTAGCGCAGCGAGGCCAGGTGCTCCACCGGCTGATGGGTCGGGCCGTCTTCGCCCAGGCCGATCGAGTCGTGCGTGTACACATGGATGGCATGCGCCGGATTCAACGCGCTCATGCGCACGCCGTTACGCGCGTAGTCGCTGAACACCAGGAAGGTGGCGTCGAACGGGATGAAGCCGCCATGCAGCGCCAGGCCGTTGGCAATGGCGGTCATGCCGAATTCGCGCACGCCGTAATACACGTAGTTGGCGTTCGGGTCGTCGGTGGCGACCGACTTGCTGGCCTTCCACAAGGTGAGGTTGGAATGCGCCAGGTCGGCCGAGCCGCCGACCAGTTCCGGCAGCAGCGGGGCGAACGCTTCGATCGCCAGCTGCGATGCCTTGCGCGAGGCGATGGTCTGGCCGTCTTCCTGCGCCTTGGCGATGTAGGCATCGGCCTGGGCGATGAAGTCGGCCGGCAACTCGGCGTGCGAGCGACGGGTCAGTTCGGCAGCTTCGGCCGCGTATTGCTTGCCGTACTTGTCGAACAACTGCTCCCACTCGGCCTGACGCAGCGTGCCGGTGCCGCCTGCGCGCCAGCCGGCGTAGATCTCTTCGGGAATTTCGAACGGGCCGTACGGCCACTCCAGCGCCTTGCGTGCGCCTTCCAGTTCTTCCTTGCCCAGCGGTGCGCCGTGCGAGGATTCCTTGCCGGACTTGGTGGGCGCACCGAAGCCGATCTTGGTGCGGCAGCAGATCAGCGTGGGCTTGTCGCTGTTTTCCAGCGCCGCCTCGATGGCCGCCTTGATCTTGTCGGCGTCGTGCCCGTCCACATCACGGATCACATGCCAGCCATAGGCTTCGAAGCGTGCCGGGGTGTTGTCGCTGAACCAGCCGGCAGTGTTGCCGTCGATCGAGATCTGGTTGTTGTCCCAGAACGCGACCAGCTTGCCCAGGCCCCAGGTACCGGCCAGCGAGGCGGCCTCGTGCGAGATGCCCTCCATCATGCAACCGTCGCCCATGAACACCCAGGTGCGGTGGTCGACGATTTCCAGTTCGGGCCGGTTATAGCGCTGTGCCAGCAACTTCTCGGCCAGCGCGAACCCGACTGCATTGGCAAAGCCCTGCCCCAGCGGCCCGGTGGTGGTTTCCACCCCAGGCGTTTCGCTGCGCTCAGGGTGGCCGGCGGTCTTGCTGTGCAACTGACGGAACTGCTTGAGCTGCTCGATCGGCAGGTCGTAGCCGGACAGGTGCAGCAGCGCGTACTGCAGCATCGACCCGTGTCCGTTGGACAGCACGAAACGGTCGCGGTTGAACCACTGCGGATTGTTCGGGTTGTGCCGGAAGAAATCGTTCCACAGCACTTCGGCGATATCGGCCATGCCCATGGGCATGCCGGGGTGGCCGGACTTTGCGGCTTCGACCGCATCGGCGGCGAGGAAACGGATGGCGTTGGCCAGCTGGCGGCGGGTGGGCTGGGTCATGGGCGTCTATGGAAGCGGAGGGGAACACCGCTGGAAGCGGAGACCCGTATTCTCCCACAGAGCGTGTTAGGGGGCGGGATTCGGGAGTGGGGATTCGGGATTGGTGAAGCCGGCGCTTGGCCGGTTCGGCCTCGTCCGTGTGTCCAGATGCGACCTGAGGCGGAGCACATTACGGCGCTCATGCCTGCCACGTATCGCAACACGCGCAACAGCCCGCTTCAACGAATCCCAAATCCCGAATCCCAAATCCCCAACCTATTTCTCACCCTTAGCCACCAGCGTCGTCAACGCCAGATCGCCGGTGACATTCAGCGCGGTGCGGCACATGTCCAGGAAGTGATTGACGCCCAGGATCATGCCGATGCCGACCGGGTTGACCCCGACCATCGCGCAGATCAGCGCCACCACCGGCAGCGAGCCGGAGGGCACGCCGGCGGTGCCGATGCCGCCCAGAATGCAGACGATCATCACCATGAATTGCTGGCCGATGCTCAGGTCCACATTGAAGAACTGCGCCAGGAAGATCACCGTCACGCCTTCGAACAGCGCGGTGCCGTTCTGGTTGGCGGTGGCGCCCACGGTGAGCACGAAGCGCGAGACCCGCGGTGGCAAGCCCATCTCGTCGGCCACGCGCAAGGCAGTCGGCAGGGTCGCGTTGCTGGAAGCGGTGGAGAACGCCATCAGCGTGGCCTCCTGCGTCTGCCGGAAGAAGCCGATCGGCGAACGCCCGGCGAACTTCACCGCCAGCCCGTAGCTGACCACCATGTGCAGGCCCAGCGCCAGCACCACGACGCCGACGTAGGCGCCCAGGCGAATCAGCAGATCGAAGCCGAACAACGCAGCCAGATTGAACATGAAACAGGCCACCGCGTACGGCGCCAGGCGGATCACCAGCCCGATCAGGGTCATCGAGATCTCGAAGATGCCTTCGATGCCACGCTTGAGCGTGGCCACTTTTTCATCGGCGGTGAGCACCATGCCCACGCCGAACATCACCGCGAAGAACATCAGCGACAGGATCGCGCCATTGCTCGAGGCCGCCGCAATCACGTTGTTCGGCACAATGGAAAGCAGCATGTCCATGCCCTGCGGCTGAGTGCCGGAGCTGGAGATGATCTCGCGGGTGCGGTCGGCATTTTCCTGGATCAACTGGTTGGCCAGTTGCGGGTCCACGCCTGCACCGGGCTTGAGCACATTGACCAAAACCAAGCCCAGCAACACCGCAATGCCCGACAACACCACCGTGTAGCCCAGCGTGCGCCAGCCCACCCGGCCCAACGCGCGGATATCGCCCATTTCCGCAATGCCGACCACCAGCGCCGAAAACAGCAGCGGTACGATCAGCATGAAGATCAGATTGAGGAAGATCTGCGAGAACGGCGTGGTGACGTACTTGGTCACCAGCCGCACCCACTCGGCGTCGCTCCCAGCCAAGTAGTACACGGCCAGACCCAGCACCAGGCCGATGGCGAAGCCAATGCCCATCTTCCAATGCAGGGGCAGGCCTGGGCGGCGCGCGGCTGGGGATGCGGTCATCGGGACAGGCCTTGGTCTGGACACAAAGGCCGGAGCTTAACAAACACCATCGGCGCGGCCACCTACCCAAGGCGCGCCATGCGCCCATCCTTAGGGTAGGCCCGCCTCTCGACACCATGTGCTGCAGACGTTGGAACGGCAGCAAACGGCGCTCATCTTGCACGACGTCAAGGCGCAGCCACCCAAAGGCGCAAGCAGCACCTGCATCAGCGCGGGCGCGCACTACCCCAACCTATTTGCGGTGTTGAAACGACGCACCGACCAGCGTGCCAGGCCCTTGCCCGCCCACCGTCGCGGGACCTTTGGCGGCATGGATGCCGCCAAAGAGCTACAGGGACGTACTTGCGGCGTGTCCCGCGATGGTGGGCGGGCAAGGGCCCTGCAGCAGCCCCGCAGCCATAACGCTCTGCGCGCTCTTCATCCCGCACACCTATGCCGTACGCAGCCGAAACGCAATCAGTCATCACGCAAGACCACGCAGTAGCGCTGGCAGCGGCCAGGTCCTGCGCACCCGACTTAACCTTGCCGTGGCTCGTCTGTCGTGTCGCTGTCGCGGCAGCGCAAGCAATCAACGCGCCGGCGGATAGAGCGGTGCCAGCACCTCCGGCTCTGCTGCCGTGGCGTGATGCCAGCGCGGGCCATTGGCGAACGCCTCGCGCAAGGCAGCGCGCGCAGCAGTCACATCGCCATCGCCACCCCAACGGGCGCGTTGCATCTGTGCCACCGCCGCGCGCTGAGCCGGGTCGCTCAAGGCTGCCAGCACACTGTCGATGTCGGCAACGCCGGCCATGCCGCACAGTACCGTGGCCACATCGTCCATGCCACCGGTATCGAGCGCACGGCGCAGGTCGGCCACGCTATGGGTGGCGCGCCTGCCGGGCGCCGGCGCAGCAGCACCAGCACCGGCGGCCACCGTGCGCGCTCCAACGCGACGCTGACGCAGCGCCCAGACCAGGGTGGCAATCCACAGCACCGCGAAACCCGCCGCCGCCGCGATCCAGCCCCACGGACGCGAGGCCGCAGGGGCGCCCTGCAGGCGCAGCGTGCTGGCCGCCGGCGCAGGTGCCACGGCCTCGCCAGCTGGCTGGCTGGCAGGCGAAGGCGCCGCTGCGGGCGCTGCGAATGCACCGCTGCCTGCCGCCACATCCAGCGTGAGGTCCGGCAGCGATGCGGTCTTCGCCGCTGCCGCGCCCACATCCCACCACGCCACCTGCAGGCCAGGAATCAACAGTGGGCCTGCACGATTGGGCACGATCGAATAGCGCCGCGTCAGCCGCAGCTGTGGCGAGCCATCGACAAACCGCTCCTCGTACTGCGCCGGTTCGGCAAACACTTGCGCGTCCGGCACGCTGGGCGTGGGCAGCTCCGGAAACTGCGCCTGGGTGGCGCCGCGTGCGCTGGCTTCCACCACGATCTGCGCTGCCTCGCCGGCGGTGGCCCGCTGCGGCGTGGAGGTGTAGCGCAGCGTCAGGCTGCGCAACGGCAACCACGGCTGCGGTGCATTGGCCGGCTGCGCGCGCACCTGCAGCGGAATGCTGGCGCTGCGGGCGTTCAATTCGCCATTGCCGCGCCCGAAATAATCGTCGAAGAACCCACCCACCGCGCGCCCGTTGAAGCGGGCCGGCGGCACCACCAGGCGGCCGCTGCGCTCGGGAACCAGCAGGTAGCGCCGTTCCACCACGTTGTACTGCCGCCCGTTCACCGCCTTGGCCGAACTCACGTCATCGCCAACGCGCTGCAGCGACGCGCCATCGGGGGCTTGCAGATCCAATTCGCCGGAGGCCAGCTGGGTGGCGTAGTACAGCCGCACCACCACGCCCACGCTCTGCTGCACGTAGGGCTGCGGGTCGTCCAACTGGGTTTCGACGAACGCTTCTTCGTTGCCGCGCGCCGCGCTTGCGCCAGCGGGCCCCGGAGCACCGGCATCGACAGCCGTAGCCACCACCTGCAGCCGAAGCGGCTCGGTGCGCTCGTTGCCGACCCGGATCGCCGGCACGATGATCTCGCCAGTCTGGCGTGGTGTGATCACCACCCTGAACAACGCCCGGATGGTCACCGAACCATTGGTCACCTGCATCTGCTGGTTGGCGTTCTTGGCCCCCAGCCCGAACCCACCGCGCAACGGGCCGTAATCGGGTTCGGCGCCGCGCTGGTCGGTCTCGATGTTCAAGGTCACCGCATCGCCCGCATCGATGCTGTCACGGTCCAGCCAGGCGCGCGTCACCGCGCCGGCGGGCAACGCCAGGATCGCCACGCTGCTGCTCAGCAGCCATATCGCCACACGGCGCCAGTGCCCGTTGCCCGTCATTGTCCGTCCCGTTGCCTGCGTTCGTGTTCCAGCCTGAATTTGGCGCGCAACAGGCTGCCCGGATCGTCCGGCACGCGCCGGATCCATGCATCCACCGCCTGCCGTTGCTCGCGCTGCTCCGGCGTTTCTGCCGCGGCCGCGGCGGCGGCCTGCTGCTCCTTGGTGGGCGCGCCCTTGGCACCAGCCTGCGCCATGGCCTGTTCCATCTTGCGGCGTTGCGCTGCATCGGCCTGCTGCTGGGCCTGGGCATCCGGCGTCTGCGGCGGGCTGTCGGGCTGTTTTTGCTTGCCCTGCCCCGCTGGCGACGGCTGGCCCGGCGTCTGGCCGTCCTTGGGCGGCTGCGAAGACGGCTTGCCGTCCCGGCCGCCCTTGCCATCTTTCCCATCCTTCCCATCCTTCCCGTCCTTGCCGTCCTTGCCGGCAGTTTGTTCCGGCTTGCCCTGCCCGTCCGTGTTCTGATCCTGCTGTTTGTCGCCCTTGTTCTGGTCCTGCGGCGGCTTGCCCTTGCCGTCCTTGTTCTGCTGCTGACGCTTGCGCGCCGCGTCCACCGCGGCGCGGTTGGCGATGGCGTCCTGCAGCTGGGGTTGTTGCCGCAGCGCACGGTCATAGGCGGCAATCGCATCGTCGTAACGCCCCTGACGGGCCAGCGCATTGCCAAGGTTGTACCAGCCCTGGTCGGTGGGCACGGCCTCGAAGGCCTTCTGCGCGGCGGCGAAATCGCCCTTGCGGTAGGCCTGCACGCCGGCGTCCAGGCGTTGCTGCTGCACCTGGTCGGCGCGCTGCCACAACGTCCCTTCCGCCGCCTGCGCCGGTTGGACAAAGGGCCCGAAACACAACAACGCCAGCACCATCACCGCGGCGCGCCGGCGGAACGCCAACAACGCCAGCGCCATCACCGGGAACAGCAACCAGTAGCCCTCATCGAGCCAGGTCTTGCTGCCGTTCGCGGCGGCGGCGGCCTCGTCGGCCGCGGGTTGTTGTGCCGGGTCCAGCACGCCCAGCGCACGCAGGTCGGCATCGTCAGCGGCAAGCGGTGCATAACGACCACCGCCCTGGCCGGCGAGATCGCGCAAGCTCGCTTCGTCCAGCCGCGCCTGCGCGATCTCACCCGACGCGGCGCGGTAGGCCGCGCCACGCGCGCTGCCCACCCCCAAGGTGGAGACATTAAAGCCGCGCGAGCGCGCGACCCGCGCCGCGCTTTCGGCCGACTCATCGGCACTGTCGCTCATCACCAGGATGTCGCCCTGCTTGAAGCCAGCTTGCGACAGCAGCTGCACCGCCGCTTCGATGGCGCGATCGGCACGCTTGCCATCCACCGGCATCACCGACGGCGACAACGCATCCAGAAACAAGGCCACGTTGGCCGCATCTTCGGTCAGCGGCGCCACGGTGAAACTCTCGCCCGCGTACGCCAGCAACGCCATATCGCCACCGGCACGTTCGCGCAACAGCGTGGCCAGCTTGGCGCGTGCCTGCAGCAACCGCGAGGGCGGCAAATCGTTGGCGTTGATGCTGGAGGACAGATCCAACGCCACCACCAACGGCCGGTTGGATTGATACACCGGCCGCTCGGTTTGCCGCCAACTGGGCCCACTCATCGCAACGACCGCCACGCTGTAGGCCACAACCGCAAGCACAAAACCGAACCACCCACGGCGGCCGCCGGTCACCAGCAGCTGTGGCAATAGATGCGCATCGACACTTTGCCGCCACACGTCCGCGTCGCGCTGGCGCAGGAACCACAGCACTGCCGCTGGCACGATCAACACCAGCGCCCACAGCAGTTGCGGACGCAGCAGATGCAGCGTGTGCAACGCAGTACTCAGCGTGTTCATCGCCATCTCCGCGGCAATGCGTAGGCCAGCAACCCAATCAGCAGTGCCGCTCCCAACGGCCAGTAATAACGCTCGACCTTCGGCTGCACCGATGGCCCGGCGGCCTTCACCGGCTCCAGGCGATCCAGCTCGGCGTAGATGCCGGCCAGCTCCTCGGTATCGCGGGCACGGAAGAAGCGCCCACCGGTCTGCTCGGCAATCTTGCGCAGGCCGTCTTCGTCGATGTCGTCGCCACCACCGGCTGGAATCGGCACACCGAACAACGAATAGCTCCCGCTGCCACCGAAGGCGATGGTGTGCACGCGCACGCCCTCGGCCTTGGCAAGCTCGGCCGCCTTCAGCGGGTTGAGGACACCAGCGGTGTTGACGCCGTCAGTGAGCAGCACTACGACACGCTGGCCCTGGCGCTGCTCGCGCAGACGCTTGACCGACAAGGCAATGGCATCGCCGATCGCGGTTTCGCGCCCGGCCAGGCCCACCACGCTGTCAGCCAGCTGATCGCGCACGCTGGTGAGGTCGGCGGTCAGCGGCGTCAACGCATAGGCACGCTGCCCGAATACCAACAGGCCCACCCGGTCGCCTTCGCGCCGGTCCAGAAAGTCCGAGAGCACCGCCTTGGCCGCAGTCAGGCGGTCCACCACGTTGCCGCCCAGCACCATGTCCGGTTCGCTCATGCTGCCGGACAGGTCCACCGCCAGCATCATCTGGCGTGCCTCCCGCGGCGGCTGGATCACCTCGCCCAGTTGTTGCGGACGCGCCAGCGCGGCACACAGCAAAAACCATCCCAGCCACGCCAGCCAGCGCGGTGCACGCAGCGATGGAATGCGTGGCGCACTTACCATCGCACGCAGTTGCTGGGCATACGGCACGCGCAATGCGGATGCCTGCGTGCGCCGCTGCGGCCAGAACCACATCAGCAACGGCAGCGGCATCAACCACCACGCCCACGGCCACGCGCAGTGCGCCAGCGCATCCTGCCATTGCGACCACTGCAGCCAGTTCATCGCCGCCCCTGCATCAGGCGAAGGAAGCGTTGGCGTGCCAGCTGCTCCACCGCCGCAAGATCGCTCACTGCCGGGTCACGTTGAAACCCACCGTCCAGCAACACACGGCCGGGGCCCTGCGAAAACGCATGGCCCTTGCGGCCATCCAGCAATTGCAGCCAGGCCTCGCCCTGCAGCCGATCGGCCTGCGGGTCGACCGTGCGCGCGGCACGCCGCAGCAACGCCGACAGCGCCGCCAGCCGCTGCGCCGGCGTGCTGGCCGCCTGCAGCGCAGCGTCGAAGGTCGCCGCCCAGCGTTGGGCACGCCGACGGCGACGCCACCACCACCACGCCAGCGTGCCCAGCACCAAAACGATTGCCGCGATCACCAGCCACCAGCCCAAGGCCAGCGGCCACCACGACGGTGACGGCGGCAGGTGCACATCGCGCAGCGCAAGGGTGTCGGGCGTCATCGCGATGACTCCCGCACCGAAGAGATGCCGCCGCCCAGCCAGGCATCGCTGGCATCGGCCGTGGACAGACGGTGCAGGCGCACCCCACGGGCCTGCAGCAGCGTCGACAACCGTTCCAGCGGCGCGACGAATTCGGCATTCCACTGCGCGCGCCCGGCCTGCGTGGTGAGGTCCACGGTGATCCGTTGCCCGCCCGCGTCGAAAGTGAGCGCACGCGCGGGCGGTGCCAGCTCCAGTGGATCCACCAGCACGATCACCACCACCTCGTGATGCAGGGCGAGCCCCGACCAGCGCGACTCGGGCACCGCGGCGGCACTACGTGCATCGGCGAGCACGGTCAGGCGTGCGCCCGGGCGCAACAGACGTGCCGCATGGTCGAGCCCGACCTGCAACCCGGCATCATCAGCCGGCGGCTGCGCATACCACCGCGCCAAGGCATCCAGCACCGGCAACACCCCGCGCTGCCCAGCGCGCGGCGCAATCGGCGCTTCGCTCGCGGTGCCACGCAACGCGGCAATCCGGTCGCCCTGCCGCTGCGCCAGCCAGGCCGCCACGGCACCGGCGCGTGCCGCCTGCACCGACTTGTAGCGCACCCGGGTGCCGAAGAAGAGCGCAGGCGCCGTATCGGCCACGATCAGGCTCAACCGCTCGCGTTCGGCCTGAAACAACTTGGTGTGCGCGCGTCCGGTGCGTGCGGTGACGCGCCAGTCGATATGCCGCGCATCATCGCCGGCCACGTAATCGCGCGACTCGGCGTATTCCATGCCACGCCCGCGTGTTGCCGCCGGCACCGGACCCACGAGGCCATGCCGGCCACGGCCCGGTTGATGCCGCTGGCGAGCGGCACCGCGCAACGCAATCAACTCGGCCAGCTGCGGACGCACGCCATCGCCAGCGACGGACAACGGGGCAGCAGCAGACGGCGAGGACGGCATCGAGGCGATCGGCTTCGGGCGAAAGGGCGGCATACCGCAGCGACGCTACCCGATCAGGGCAGCGGAATCTTTTCCAACAGCGCGGCGACCAGACGTTCGCCATCCCAGCCTTCGGCTGTGGCTTCGTAGCTGGGCAGCACGCGATGGCGCAGCACGTCCGGCGCGATGGCGCGGATATCGTCCGGGGTCACGTAATCGCGGCCGGCCAACCACGCGCGCGCGCGCGCGCAGCGTTCCAGCGCGATCGATCCACGCGGGCTTGCGCCCCAGGCGATACGCCGCGCCAGCGCAGGGTCGTAACGCTGCGCATCGCGCGACGCCAGCACGATCTCGATCAGGTAGCGCTCGAGCTGCGGCGCAAGATGCACATCCAGCACCACGCGGCGTGCGGCGAACACATCCTCCAGCGGAATCTTGTCCGGCACCGCCGCATGCTTTTCCAGGGTATCGCGTGCGGTTTCACGCGCCAGCCGCAGGATCTCGGCCTCCGCATCGGCCTGCGGATACCCGATCCGCACATGCATCAGAAAGCGGTCCAACTGCGCCTCCGGCAGCGGGAACGTGCCCTCCTGCTCGATCGGATTCTGCGTGGCCATCACCAGGAACAGCTGCGGCAAGGCATAGGTATGCCGGCCCACCGTGACCTGCCGCTCGCCCATCGCCTCCAGCAGCGCCGACTGCACCTTGGCCGGCGCACGGTTGATTTCATCGGCGAGCAAAATTGGATGGAAGATCGGCCCGGGCATGAACTCGAAGCGCCCTTCCTGCGGCCGCCAGATCTCGGTGCCGGTCAGATCGGCCGGCAGCAGGTCCGGCGTGAACTGGACGCGCGCAAAATCGGTTTCCAGCCGTGAGGCCAGTGCGCGGATGGCGGTGGTCTTGGCCAGACCGGGCGCGCCCTCCACCAACAGGTGGCCGTCGGCCAGCAAGGCGATCAGCAGCCGCTCGACCAACGCGGACTGCCCCACGATGCGTTGCGCCAGCGACTCGCGCAGCGCGGTGAATTGACCATGCAGCCGGTCCTCGGCGGGCGCGGCGGCGGCTTCTGGCGGAAGGAGCGGCGGAGCGTTCATAGACCCAGTGTGACCGATTCGAACGCGATTGGTTCACTGTGCAGGCGGAAGATGTTCAGTAGGCGATATGAATCGTGATTCTGAGCAACTCATCGGCAGACCGGCCGACATGACTCGCCGATGCATCCAGCGTTCTCAGGAAACGGCAGGAGTCTCAGCCGAGTAGAGCAATCGCCACTCATTTCACAGCCAAGCCCCGCATCTATCTTTTAACCAGCATTAAAAGAAAGAGGCCGCTTGCGCGGCCTCTTTCTTGGCAGTCATGCAGTACCAATTATTGACCGGCGTTAGCAACGCGCAGCACCTTGGGCGTCACAAAAACCAGCAGCTCCGCTTTTTCTTTACTGCGACCGCGCTTCTTGAACAGGTTGCCGAGGAACGGGATATCGCCGAGGAACGGTACCTTTGCGATGCTTTCACGATCATTGAATTCGTATACGCCACCGATGACAACTGTTTCACCGTCGCCAACCAGCACCGCGGTATTGACTTCACGTCGATTAATTTCTGGCACCGTGCCATAGCCATCGAGCACGATGAAACGCGCAACCTCGTCCTTCTTGACGTTCATATTCAAGAACACACGATTGTCATTGGTGATGGTCGGGGTGACCTTGAGTTCCAACAACACTTCCTTGAACTGCACATTCGCCTGCGATTGACCGCCGCCGCTTGCAGCAGTAATGGTTACATAGCCGATCTCACGGCCCTGCTTGATCACACCTTCACGTTGATTTGCAGTGACGATGCGCGGATTGGAGACGACCTCTCCTCGCCCTTCCTCCTGCATTGCGGACAGTTCCATATCCAAAGCAAAGTTACGCCCCAGTAGGGTGTATGCGATGGCACCTGGCGTATTAGTTGTGAACAATCCGCCTGCGGGAAGATTAAAGTTCAATCCATTGGGAACATTGTGAATACCGTCGTTGATGATGGACACATTGTTCGAAGTACTACCACTGATAACGCTGGTATTGTCACCATACTGACGACGGCCTGCGATACCAAAACGCGCCCCCAAATCCCGCGCGAACGTATCGGTCGCAATCACGATCCGGCTTTCGATCAGCACCTGATCCACCGGACGATCGATATGCGAAATCAGCTCGCGCATCTGCGCGACCTTCTTCGGGATATCGCTGATCATCAAGGTATTGGTGCGCTCGTCGGCTACCAGGCGACCGCGCGGCGAGAGGAAGCCATTATCCTGCTGCCCGGCACCACCCTGACCACCCTGGCCGCCGCCGCCGCCGCCGCCAATGCCCTTGGCCTCGGTCAGCGCTTTAAAGATCACCGCGGCATTGTGGTAATTGATCTGCACATAATCGGTGATCAGGTCTTCGCGGTTCTCAATCGCGATGCGGGCGTCTTCCTTGTCCTGTTCGAACTTGGCCAGCTCCGGCTGCGGGGCAACCCAGACCACGCCGCCATCGCGGCGCTTGTCCAGGCCTTTGGCGCGCAGCACGATGTCCAGTGCCTGGTCCCACGGCACGTTCATCAGGCGCAGCGTGACATTGCCCTGGACCGTATCGGAAGCCACGATGTTGAGGTTGGATTCCTCGGCGATCAGCTGCAGCACGGTGCGCACCGGCACGTCCTGGAAGTTGAAGGTCACCGGGCGGCCGCTGTAGCCGCGCGCGGCGATCTGCGCGGCAGCCTGCGTCACCGCGCTAGCGCTCACGCCGCCAACGGCCGGCTGGCCCTTGCGCGGGGTGATTTCCACCACGTATTCGTTGCCGGTCTGGTAAGCCAGCGAGTCGAATGCACCCTTGGTCGACAGCACCAGCTGCGAGCCGCCACCGGATGGCTTGACCTCGACGCGCTGCACCGGGGTGGCGAAGTCGGTGACGTTGAGCGGGCGCTGCAGTTCGGCAGGCAGGCGGGCGTTGCTGATGTCGACCAGCACGTTGTCGCCTTGGGTGCGCAGGTCGGGGCTGGCGCCCTGGCCGTCGAACTGCAGGATCAGGCGGCCTGCACCGTCATCGCCGCGTTTGAAGTCGATCTTGGACACCGCCAGGCTGGCCGGAGCGGTCTTGGCCGGATCCTGCGCAGGCTGGGCCAGCGCGGCGGCGGCAAACGAACTGCCGCTCGCCAGCGCCAGCGCGAACCCCAGCGCGCAGGCCCGGAGCATTGCCTGGCGCCGGACCGGACGCAGGCGCTGGGCGTTGGAAAAAGTCATCGTGCTATCCCCTATCACTTTATTGATCATCCAATGCGAGCGCGGCAGGCCGTTCCAGCCATCCACCCGCACCGTCCGGTACAAGTTCAATCAGCTCGATGCGGTCTTCGTAGACCCCGGTCACCCGGCCATCGCTCTGTCCCAGATACACACCCGGCCGCACCCGGTAGGTCACCTTGTCAGGCGCCATGACCAATGCGATCAGGCCCGAGCCACCTCCAATGGTCCCCACCATGTCGAGGGCGTCGAGCGGGAAGGCTTCCAACGGCTCCTTGCGCCGGTTCGGATCCGGTCGCGTGCCATTGCCGCCTTCCGCGCTGACCCAGGCATCGCTGAACGGGTCGCGCATCACTTGCGCCGCGTATTCGAACGTTTCGAACTGCTGCATCACCGGCAACGGCTCCAGCGGCGGCGCAGGACGCGCACGCACTTCGGCCACCCAGGCTTCCAGATTCGGCGCATCGCCCGGAGTGCTGGTCACACCGCGGGTGCACGCCGGCAGCACTGCAATTAGCGCCACGCAGGACAGGATCTTGAGCAATTTCATGGTCATTGGCCGCCCTTCTTCGCCGCGTCGGCCGCAGCCTTTTCCTGCTCGGCCATTTCCTCATCGTCCAGATAACGATAGGTCTTGACCGTGCCGGACAGCTCCAGCGCCCCCCGTGGGGTGATGCCGGCCTTGGCGTCCTTGGGCTTGAGGTTGATGTCGTGCATGGTCAGGATCACCACGCGCGGCAGCGAGGCCACACCGCTGACGAAGGCGCCGAACTGGTGGTAGCTGCCCACCATGCGCAGGGCGATCGGCTTCTCGGCGTAGAACTCCTTCGGCGATTCCGGACCCGGCTGGAACAGCTCGTTGGACAGGCCGCTGGACAGCGCGGTCTGCGAGATGTCGATGATCAGGTCCGGCATTTCGGTCTTGCTGGGCAGCTGGCGCAGCATCTGCTGCAGCACCTGCTCCATCTGCGCGAGCTGCTGCTTGAGCGGCTCCAGATTCACCGCACGGCCCTGCTGGGTCTCGAACTCGGTGCGCAACTGCGTTTCGGTGCCTTCCAGGCCTTCGAGTTCATCGCGCTTGCTGCTGATCAACAGAAACCAGGCCAGCACCATGATGAACAGGCCGACGACCACGCAGAACACGATGCGCGCCTGCTGCGGCCAGCCGCCGATGTTGTTGAAGTCCAGATCGCTGAGCTTGAATGATTTCTTACTCATGACGCCGCCCCCTCCTGCGGCCGGGTGGCTTGCGCCGGTGCCGCTTGTGCGGGTGCAGGTGCGGCCGGCGCAGGCGTTGTCGCCGGTGTCGCTGCTGGCGCAGGCGCTGCGCCGGCCGGCGTGGCCGCCGGGGTTGCCCCCGGTGCCTGGCCGTCAACCGGCGCGGTACCGTTCTTGTCGGCCTCGTTCGGGTTGGCCAGCTTGACCTTCAGCGTGAACACGTACGGCAAGGTCTTGGTGTCCATCGACGAAGCCACAGGCTGGCCGGCGGCCTTGTCCTGGCTCTTGGCCTCGATGATCGACAGGTCCGGATTGGTCATCCAACCCGAGCCTTCCAGGTTGCGCATGTAGGCACTGACGCGCGCGTTGGACTGCGAGCGACCTTCCAGCGTGAGGATGTCGCCATCCTGCTTGATGTTGGTCAGCGCCACGCCATCGGGAATGGTGCGCACCAGCGAATCGAACAGGTGCACCATCTGCGAGCGATTGGCCTGCAGTTCCTCGATGACCTTCTTGCGCGCCAGCAGGCGGTCCTTCTTCTTGTCGAGTTCCTTGATCTCTTCGTTCTGCGCCTTGACCTTGTCGATCTCGGTGGTCAGGAACGCGTTGCGCTCGGTCTGCCCGCTGATCTGCCCGTCGTAGTAGAACCAGATCAACGCCGACAACACCACGCCAGCGAGCGCGGCGAAGCCGAGCATCGAATAGAACTCACGCTCGCGCGCCTTCCGGCGCTCGGCGCGCCAGGGCAATAGATTGATTCTTGCCATCAGTCAAAGCTCCTCAGGGCCAGGCCGGTGGCGATCATCAATGCAGGCGCATCCAGCGCCAGCGCATGGGCCTGAACCTTCGGGCCCAGCGTCATCTGTGCCAGCGGGTTGGCGACCACGGTGGTCACGCCCAGCTGTTCTTCCACCATCTCGGGCAGACGCGACAACGCGGCGCAGCCGCCTGCCAGCACGATGCAATCGACGCGATTGAACTCGCTGCCCGCATAGAAGAACTGCAACAGGCGGCTGATCTGCTGCACCGTCGCTTCCTTGAACGGCTCCAGCACTTCGACCTCGTAGCTCTCCGGCAGGCCGCCCTGACGCTTGGCCAGGCCAGCTTCTTCATAGGTCAGGCCGTAGCGGCGCATGACTTCGTCGGTGAGCTGCTTGCCACCGAACACCTGCTCGCGGCTGTAGAGGCTGCGCCCGGAGCGCAGCACGCTCAGCGTGGTCATGGTCGCGCCGATGTCCACCAGCGCCACCACCGCATCGGCGGCGACCGGCAATTCGCTGGCAACCAGGGCAAAGGCGTTCTCGACCGCGAATGCCTCCACGTCCATCACCTTGGCGACCAGGCCGCCGAGCTCCAGCGCCGATTGGCGCAGCTCGACGTTTTCCGAACGCGACGCCGCCAGCAGCACCTGGACCATGTCCGGGCTGTTGGGCATCGGGCCGAGCACCTCGAAATCGAGATTCACTTCCTCGATCGGGTACGGGATGTAGTTGGTGGCTTCCAGCTCGACCTGGGCTTCCAGATCGCTATCGTCCAGATCCGCCGGCATGGGGATCAGCTTGGTGATCACCGCCGAGCCAGCCACGGCCGCTGCCGCGTTCTTGGCCTTGCTGCCGGAACGGTTGATGGCACGGCGAATGGCTTCGCCCACCGCTTCGACTTCGACGATGTTCTTTTCCACCACCGCATTCGGCGGCAACGGTTCCACAGCGTAATGTTCCACGCGAAAACGATTTCCGCTGCGCGACAGCTGCAATAGCTTGACCGCAGTGGAACTGATGTCGACACCAATAAGTGGCGACTGACTCTTGGGTAAAAGCCCCACGGAAACTCCCCTGCCGACGGGCACTTGGACGCATGTGTTGCGTCCTCGCATTAATAATCAAATTTTAACAGTTGACAACCCCTTCACGCACGAAGCAATAGCCCCATGACGTGACCCCAGTGGTGTCTTCTGCGATCCCCAGAGTTCGGCCCCAGCCAAACCCGGCGTCATCTATACTCTGTGACCAAGAAATCTGCAATCGGAATCTCTCTTACATGCCCCGTATTCGCCGTTGGCTGGGCTGGATCCTGGCCACGCTCGTCGTGCTTGCCGTGCTTGGTGCTATTGCCGCCGGCGGCTTGTACTACGCCATTTCCTCCAAGTTGCCGGACGTGCAATCGCTCAAGCAGGTCGAACTGCAGGAGCCGATGTACGTGTACTCGAGCGATGGCCGGCTGATGGCCGTCTATGGCGAGACGCGCCGCTACCCCATCCAGATGAAGGAGGTTCCGGAGCGGCTCAAGCAGGCGTTCCTGGCCACCGAGGATGCGCGCTTCTACGAGCATGGCGGCGTGGACTACAAGGGCATCGCCCGCGCGGTGTGGCTGCTGGCCAGTACCGACGCCAAGCGCGTGCCGGGTGGCTCGACCATCACCCAGCAGGTGGCTCGGCAGTTCTTCCTCAATTCCGAATACAGCTACACCCGCAAGCTGGCCGAGATCCTGCTGGCGCGCAAGATCGAGGGCGAGCTGACCAAGGACGAGATCTTCGAGCTGTATTTGAACAAGAGCTTCTTCGGTAACCGCGCGTACGGCGTGGGTGCTGCAGCCGAGTACTACTACGGCAAGAAGATGGCCGACCTGAGCCTGGACGAGATGGCATCGCTGGCCGGCATCCCCAAGTTCCCGTCCAGCGGCAACCCGATCAGCAACCCGGAGCGCGCGCGCGAACGCCGCGACTACTACGTGCTGCAGCGCATGGCCGACCTGGGCTTCGTCACCCAGGCCGAGGCCGACGCGGCCAAGGCGGTGCCGATGCACGCCAAGCCGCACGAGCCGCCGGTGGAGGTCTATGCCCCATACGTGGCCGAGTTGGTGCGCCAGGAAATGATCGCCAAGTACGGCGGCGACGTGCTCAACAGGGGCTACCACGTCACCACCACCATCGATTCCACCTTGCAGATCGGCGCCGATGCGGCAGTTGCCGAAGGCCTGCGCCTGTACGACCACCGCCATGGCTGGCACGGCGTGGAGCAGCATTTCGATGTCGCCGCCGATGCGGATGCGCCAGCCCTGGCCAAGCATCTGTCGGGCGTGTTCACCCAAGGCGGCCTGCGTGCCGTGATCGTGGCGCGCACCAACGCCGACGGCGGTGTGACCGTCGTGCAGAGCGACAAGACCGAGCTGACCTTGCCGGTCAGCGCCAGCCGCTGGACCAACAAGACCCCGGCCAAGCTGTTGACCCGCGGCGACCTGACCCGGATTCGTGCCGGCGAAAAGGACGGCGAGTGGATCATCGATCAGCTGCCGCGCGGCCAGGCCGCGTTGGTGTCGCTGGACGCCAACAGTGGCGCGCTGCGCGCCCTGGTCGGCGGCTTCAGCTTTGCCGGCAACAAGTTCAACCGCGCCACCCAGGCACGGCGCCAGCCGGGCTCGAGCTTCAAGCCGTTCGTGTATGCGGCGGCCTTCGAGAAGGGCTTCAACCCGGCCTCGATTGTGCTGGATGCACCGGTGGTGTTCCGCGACCGCCGCGGCAAGACCTGGTCGCCGCAGAACGATGGCGGCGGCTTCCGTGGGCCGATGCGCCTGCGTGAGGCGCTGGTGCAGTCGCGCAATCTGGTGTCGGTGCGTTTGCTGGATGCGATCAGCGTCGATTTCGCGCGCAAGTACATCAGCCAGTTCGGCTTTCAGGAGGCCGAGCTGCCGCCCAACCTGTCGATGTCGCTGGGCACCGCATCGCTGACGCCGCTGTCGGTGGCACGCGGTTACGCGGTGTTCGCCAATGGCGGCTCACGTGTGGACACCTGGATCGTGGACGAGGTGAAGGACCGCGACGGCAATGTGGTCTTCAAGGAAGTGCCAGCCGTGGCCTGCCGCACCTGCGCTACACAGGGCGGCACCGCCGCCCCGGTCAGCCAGGTGGTGGACGGCTTCAACTTCGGCGCGCCCGCGCTGCCCAAGTCGATCGAGCCAGCCGCCGCGACGCCTGCCACGCCTGCCACGCCTGCGGAAACTACCCCCGCAGCCACCGCCGAAACCAAGATCGCGCCCCGCGCCATCGACGAGCGCACTGCGTATCAGCTGGTCTCGATGATGCGCGACGTGGTCCAGCGCGGCACCGGCACCGCGGCCAAGGTGCTGGGACGCGAAGATGTGGGTGGCAAGACCGGCTCCACCAACGATCACCGCGACGCCTGGTTCTCCGGCTTTGGCGGCCCGTACGCCACCACGGTGTGGGTTGGTCGCGACGACTTCCGCTCGCTGGGGTATCGCGAATACGGCGGCAAGGCCGCGCTGCCGATCTGGATCGACTACATGCGCGTGGCCTTGAAGGACAAGCCGATCGCGGCCAACGACCCGCCCGATGGCATGACACAGGCGACCATCAATGGCGCGGTGGAGTGGGTCAAGAACGAAGACCTCGACCGTCTGCAGGATTACGATTACGGTCTGCAGGAACAGCAGGACGAAAAAGCGTTCGACATCTTCTAAAGCTGTTCCAGGCGGTGTGATGCCAGCAGCGGAGCCCAGGTGGCTCCGCTGTTTTTTTTGGGCAAGCGATTGATGCGGCGTGATGCTGGGCGTTGCTGATCGGTTGCGATGGCCTCCTCCGCCATGCCGCATCTCGCTGCGTTATCGACGCCCAGGACATGCACGCTACCTGGGCCAACTCAGTGCCGGCACTGAACGTCTGCGCGACGCCCCACAGTTCCTATCCGTGCTGCGGACGCCAGCGTTCGCCACGCCTTGTATGACCCGCACCGGATGGTTTCATCGCCGCCGCGCGCAGCGCCCATGCGATGCCAGAGCGCGGTAGCCGATCACCTGCCAACGCCGCGTCCAGGCGGCGCTACCGCCCCAACGATTGTCATCGGCAACTTCACTACGCTCGTGTAGAGTCGAAGTCAGGTTCAGACAGGGGAGCCCGGCCATGCATCACGCACGCCAACATGCCGACACGCGTACCCGAGAGCGCCGTCACCGGCTCGCCCATGAGGCCGCCCGACTGATGGCCGAAGGCGGCATCCGCGATTTCCATCAAGCCAAACTCAAGGCGGCCAGCCGGCTCGGCATCCACGACGATGCATCACTGCCACGCAACCGCGAGATCGAAGACGCGCTGCGTGAGTATCAACGTCTGTTCGCCGGCCCCGAGCATGGCGTTCGCTTGCGGCAACGGCGCGAGGCCGCACTGCGCGCGCTGGATTTCCTCAGCCCATTCCAGCCACGGCTGACCGGCCCGGTACTGGACGGCACCGCCGATGCCAATGCGCCGGTGCAAGTGCAGTTGCACAGTGACGATGCCGATGCAGTACAGCGCTTTCTGGAAGAACACCGCATCCCTGCCGAGGCGCGCACGCGGCGCCTGCGCCTGGATCGCGAACGTAGCGGTGACTTTCCGGTCTGGCTGTTCAGTGCCGAAGAGCTGACATTCGACCTGACCGTGCTGCCCTACGACGCGCTGCGCCAGGCACCGCTATCGCAGCTGGACGAAAAACCGATGGCACGCGCCTCTGCAGCGCAGTTGCGGCAGTTGCTGGCGGACGAAGAGATCCAGGGTTACGTGCAGCCACTGCGGTAAGCAGCAGACCGCACCATTGCATCGCGCCAGGACCGGCCCGGCACTGCCCACAGCACTCCAGGCCGCAACGCAAAACGCCCCGCAATGCGGGGCGTTTGGTCAAACAACCAACTCCGGGGCGCTTAGCGCTTGCCGGCGTCGGTATAGTCGCGCTTGTCGTAGCCGGTGTAGATCTGGCGCGGACGGCCGATCTTCATCTCCGGGTCCACCTGCTGCTCCAGCCAATGCGACACCCAGCCGGCGGTGCGTGCGATGGCGAACATCACGGTGAACATTTCCACCGGGATATTGAGCGCCTTGTAGATGAGGCCCGAGTAGAAGTCCACGTTCGGGTACAGCTTGCGCTGCACGAAGTAGTCGTCTTTCAACGCGGCTTCTTCCAGCTTCAGGGCAACTTCCAGCAGCGGGTCGTTGACACCCAGCTCGCCCAGCACCTTGTGGGTCATCTCGCGGATGATCTTGGCGCGCGGGTCGAAGTTCTTGTAGACGCGGTGACCGAAGCCCATCAGACGGAACGAGGAGTTCTTGTCCTTGGCCTTGGCCACGGCGGACTCGACGTTGTCAGCGGTGCCGATCTCTTCCAGCATCTTCAGCACGGCTTCGTTGGCGCCACCGTGTGCTGGGCCCCACAGCGCGGTGATACCGGCTGCCACGGACGCGTACGGGTTGGCACCGGTCGAACCGACCAGACGCACGGTCGAGGTCGAGGCGTTCTGCTCGTGATCGGCGTGCAGGATGAACAGCAGATCCAGCGCCTTGGCAACGACCGGGTTGATCTCCAGCGGCTCGCTCGGCACTTCGAACATCATGTGCAGGAAGCGGTCGACGTAGTTCAGGTTGTTGCGCGGATAGCGGATCGGCCAGCCGATCGAGTAACGGTACGCCGCAGCAGCCAGGGTCGGCACCTTGGCGATCAGACGGATGGCGGCCTGACGGCGCTGCTCCGGATCGTTGAGGTCCAGGGTGTCGTGGTAGAACGCCGACAGCGAGGCCACCGAACCGGCCAGCATGGCCATCGGGTGTGCATCGTGGCGGAAACCGCCGAGGAAGTTCTTCAGCGACTCATGCATCATCGTGTGATGCGTCACTTCGTGGTCGAACTTCTTGAATTCGTCCGCCGTCGGCAGTTCGCCGTTCATCAGCAGATACGAAACTTCCAGGAAGCTGGACTTCTCGGCCAACTGTTCGATCGGGTAGCCGCGGTACAGCAGCACGCCATTGTCGCCATCGATGTAGGTGATGGCCGACTTGCAGCTGGCGGTGGCGGTGAAGCCCGAGTCGTAGGTGAACAGACCGGTTTCTTTGGTCAGCTTGGAAATATCGACGCAATCATTGCCCAACGTGGGCTTGAGAACCGGCAGAACGACCGACTTGTCGCCGGCGTTGAGCGTGACCTGATCAAGATCGGACACTGTGTACGCTCCTTCAGTGGAAGGCGCCTGATCCCACATGGGCAGGCACGTGATGGAAGTCCAAGGCATCGCCTCGGATCACGTCATTATCGCACAGCAGCATTTTGGCCGTCGCTTGGACAGAAGTCGTAGACGCACCCGTCAGGGGCGCAAAAGCGAAGCGGGAATTCCCCAAAAAACAACGGCCGCGCAATGCGCGGCCGTTGCCGGTACAGCCCGTCCTGCAAGCTCAGCGCGCGTAGCGCTTCTGGAACTTGTCGATACGGCCGCCGGTGTCGATCACCTTGTGCTTGCCGGTATAGAACGGGTGCGATGCGGAGGAAATTTCCACCTTGATCAGCGGATAGTCCTGGCCGTCTTCCCACTTCACGGTCTCTTTCGAGCTCATGGTGGAACGGGTCAGGATCTTGAAATCCGAGGTCACGTCGTGGAAGACGACGTCGTTGTAGCTGGGATGAACGTTATCTTTCATGGACTTGGCGCCGGGCTGCCTGGGTAAGCCGGGCATTATAGCCACCGCCCGGCACCCGGTGCAAGCCGGGACCTAGCCGGCCGCCAGCGCCTGCCCGACCAGGCCGTAGAAGCGCTGGCGGTCGTAGTCCAGCAACAGGGTGGCGTTGTCGGCCGCCCCGCCCTGCCGGTTCCAGTCCACCAGGGTCATGCCGCGGGTGTGCGTTCCCGACAGTTCGATATGCACCGGCCGCTGCTCCAGGCGCTGCGCGCCGTCCGGGTGCAGAGCGAAGGCCATCGCCAACGCGTCTGCGGCATACCAGTACTCGCCACGACTGTCCTCCGACCACAGCCGGGTCTTGCGGGAGATTTCTTCGTAGAAGCGTGCACGCGGCGAATCAGCCGCCAGCCACTGCTCCACATCACGGTGCAGCAGGCCGTGCGCGACGGTCGCCTCCCAATCGGCCACATCGAACTGCGGAAACCCGCGGAACACGATATGCGCCGCCTCCGGGTCGAAGCCGATATTGAATTCGGCCGCGGCGGTAATGTTGCCGTGCCCGGTCAGCGCCCCGCCCATCACCACCAGCCGCGCCACACGCTGTGGCAGGGTCGGGTCCAGCGTCAGCGCCAGGGCCAGGTTGGTCAGTGGGCCAAGTGCCACCAGCAGCAACTCGCCTGCATGCACGTGCGACAGCCGCAGGATGGCCAGCGCCGCATGCTCGGCGTCCGCAGCCCGCGCGGCCGGCGGCAGGCCGACATCGCCGAAGCCGTCGATGCCATGCACATGCGCCGCGTCCACCGATGGGTGCAGCAGCGGTTGCGGGCAGCCCGCATACACCGGCACATCGGCGCGACCGGCCACCTCGCACACTTTGAGCGCATTGCGCACGGTGTGCTCCAGACCGACATTGCCCGCGGCGATGGTCAGGCCGACCACGTCATGACGGGTGTCGTTGAACGCCATCAGCAGCGCCAGCGCGTCATCCACGCCCGGGTCGGTGTCGATCAGCAGCGGTATCTTTTTTGTCATGGGATTCGGAATTGGTCATTCGGGATTCGTTGTCGCATCTTCGCAAGGATCGGCCGGCCACGCGAACGCACAGGCCGCAGCAGCCTCCGCTCTGACGAATCCCCACTCCCAAATCCCCAATCCCCGCCACTCAGGCGGCCGCATACCGCACTGCGCCACCGATCCAGCGTGCGACCACGCGGTCGGCGATCTCCGGCGCTTCGTCGAGCAAGCGCTCCGCGAGCACCTGCACCCGCGGCAGCAGGCCGGCGTCGCGGGCCAGATCGGCGATGCGGAAACTCGCCAGGCCGGTCTGGCGCGTACCCAGCAACTCGCCGGGGCCACGCAGCTCCAGATCCTTTTCGGCAATCACGAAGCCATCGTTGGTCTGGCGCATGGTCTCCAACCGCTGGCGCGCCATCAGCGACAGCGGGCCCTGGTAAAGCAGCACGCAGCTGGACGCCGCCGCGCCGCGCCCGACCCGCCCGCGCAACTGGTGCAACTGGGCCAGGCCGAGACGCTCGGCGTTCTCGATGATCATCAGCGAGGCGTTGGGCACATCCACGCCCACTTCAATCACGGTGGTGGCGACCAGCAGATCGGTGCGGCCCTGCTTGAAATCCAGCATGGCCTGCTGCTTTTCGGCCGGCTTCATGCGCCCGTGTACCAGCGCCACGCGCACGCCCGGCAGCTGCGCCGAGAGCGTTTCGAAGGTGACCTGCGCGGCCTGTGCTTCGATGCGCGGTGGGCCGTTCTGCGCGCCCTTGTCGGTGTCTTCGCTTTCTTCGATCAGGGTGCAGACCCAGTACGCCTGCCGGCCTTCGGCACAGGCCGCGCGAATGCGCTCCACCAGCTCGGGCCGGCGCTCGGCGCTCAGCACGATGGTCTGCACCGGCGTGCGGCCGGGCGGCAGTTCGTCGATGGCCGAGACGTCCAGATCCGCGTAGGCCGCCATTGCCAGCGTGCGCGGGATCGGCGTGGCGGTCATCACCAGTTGATGCGGCACGCTGCCGGCAGCCGCGCCCTTGTCGCGCAGCGCCAGGCGCTGATGCACGCCGAAGCGGTGCTGCTCGTCGATGATGGCCAGCGCCAGATCGTGGAAGACCACCGCGTCCTGCATCAGCGCATGCGTGCCCACCACCACCTGTGCCTGCCCGGAGGCTACTTCGGCCATCGCCGCGGCGCGCGCCTTGCCGGTGACCTTGCCGGCCAGCCAGACGATGCGTACGCCCAGCGGTTCCAGCCAGCCACGCAGGTTGGCCAGATGCTGCTCGGCCAGCAACTCGGTGGGCGCGGCCAGGGCCACCTGTTTGCCGTGTTCGACCGCCAGCATCGCGGCCAGCGCCGCCACCACGGTCTTGCCGCTGCCCACATCGCCCTGCACCAACCGCAGCATCGGTGCCGGCTGCGCCAGATCGTGGGCAATCTGCTCGAACACGCGCTGCTGCGCGCCGGTGAGCTGAAACGGCAAGGCCTTGCGTAACTGCTGCACCAAGCGGCCACCGTGCAACTGCGGTGCGCAGAAGCGCTGCAGCGCGATGCGTTGACGGCGCAGGCTCACTTGATGCGCCAGCAGTTCTTCGATGGCCAATCGCTGTTGCGCCGGATGTCCGCCGGCCAGCAGTTGCTGCGGGTCGGTGTCCACCGGTGGGCGATGCATGGTCAGCAGCGCGCTGCGCAGCGACGGTAGCTGTTCGTCCTGCAGCCAGTGCGGCGGCAGCAGTTCCAGCGCGGCCTCCGGCGGCAAGCGCTCCAAGGCCTGGCCGATCAGCTTGCGCAGCGTGGCCGGCCCGACACCTTCCAGCACCGGATACACCGGGTCCAGGCAATCGCCCAGGCCCGCATCTTCATCCGGCGCCAGGACGCGGTAACTGGGGTGGACGATTTCCCAGCCATTCTGGCCGGGCTTGGGCGTGCCAAACACGCGCAACCGCGTGCCCGGGGAAAACTGCGCAACCTGGGCCGCGCGAAAGTGGAAGAAGCGCAGCACCAGCGTGCCGTACGAGTCGTCCGACATCGCCACGCGCAACACCGGGCGGAAGCGGAAGCCGCGCTCCATTGCCTCCACACGCCCTTCAATCTGCGCCGGCACCCCGCCCTGCAACTGCGCGATGGTGGTCAGGCGGGTACGGTCTTCGTAGCGCAGCGGCAGGTGCAGCCACAGATCCTGCAGGCTGAGAATGCCGCGCGCGGCAAATTTCTCGGCCACTTTCGGGCCGACCCCGGGCAAGCTGGAAAGCGGCGCCTGGCCAGCGACGGCCAGGCTTGGGGTGACGGAACGCGCGCGCGGCACGGCGAATCGCGCCTTCGGTCAGTCGAGCACCATCACTGCGTCGACCTCGAAGCCGGCGCCCTTGGGCAGGCCCGACACCTCAATGGTCGAGCGCGCCGGGAACGGCGCCTGGAAGTATTCCTGCATCACCGCATTGACGGCGGCGAACTGGCCCAGATCGGTCAGGTACAGGCCCAAACGTACGATCTTGTCGAGCGAGCCGCCCGCCGCTTCGGCCACGGCCTTGAGGTTGTCGAACGCACGCCGCGCCTGCGCGCCGATGTCGCCGGGCACGATCTCGCCGGTGGCCGGGTCCAGCGGAATCTGCCCGGAAAAATACACGGTGTTGCCGGCACGCACGGCCTGGGAATACGGACCGATGGCGGCAGGCGCCTGATCGGTATGGATGATCTGGGACATGGGAACTCCGTCAACACTGAAAACGAACGCCCATTGTATCGGCGCACGCCAGGCACGGGCCATGGCAGCGTGCCCCGCCGCCGACGCGCCCTACGCGGCAGCGCTCGGCGGCCATCGGCCGTCCTCGGCAGCCGGCGCTCAGGTGATCGGCGCCGGATTGAACAAGGCCAGGTCGTTGTGCAGGCGGTGTTGCTCGGTCCAGGTGCGCTGCCCGCTGGCTACATCGAGATAGCGCTGGAACAGTTCCCAGCCGAGTTGGTCCAGTGTCTTGGCCCCGCTCGCCACCCCACCGGCATCGATATCCATCAGATCGGACCAGCGCTGCGCCAGCTCGGTGCGCGTGGCTACCTTGATCACCGGCACCATGCCCAGCCCGTACGGCGTGCCACGCCCGGTGGTGAAGACGTGCAGGTTCATGCCGGCGGCCACCTGCAAGGTGCCGCAGACAAAATCGCTGGCCGGCGTGGCGCAGTACTGCAAGCCGCGCCCCTTGACGCGCTCTCCTGGCGGCACCACGCCGTTGATGGGTGACGAGCCGGACTTGGCGATCGAGCCCATCGCCTTTTCCACGATATTGGCCAGCCCGCCCTTCTTGTTGCCCGGGGTGGTGTTGGCGCTGCGGTCGGCCTGGCCACGCGCCAGGTAGGCGTCATACCAGGCCATCTCGCGCACCAGCGCCTTGGCGACCTCGGCATTGGCGGCGCGTGGCACCAGCAGGTGGATGCCATCGCGCACTTCGGTGTTTTCCGAAAACATCACGGTCGCGCCGGCACGCACCAGCAGGTCGGCCGCGATGCCCAGGCCCGGGTTGGCAGTGACGCCTGAAAACGCATCGCTGCCACCACATTGCATGCCCACCACCAGCTCGCTGGCCGGCACGGTTTCGCGGCGGCGGGTGTCGAGGTGGCGCAGCCGTTCTTCGGCCATCTGCATGATCGAGCCAACCATGTCGGCGAAGCCCAGGCTGGCCTCCTGCAGCCGATAGATGCCACTGTCGTCGGCGCTGGCATCGTCCGGCAGCAGTCGCTCGGGCGCGAGTTTTTCGCAGCCCAGGCCCACGATCAACGCCTGCCCGCCGAAGTTGGGGCTGCGCGCGATATTGCGCAGCGTGCGGATGGGAATGATGGCCTCGGGCGCGGTGATGGCCACGCCGCAGCCGTAGACATGATTGATCGCCACCACGTCATCGACATTGGGATACTTGGGCAGCAGTTCGGCGCGGATCCGCGCAACCGCATGGCCCAGCACCCCCACCACGCACTGCACGCTGGTCATGATGCCGAGAATGTTGCGGGTGCCGACGCTGCCATCGCGATTGCGATAGCCCTGGAACGTATACCCCTCCAGCGGCGCGGCGGCAGCCGGTGGCTGCGGCGTCAGATCCAGTGCTGCCAGTTCCGGTGCGGTGGGCATCTCCAGCAACTGCTCGCTGACCCAGGCGCCGCGTGCGATGTCGTCGGCCGCAGTGCCGATGACCGCGCCCAGGCGGCGCACTGCCGCGCCCTTGCGCAGCGCCTGCAATGCAATCTTGTGACCTTGCGGAATGTGCTCGATCGCGGTCATCCCGTCCTGGAACGTGGCGCCCGGCGGCGCACCGCCATCGTTGACGACGATGGCGACGTTGTCCTGAGGATGCGCTTGCAGACTGAGCCAGCGCGGCAGTTGCTGGGTGGCGGACATCATGGGCTTACCTTGCAAACAGGGGGAGGAACATCACTGGCCAGGCGTATCGAACTGGCGCTTGTATTGCAGAATCAATCGATTCTCGTCGACGTTGCGCTGGTAGTTGGAGCGAAACGTGCCGTTGAACCAGATCACGCTGAAATGCTTGAGACGCGGGCTCTGAAACCGGTAGGTGGTGAGCACGTCACGCGCCCACTCGCGGCCTTCGCCCGCATAGGTCGCAGGCCGCGCGTCATCGCCGTGGATGTAGCGCGCCATGACGCTGAGCCCGGGGATGCCGATGCTCTTGCCATCGATGCTGTAGCGCAACTGCCAGCTGCGCTCGCCGCGTTCGAGAAAGTCGTTGATGAAGGTCCAGTTGAAGACATTGCCGTCGGTACCGCCTGGCCAGGGCATGGCGCTGGGGCCGGACAGGCGTTGATAGCCGGCGCCGAATTCATGCCCGCCAGTGCGCCAGGACACCATGCTGCTGAACATGCGGTTGTCGATTGGCCCGGCACGCGATTGGCCGACGTCATCGGTGCGGAAATAGCGCAGGTCTACACGCAACTGATCCTTGCCGAAGGCGTGCGTCTGGATCAGGTTGTAGAGCTGCTGGCGGTAGATGTCTTCCATCAGCGCGCCCTGATAGCGCAGCTGCGTGCCGGGCGCAACGCTGTAGGTGGCCGACACCAGATTCAACGCATCCGCATCCGGGGTCCCCAGAAAACGGCGGTTCTTGTTGGTCAAGGTGATCGGCACGCGTGAATCGCCGTCGCGATACCAGGCACTGGTGAAACGCGCGAGCAGCAGATCGAGCTTGGGCACGTCCTTGGATTCCAGCGTCACGCCTTGAAACGTCTCCGGCATGATGCGGGTGATGCTGGCGCGTACCAGCGGCTCGTTGGGAATGAAGCTGCCCCACTTCAATTCGGTTTGCGAGGCGCGCAGCTTGAGTGTGGGCGCCACCCGCATCAGCGCGTGTTGCGCAGTGCCATCGTCGTTATTGGGCAGCAAGCCGGTGCCGCCCTCGGCGCGCACGCCATCGAGCTTGAAGTCGCCGATGCCGAGCAGATCCAGGCCGGCACCGACCGGACCGCGGGTATAGCCGCTCTTGGCATCCACCACGAAGCCCTGCGCCCATTCGGCACGCTTGCCCTGCCCTTCGCCACTGCGGAAGTCACGGTTGTAATAGAAGTTGAGCGCAGTGACGTCCACGCCCGCGCCATCCCAGAACCCATCGTCCGGTGCCTGTGCGCGTGCGCGCCCGGCGGCACCAACCGCCAGCAGCGCGGCGCTGCCGAGTGCCAGTACGTGTTTCATGTCAACCGCCCTCCGCGGTGGTGAAGCAGTGCATGCAACCTGGCGCAATGCACCCGTGTTGGCCTGCGACGCCACAGCTAGCGCACCAGGCACGGACGCTTGTTGTCGAATGCCCAGTTTGGAATCAGGCACTGCATGCCTGCCGCGTCGTCGCGGGCACCCAGGCTCAGGCTCTGATAGGTGCGATGCGCCGCATCCAGTGCGTCCATGTCCAGCTCGATGCCCAGGCCCGGTTTGGCAGGCACCTGGATCTGGCCCCCTGCAATTGTCAACGGCGCGTGCGTCAGACGTTGACCGTCCTGCCAGATCCAGTGCGTATCGATCGCCGTTACGCGCCCGGGTGCGGCGGCGGCCACGTGGGTGAACATGGCCAGCGAAATATCGAAGTGATTGTTGGAATGCGAACCCCAGGTCAGGCCCCAATCGCGACACATTTGCGCGACACGCACCGAACCTTGCAGCGTCCAGAAATGCGGATCGGCCAATGGAATATCCACCGATTGCAGCTGGATGGCGTGGCCCATCTGGCGCCAGTCGGTGGCGATCATGTTGGTGGCTGTGGGCAGGCCGGTGGCACGCCGGAACTCGGCCATGACTTCGCGCCCGGAATACCCATCCTGCGCACCACATGGGTCTTCGGCATACGCCAGCACGCCGTGCAGATCGCGGCACAGCGCGATGGCCTGCTCCAGCGACCACGCGCCATTGGGGTCGAGCGTGATACGCGCCTGCGGGAAGCGTGCATGCAAGGCGCGGATGGCCTCGATCTCCTGCTCGCCGCGCAGCACGCCGCCCTTGAGCTTGAAATCACGGAAGCCATATTTGTCGTAGGCCGCCTCCGCCAGTGCAACCACGGCTTCGGGGGTCAACGCTTCCTCGTCGCGCAGCGATTCCCAGCGATCACGCGCGCCGCTGCCATCGCGGTAGGCCACGCTGGCTTTGCGGCGGTCGCCGATAAAAAACAGATAGCCAAGCACATCCACCGCGTCGCGTTGCTGGCCTTCGCCCAGTAACGCGGCCACCGGTTGCTCCAGAGATTGCCCAAGCAGGTCCAGCAATGCCGACTCGATCGCGGTGACCGCATGGATGGTGATGCGCAGATCGAAGGTCTGCAGGCCACGGCCCGCGCTGTCGCGGTCGGCAAAGGTTGAGCGCACCTGGTTGAGGATGCGCTGGTAGTCGGCGATGGGCCGGTCAAGGATCAACCCGGCGGCCTCGCGCAAGAGCGCGGCAATCGCCTCGCCGCCCGGCACTTCGCCCACGCCGATGCGCCCGGAGGAATCATGTAGCACCAGCACGTTACGGGTGAAGTACGGTGCGTGCGCGCCGCTCAGGTTCAACAGCATGCTGTCCTGCCCGGCGACCGGCACCACGCGCACGTCGGTGATGCGTGGTGTCGCGCTGCTGCGCGCACTTGAAGAATGGATGTTCATTGAAGGATCTCCGCGTGAGTCACAGCGCTGCAGGAAGGGGCATGGACGGGCCGCCGGGCGGCGCCTTCAGCTCCACCCGCTTGATCTGGCCGACCACCACCAGGTAAGACACCACCGCCAGCAAGGCATTGAATCCAACGAACACCAGGGCCCACTCGAAGGTGCCGGTGGTGGAGACGATGTAGCCGATCACGATCGGCGTGGTGATGCCGGCCATGTTGCCGAAGGTGTTGAACAGGCCGCCCGAGAGCCCTGCGATTTCCTTGGGCGAGGTATCGGCCACCACCGCCCAGCCGAGCGCGCCGATGCCTTTGCCGAAGAACGCCAGCGCCATCAAGCCGACCACCATCCATTCGGCCTGCACGTAGTTACACCCGATCATCGTCACCGACATCAACATGCCAACCACGATCGGCGTCTTGCGCGCCACGGTGAGCGAATAGCCGCGCCGCACCATGCGATCGGACACGTAACCGCCCAGCACGCCGCCGATGAAGCCGCACACCGCCGGCAGCGAGGCAACGAAGCCTGCTTCCAGGATCGACATGCCACGCTCCTTGACCAGATACACCGGGAACCAGGTCAAAAAGAAATACGTCAGCGTAGTGATGCAGTACTGGCCGATGTACACGCCCAGCAACATGCGATTGCCCAGCAGTTGCTTGGCGTAATGCCATTGCGCTCCCTTGACGTGCTGGCCAGGCGTGTTGCGTTGCTCCATGTCCACCAATGCACCGTTGCGCTGGATGTACTCCAGTTCCTGCGCCGACAAGCGCGGATGCTCGCGCGGTGCATAGATCGTCTTTCTCCACAGCGCGGCCAGCAGCACGCCGGCCGCGCCCATCACCAGGAACACGTGCTCCCAGCCCCAGGCATGCACCAGCCAGCCCATCAGCGGCGCGAAGGCCACGGTGGCGAAGTACTGTGCGGAGTTGAAGATCGAGGCGGCCAAGCCGCGTTCGGCCGTGGGAAACCACGCCGCCACGATGCGGCTATTACCGGGGAACGAGGGCGCTTCGGCGATGCCCACCAGAAAGCGCAGCACGAACAAGGTGGTGACCGCCCAGGCCACCGGCACCCAGCCGATGAATCCCTGCAGCACGGTAAACAGCGACCAGGTCAGGAGTGACAGGCCATACACGCGCCGTGAGCCGAAGCGGTCGAGCAACCAGCCTCCCGGAATCTGCCCGGCCACGTAGGCCCAGCCGAATGCCGAGAAAATGAAACCCATCTGCAGTGCATCGATGCCCAGCGAGTCCTGCACGGCGGAGCCGGCAATGGACAAGGTGGCGCGGTCCGCATAGTTGATCGTGGTCACCACGAACAACATCAGCAAGATCAGATAACGCCTGCGCGGAACTGTCTTCGAATCGGGAGCCATCATCGTTCCTCACCTATGACGATGGAAGCGCAATGCGCTTCGATACTTCAGGGCGCCTGGGGATGGCGTGCCGGACCCTCCTCCGGCATGCCTCAGGCATGGGCGTGTGCAACGTGCTCAGTCGTGTCCCAGCGCGCCATCGACGCGTCGCCATAACTTGAGTGGATTGCCATCTGCCACGGCCGCGGGCAGCAGTTCGGCCGGGAGGTCTTGGTAGCAGACCGGGCGCAGGAAGCGGTCGATCGCCAGCGTGCCCACCGAGGTGCTGCGGCTGTCGGAGGTGGCCGGGAACGGGCCGCCGTGCACCATGGCGTGGCAGACCTCCACACCGGTGGGCCAATCGTTGAACAGGATGCGGCCGGCCTTGCGCTCCAGCACCGGCAGCAGGGATGCGGCCAGCGCCATGTCGTCCGCCGCCATGTGCACGGTGGCGGTGAGTTGCCCCTCCAGGTGTTCGCTCAGCGCACGCAACTGCGCGCCGTCCTTGCAGCGCACCAGCAGCGAGGATGCGCCGAACACTTCGGCCTGCAGCGCTTCATCGGCCAAAAATGCGTCGGCATCGGTGCCGAACAATGCCGCCGGGCAGCGCCCGGCTTCCGGTGCGGCACCACGTGCCAGTGTGCTGACCTTCGGATGCGCGGCCAGACGCTGCACGCCCTGCGCATAGGCCTGGCCGATGCCTGCGGTGAGCATTGCTGCCGGCGACACCGCCTGCAGTGTTTGCGTTGCCGATGCGATGAACGCATCCAGCGCCGGCGAATCGATCGCCAGCAGCAGACCGGGATTGGTGCAGAACTGGCCGGAGCCCAAGGTCAGCGAGCCGACAAACGCTTTGCCCAGATCCGGTGCGCGTGCCTGCAACGCCTGCGGCAGCAGATACACCGGGTTGATCGCGCTCATTTCCGCATACACCGGAATCGGCTCGCGGCGTGCGGAGGCAATCTTGACCAGCGCCATGCCGCCAGCTCGTGAGCCGGTGAACCCCACCGCCTTGATCCGCGCATCGGCGACCAGTTGCGCGCCGATCTCAATCCCGGCATCGAACAACAGCGAGAACACACCCTCCGGCAACCCGCATTGCGCCACCGCCGCCTGGATCGCGCGGCCCACCAGTTCGGAGGTGCCCGGATGCGCGCTGTGCGCCTTGACCACCACCGGGCAGCCGGCCGCCAACGCCGAGGCGGTGTCGCCGCCGGCCACCGAAAACGCAAGCGGGAAATTGCTGGCGCCGAACACCGCCACCGGCCCCAGCGCAATGTGCCGCTGGCGCAGGTCTGCACGCGGCAACGGCGTGCGTTGCGGCAGTGCCGGGTCGATGCGCGCCTGCAGCCAGCTGCCTTCGCGGACCACGCTGGCGAACAGGCGCAGCTGGCCCACGGTGCGCCCACGCTCGCCTTCCAGGCGTGCACGCGGCAGGCCGCTTTCGCGCATGGCCCGTTCGATCAGGCCATCGCCCAAGGCCAGGATCTGCTCGGCGATGGTCTCCAGAAACTGCGCACGTGCCTCCAGCGTGGTCTCGCGGTACGGATCGAAGGCCGCTTGCGCCAGCGCGCAGGCCTGCTCCACATCCGGCGCGGTGGCCGAGCCGAACACCGGTTGCAGCGCCTCGCCCGTGGTCGCGTCCACGCCCTGCAAGGCAACGCCGGCGCCCTGCACGCTGCGCTGGCCGATCAACGATTCACCCAGGATCGCGTGCATCAGCGGCGCCCTCCGATGAGCTGCGTGAGCTGGGCGAATTCGTCTTCGGTCAGATCGGCCAGCGGCGTACGTACCGGGCCGGCCGGGCGACCCACGGCACGCATGCCGGCCTTGACGATCGACACCGCATAGCCGGCGCGGCGATTCCGCAGCACGGTGTACGGCAGCACGAAGTCGTTGAGCTCGCGATAGATGGTGGCGTGATCGCGCGCACGCACTGCCGCATAGAACGACAGCGCCCATTCCGGCAGGAAATTGAAGATGGCCGACGAATACGTGGTCACCCCCATTTCCAGGTACGGCAGCGCAAAGGTTTCGGCCGTCGGCAGCCCGCCGACGTAGAGCAGGCGATCGCCCAGCCGCGCGTAGATACGCGTCATGCGGTCTACATCGCCGATGCCGTCCTTGTAGCCCACCAGGTTGGGGCAGCGCTCGGCCACCCGCGCCAGCGCCACGTCATCGAGCCGGGCATTGGCGCGGCCGTAGACAATCACGCCCAGCGAGGTCGCCTTGCAGACGCGCTCGACATGATCGGCCACACCGTCGGCATCGCATTCGGTGAGATACGGCGGAAACAGCAAGATGCCATCGGCATCGTTATGCTCGGCCGCCTGCGCCATGGCCACGGCAATCGCGGTGCCGTAGCCGGCCGGCGCGATCACCGGCATGCGCCCGGCGGTCTGGGTCACGGCCGCGCGCACTGCGCGGTCCACTTCGTCCAGGGTCAGCGAAAACAGCTCGCCGGTGCCGCCGGCAGCAAACAGCCCGGCGGCCGGATGCGAGGACAGCCAGTCCAGATTGCTGCGGTAGGCGGGCTCGTCGAAGGCCATGTCGGCATCGAAATGCGTCACCGGGAACGACAGGAGCCCGGCACCAAGCGCTTGGGCCATTTCCGAAGGTGTGTATCTGCTGCTCATGAGGCGAACGGTCCTAGGCGGGGGTGGAGTGATGCTAGGAAGACGCATCGTTGCCGGTCCAAACCAAAGGACGTATTGTTTGATACATAAATTGAATCGATCGAGCCACGATTGGTGCTAGTCCATCGCAAATACCTGCTTTTCCAACGGTTTTTGGCGGCACTGTAATTACGTGAGCCGCTTTCAGTACGGCTGTCGGTGTCACCTGCGCCGTATTCATCTGCATTGCGGGCCCGCCGATGTTGCAGTTGCAGCATCGAATTGCCCGCCAGCGAGCGTCGGGAGGTCATAGCGCCATGTTCGATCTGCAACAGTTGCGCTGCTTTGTCGCGGTCGCCGACGAGCTGCATTTCCGGCGCGCGGCCGAGCGTTTGAACATGACCCAGCCGCCGCTTAGCCGGCAGATCCAGCTGCTGGAACACAACGTCGGCACGCCGCTGCTGGAGCGCAACAGCCGCCATGTGCGGCTGACCCAGGCTGGGCGCAGCCTGCTGGCCGAAGCGCGCGCGATTCTGCGCCTGGCCGAAAACGCCGGGCTGCGGGCGCGCCGCATTGGTGCAGGCGACGCCGGCAGCGTGTCGGTGGGCTTCACTGCCGGGGCCAGCTATCGCTTCTTGCCGGAGGCGATCGCACGCTGGCGCAGCGAGGCGCCGGATGTGGATCTGCAACTCAAGGAGATGGTCAGCCTGGCGCAACTCGATGCGCTGGATGCCGGCCGGCTGGACATCGGCCTGCTGCGTCCACCGATCCAGCGGCCGGGCCTGCACAGCCGGTGCGTGGCGCGCGAGCCGCTGATCGCCGCGCTGGCCGAAGATTCGCCGCTCGCGCAGCGCGGCAGCCTGCGTCTGCAGGATTTCGACCAGCAACCGCTGGTCAATTACGCGCCCGACGAAGCGCGGTATTTCTACGATCTGCTTGCGCAATTATTCGGCGCGCGCGGGATCGCGCCACGTTCGGTGCAATACGTCAGCCAGATCCATTCGGTGCTGGCACTGGTGCGCGGCGGCATGGGCATGGCGCTGGTGCCGGAGGGTGCCAGTGGCCTGCGCTATGCGGGCATCGTCTATCTGCCGCTGCAGGACGACGCGCCGGCAACGCCCGTGGAACTGCATCTGGTCTGGAAGCAGGACAACGACAACCCGGCCTTGCGCAACTTCATCCACTAAGAGCAGCTATCAAAACGACTGCGCAGCCGCCAGGCGCGCGCGGCCGGTGCTCGAAATCGGCATGTACCCACGTAGACGCCGGTTTCTCCGCGCCGTCCGCACTTACCTGACGGCTGCTCGCTACGGTTTGTTAGCCGCTCTAAGCGCGGCGCATTGGCGGGCTGCGCCTGCCTGCGCCGCAGTGACGCGCGCGGCTACTGCCGGCCCACGCTCTGCACCACGTGCAGCCGGCGCAGGCGGCGCATCACCTCGGCCAAATGGCGGCGGTCGCGCACCTGGATGTTGAAGCGCAGCACTGCCGCATTGAAGTCGCGGTCCAGATAATCCACCCGCTCGATGTTGGACTGGCTCTGCGCGATCGCCGCAGCCAACTGCGCAAGCACGCCCGTGCGGTTTTCCACTTCCACCACCAGCGCGGTGTCGTAGTCGCCGGTGACGTTGGAGTCCCAGTCGATCGGCACCCAGCGCTCGGGCGACTTGCGCAGCTCGGCCAGGTTGGGGCAATCCAGCCGGTGCACCACGATGCCCTTGCCGGCGGTGTGGTAGCCCATGATCTCGTCGCCGGGAATCGGCTGGCAACAGTTGGCGAAACTGATCACGCCGCGCTCGCTGCCGTCGATCAGGATCTTTTCGTGCGAATGCTTGGAATGCCCGCCGCCGCGCAACTCGGCGTAGGCCATCAATGCCTGCGCTGCCTGGGTGGGCATCCAGTTGCCCAGCGCCACATCGGCCAGCAAGGCCTCCAGGCGCGGGTAGCGGTGCTCGTTGAGAAACGCATCCAGGCGTCCCTTGGGCAGCCGCTCCAGCGAACTGTCCATCGCTTCCAGCGCGCGGTCGAGCATGCGGTGGCCGAGCTGCACAGCGTCTTCGTGTTCGAGCTGCTTGAGCTGGTGGCGGATCGCCGTGCGCGCCTTGCTGCTGACCACGAATTCCAGCCACTGCGGCTTGGGCGTGGCCGAGCGCGCGGTGATGATCTCCACCGCCTGCCCGCTGACCAGCTTGGTGCGCAGCGGCACCAGCTTCTTGTCCACGCGCGAGGCGACCGCGCGGTTGCCCACATCTGTATGCACCGCATAGGCAAAATCCAGCGCAGTGGAATTGCGCGGCAACGCCAGGATCTTGCCCTTGGGCGTGAACAGGTAGACCTCGTCCGGGAACAGATCGACCTTGACGTTGTCCAGAAATTCCAGCGACGAACCGGCCGCGCGTTGCGAATCGATCAGCTCCACGATCCAGTCGTGCGCACGGCTCTGCGCGCTATTGGGCGCAGCGGAGCCGACCTTGTAGGTCCAATGCGCAGCGACACCGCGCTCGGCGATCAGGTCCATCTCTTCGGTACGGATCTGCACTTCGATCGGTGAGCCGTATGGCCCAAACAGCACCGTGTGCAGCGATTGATACCCGTTGGCCTTGGGAATGGCGATGAAATCGCGGAAGCGCCCGTCCAGCGGCTTGAAGGTGGCATGCACCGCGCCGAGTGCGTGGTAGCAATCGGCCACCGAGCGCACTACCAGGCGAAAACCGAACACATCCATCACCTGGTCGAAGGATTTGTTCTCTTCGTGCATCTTGGAATAGATGCTCCAGGGCGTCTTGATGCGGCTGACCAGGCGATGCTCCAGCCCTTCCTTGGCCAACCGCTGCGATAGCTGCACCTCCACCTGCGCCATCGATTCGCGCCGCACCACCGGCTGGCTGCGGATGTGTTTTTCGATGATGGCGTGGCGCCACGGATACAGCGCGCGGAAGCCCAGGTTCTGCAGCTCGGACTTGATCAGGCTCATGCCCAGGCGCTGGGCGATGGGTGCGTAGATTTCCAGCGTTTCGCGTGCGATGCGGCCGCGCGCTTCGGTGCTCTGCGCGCCCAGCGTACGCATGTTGTGCAGGCGGTCAGCGAGCTTGATCATGATCACGCGCAGATCGCGCGACATCGCCAGCAACATCTTGCGGAAACTTTCCGCCGCCGCTTCCTGGCGGTCGCGGAACTTGAGCTTGTCCAGCTTGGTGACGCCATCGACCAGCTCGGCCACCGCCTCGCCAAATTCCGACGCCAGTTCTTCGCGCGTCAGCGGCGTGTCTTCGATGGTGTCGTGCAGGATCGCGGCAATCAGCGATTCCATGTCCAGGCCGAGCTCGGCCAGCACACCGGCCACGGCAACCGGATGGGTGATGTAGGGCTCGCCCGACTTGCGGGTCTGGCCGGCATGCGCGCTGGCGCCAACTTCCCACGCACGGCGCAGGATCGGCAGCTGCTCCTTGGGAAGGTAGCTGGCGGCGCGTTCGAGGTGCAGGACGTAGTCGGGAATGGCCGCGTCGGTAGACGCAGCGGTCGCAACGGTCGCCTGGGCAGTGGGGCCTGGGTTCATGGCGGAAGACTATGCCAGCGCGGCAGTGACGGCAAACGGTTGCATGCACTTACTCACTGCACACGCTCAAAACGAAAACAGCCCGCGACAAGGCGGGCTGCTTGGATCGATCGCAACGATGCAGGCGATCGCGCGCCTGGATCAGTCGTCGTTCTTGGACATGTCTTCGTCGGCGACCACTTCGGCGGCGGCCCATTCCAGGGCTTCGCGCTCGGCGCGCTCGCGCTCGGCCTTCTCGACTTCATCGATCAGTGCGTTGTCGATCCGGCGTGCGGCGATTTCGCGCAGCGCCATTACGGTGGGCTTGTCGCTGGCGTCGGCGTTCTCGATCAGCGGCTGCACGCCGTTGGCGAGCTGACGCGCACGCTTGGAGGCCATCATGACCAGCTCAAAACGGTTGTTCACGACTTCCAGGCAATCTTCTACGGTAATGCGGGCCATGCGGGCTCCCGGCGACCAGCAACGGCCGCGCATCGAATGAGGGAAAGGGGGCGGAGTGTACGCCCGGGCCGCGGTGGCGGCAACCGGCGCTTATTCAGTTTCCTTTGGAATCAGCCGCTTGGGGCGGCTTGCGGCAGCTGGTGTGTGACGCTGCGGCGCGCGTTGGCGCTGCCTGCCGCAAGCGGCCGATACGGCGAGCAGCGGCCCGGCACCATGCGGTGCCCTGCCCGCTAGCTGGCAGATTCAGTCCAGCAAGGCCTGGATCAGCCCGGCATGGCGTTGCTGCTGGGCCTGCCGACGCAGCCGGCTGGCGGTGAAGATCGCGCACATCTCCGACACCGCGGTGTCGAAGGTCTCGTTGATGATCACGTAATCGAATTCCTCGAAATGCAGCATTTCTTCGCGAGCGGCGGCCAGGCGTTGCGCCATCACGTCCTCGCTGTCCTGCCCGCGCTTGCGCATGCGCTCGTCCAGCGCCTGGCGCGACGGCGGCAGGATGAACACGCTCACTGCGTCCGGCACCTTCTGCCGCACCTGGCGCGCGCCCTGCCAATCGATCTCCAGCAGCACGTCGTGCCCGGCGGCCAGCTGCGGCTCCACCGACTGCCGCGCGGTGCCTTTCCAGTCGCCATGCACCAGCGCGTATTCGAAAAAGTCACCGGCTTCGATCATGCCCTGGAATTCCTCGGCAGAGACGAAATGGTAGTGCTCGGCATGCCGCTCACCCGGGCGCGGCGCGCGCGAGGTGAAGGAGATCGACAAGGCGATCTTGGGGTCACGCGCCAGGGTGGCGTTGACGATGCTGCTCTTGCCGGCGCCGGAAGGGGCCGCAACGATATAGAGGGTGCCGCGCATAGGGTCAGGGATTCGGGATTGGGGAGTCGGGAGTCGCGAACGTGCTGCGGACCGGTACCACCGGGGTCGATATGCTACCGGTATTGGCCGCCGTCCGCCGGGGCACGGGATTTGCTCTCAACCACTCCCGAATCCCCAATCACCAATCTCGGCTACTCGATGTTCTGCACCTGTTCGCGGATCTGGTCGATCAACACCTTCAGGTCCACCGCCGCGTTGGAGGTGCGGCTGTCCACCGATTTGGAGCCCAGGGTATTGGCTTCGCGGTTGAATTCCTGCAGCAGGAAATCCAGGCGCCGCCCGACCGGCTCGGACTGCTTGAGCACGCGCCGGATCTCGCCGATGTGACTGGACAGACGGTCCAACTCTTCATCCACATCGAGCTTTTGCAGCCACAGCACCAGTTCCTGCTCGGCGCGGCCCGGGTCCACCGGATGCGGCAGATCGGCCAGGCGGGCCGCCAATTTGGCGCGTTGGCCTTCGCGGATCACCGGAATCAGCGTGCGCACTTCGCCAGCAATACGCTCGATGGCATCCACGCGCTCGCTGATCGCCTCGGCCAGCTTGGCGCCTTCGCGCTCACGGGCGGCCACAAACCCGCACACCACCTCGTCCAGCAACGCCAGCGCCTGCGCCTGCAGCGCCGGTGCATCGACATCCTGCACCTGCAACACGCCGGGCAATTGCAGCAGATCGGTGAAGCTCACCTGCAGCTTGGGCATGCTTGCATCCAGCCGCGTGGCGAGCGCGCCCAGTTCCTGCAGCAGCGCCTCGTTGACGGCCAGGGTCTGACCGCTGTCAGGCGCGCGCAGGCGCAGCGCCAGGTCCAGCTTGCCGCGGCTGTTGCGGGCAGCCACGCGCTCGCGCAACAGCGGCTCCAGCGCACGCAATTCTTCGGGCAGGCGCACGCCCACTTCCAGAAAACGGTGGTTGACCGAGCGCAGCTCGCAACCGAGCGTGCCCCATGGCGTGATGCGTTCGCCGCCGGCGAACGCGGTCATGCTTCGGATCATCGTGAGTCCAGTGCCTGCAAAGCGCGAATGGTACCCTAGCAGGCCATGCCGGCCGGCAGCAGCCCGCCGCGTACTGGCCTGACGACCACCTCCCGACTTCCGGATCCAACGCATGTCCTTCTCCCGTCCCAGCGGCCGCACGGCCGACCAGCTGCGCCCCGTGCGCATCGAACGCGCCTTCACCCGTCACGCCGAAGGCTCGGTGCTGGTCAGCTTCGGCGATACCCGCGTGCTGTGCACCGCCAGCGTGGAGAACCGCGTGCCGAACTTCCTGCGCGGCAAGGGCGAAGGCTGGGTCACTGCCGAATACGGCATGCTGCCGCGGTCCACCCACACCCGCTCCGACCGCGAAGCCGCGCGCGGCAAGCAGGGTGGACGCACGCTGGAAATCCAGCGCCTGATCGGCCGCGCACTGCGCGCCTGCGTCGACCGCAATGCACTGGGCGAACGCACCATCACCCTGGACTGCGACGTGCTGCAGGCCGACGGCGGTACCCGTACCGCCGCCATCACCGGTGCTTACGTGGCGCTGGCCGACGCGGTGAACCTGCTGCTCAAGCGTGGCGACATCAAGAAGCATCCGCTGATCGGCGCAGTGGCTGCGGTGTCGGTGGGTATCTACCGCGGCGAGCCGGTGCTGGATCTGGATTACCCGGAAGACAGCGACTGCGATACCGACATGAACGTGGTGATGAACGACGGTGGCGGCTTCATCGAGTTGCAGGGCACGGCCGAAGGCCATGCCTTCCGCCGCGACGAACTCAACGCCCTGCTCGCACTCGCCGAAAAGGGCGTGGCCGAGTTGTTCGAACTGCAACGCGCCGCACTCGCCGGATGAAGCGCCGCATTGCCCTGACCACCTTGCTGGTTGCCGATTACGACGCGGCGATTGCCTGGTACACCGGCGCACTGGGCTTCCAGGTGCTGGAAGACCGCGCGCTCGGCGAGGGCAAACGTTGGGTGGTGATCGGCCCGGGCAGCGCGCACGACGCCGGCTTGCTGCTTGCGCAGCCGGCCGACGCCGCGCAGCAAGCGCGGATCGGCGACCAGACCGGCGGGCGTGTGGATCATTTCCTCTACACCGACGACTTCTGGCGCGACCACGCTGCGATGCAGGCGTTTGGCGTGGAATTTCTGGAAACCCCGCGCGAAGAACCCTATGGCACCGTGGCCGTGTTCCGCGACCTGTACGGCACCAAGTGGGATCTACTGGAGCCCAAGCAATGAAACACCTGGTCCTGGCCAGCGGCAACGCCGGCAAGCTGGAAGAACTGCGCGCCATGCTCGCCGATCTGCCATTGCAGATCGTGGCGCAAGGCGAGCTCGGCGTGGAGGATGTGCCTGAAACCGGGCTCACCTTCGTCGAGAACGCCCTGATCAAGGCACGCCACGCCAGCGCGGTGACCGGTTTGCCGGCACTGTCCGACGACTCCGGGTTGATCGTCGATGCACTCGGCGGTGCGCCCGGTTTGTACAGCGCGCGCTACGCGGGCAGCCCGACCGATGCCAACGCCAACAACGCAAAGCTGCTCGAGGCCATGCGCGAGATCCCGGCCGAGCGCCGCAGCGCGCGGTTTTATGCGGTGATCGTGCTGCTGCGCCACCCGGAAGATCCGCAACCGCTGATCGCCGAAGGCAGCTGGGAAGGCGTGATCACCACCGCACCGCGCGGCACCGGCGGCTTCGGCTACAACCCGGTGTTCCTGGACCCGGTGCACGGCCTGACCGCCGCCGAGATGGACACCGCGCTGAAGAACCGCCTGAGCCACCGCGCAGTGGCGCTGGCCACGCTGCAGCACAAGCTGCACGCCCTGTCACTTTGATCCACGACACGCCGCTGTGCCCGACCTGATCCCGCCGCCGCTCGCGCTGTATGTGCACCTGCCCTGGTGCGTGCGCAAATGCCCGTACTGCGATTTCAATTCGCATGCGGCCAAGGGCGCGCTGCCGTTCGACGACTACGTGGATGCGCTGATCCGCGACCTGGATGCGGACCTGCCGCTGGTGTGGGGCCGCGTGGTGCACTCGGTGTTCTTCGGCGGCGGCACGCCCAGCCTGTTTCCGCCCGAAGCGATCGATCGCTTCCTGCAGGCCGCCGCCGCGCGCCTGCGCTTTGCGCCCAATCTGGAAATCACCCTGGAAACCAATCCGGGGACCGCCGAGCACGGGCGCTTCGACGGGTACCGTGCGGCCGGGGTCAACCGGTTGAGCTTCGGCGTGCAGAGTTTCGACGATGCGGCATTGCAGCGCCTGGGGCGCATCCATGACAGCGCCGAAGCCGAGCGCGCGATCAAGCTGGCGCAGGACGCCGGCTACGACAACTTCAACATCGACCTGATGTACGCGCTGCCCGAGCAGACGCTGGCGCAGGCCGAGCACGATCTGGAACGCGCCTTCGCCCTGCAACCTACGCACCTGTCGCATTACCAGCTCACGCTGGAACCCAATACGGTGTTCTTCGCGCGCCCGCCGCAAGGCATTCCCGACGACGACGACGCCTGGGACATGCAGGAACACTGCCAACGCCTGCTCGCTGCGGCCGGCTATGCGCAGTACGAAGTCAGCGCCTATGCCCAGCCCGGGCGGCAGTGCGCGCACAACCTCAATTACTGGCGGTTTGGCGACTATCTGGGCATTGGTGCCGGCGCGCACGGCAAGATCAGTTCCGGTGCCGAGCAACAGGTGTTGCGGCGCTGGAAGCACAAGCATCCGCAGAGTTATCTGGCCAGTGCCGGCAGCACGGCAGCGATCGGCGGCGATGAGCACGTGCCTGCCGCGCGGCTGCCGTTCGAATACATGCTCAACCTGCTGCGCTTGCATGAAGGCTTCCGGCTGAGCGATTTCGAAGCCTGCACCGGTCTGCCGGCGCAGGTGCTGCAGGCACCGCTGGCACGCGCAATGGCGCAGGGCTGGCTGGTCGAACAGCATGGCCGCGTCGTGCCGACCGAGCTGGGCCGGCGCTTCACCAACGACGTGGTGGAGCTGTTCCTGCCCTGAGCCGGGCGCGGGCGGTCGCTGGCGAAACGTGCTACATAGCTCACGCTTCGAAACGAGCCCTGCACGGATGTCCACGCCCGCTTCTTCCCTGCCGCACGCCCTCACCGGCCCGATTGCCGATGCCCCGGTGTCTGCGCGTGCCCGCCGCCTGCTGGCCACCGTGCATGCGCAATGCGCGCAAACCCTGGGTGGCCCGTTGCGACTGACCATTGTCGAGCTGGAGCGCGAACTGCTGCACCAGGCCGAATTCGCCCGTAACAGCCAGCAGCAGGCCGAGGCGTATGCGCAGATGCGCGGATTGCGCGAGCACGTGGAGCAGTTTCCGCAGGCATTCCTGCACCACCTGGCGCAGGCGCTGGCCGAACTGCGCGCGCCCAAGGCCGCTGCGCCAGTGGCCGACGCGCCCACGCATCCGCAGATGTTGACGCTGGTGGAAGACACCGACATCGATCGCGACATCGTGCTCAACGACATCGCGCGCCGCGAAACAGCGCGACGTGCCGGTGTGCTGCAGTTGCTGGCGCAGCGCTTGGCGGTGGTCGGCGCGGTGCCGGAATTCGAACTGGAAGCGGTGCCGCTGGGTCCCTGGGCGTTGTGCCGGGTGTTGCGCCAGTGCGGTGAGACGCTGGGCCTGAGTCTGGACGGCCAGCTCACGTTGTATCGCGTGTTCGAACGCCAGGTGATCGAGCGCCTGGGCGATCTGTTCGAGCGCATCAACGCCACGCTGGCCCACGAAGGCATCCTGCCGGGGCTGATCTATCACCCCTATCTGGTCAAGCCAACGCAGGTGCAAAACCGCCGGCCCGCTCATGCTGCGCAGGGCATGACCAAGGACGTGGGCGCGGGCAAGCGCGCGCCGGCGTCACGGCCCGCCACCGGGTGGAGCGGCCAGGCTGCGCCGACCGCCTGGCAAAGCGCCTTGATTGAACCGTCCGCAGCGCCGTCGCCGGCATCGACCGCAGCGCAGGATCAAGCGACCTCACCGGCGCTGGCCGATGCGGTGCAGGCGCTCGGCGGGCTGATGTCGTCCGCGCGCCAGGGCCAGGCGGGCGCAGCGCAGTCGGGCAATGTGCAAACGCTCTCGTCGTCGCTCGCGCAGCCAGGCGCCATGACCGCCGCAGCGACGGCCGCCGGACACTCCGCCAGCGCGCAGCCGCCTGCTACCGCCGTGCCCAAGGCCGCGCTCAACGCGGCACTGGCCAGCCTGCAAGGTGCCATGGCTGCGCCTGCCGTCGCGTCGACCGCTGCACCAGTTGGCATCGAGGCAATCCAGCGCCAGCTGTTGGACGTACTGCGTACCCAGCACGGGCCGCAGGCTGCGCTGTCGGCGCAGGAGACCGACACCTTCGACCTGCTCGGCCTGCTGTACGCGCAGATGCAGCGCGAGGTGCGTGAGCAGACCCCGGCGCAGGCGTTGTTGGCCAAGTTGCAGGTACCGGTCGTGCGCGCCGCGTTGGCCGATGCGCATTTCTTCGTGCGCGACCAGCACCCGGTGCGCGAGTTGCTCAACACCGTGGCCGAGTCCGGCGCCGTGTGGCTGGGCGAAGACGACGTCGACCCGCAACTACTGCAGAAGCTGGGCACTGCGGTCGACAGCATCGTGCATACCTACCAGGGCGATGAAGCGGTGTTCGCCGCCGCCAACGAGGACATCCAGACCCATCTGCGCACGCTGGCCCGCAAGGCCGAGGTGGCCGAGCGGCGCCATGTGGACGCCGCACGCGGCAAGGAACGGCTGGAATCGGCCAAGCAGCAGGCGCAGGCGCGTATCGAACAGGTCTGCGAGGACGCGGCTCCGCCTCCGCGCTTTGTGCAATCGCTACTGCGCCAGGCCTGGTCGGATGTGCTCACGCTCACCCTGCTGCGCCAGGGCGAACAGTCGCCGGAATGGGACGAGCGCCAGACGCTCACCGCCCGGATCGCCGAGGTCACCTGCCGCACCAAGGATCACCCCACCGATACCGCGCTGGGCAGCGAGGTGGAAGCTGCCCTGTTGCAAGTGGGCTACCACGGCGATGAAGCGGCGGCGATTGCGCGCCGCCTTTCCACGCCCGGCGGCGAAGACGCGCTGACCTCGCGCACCGAGCTGACCGCCAAGCTCAAGGCACGCACGCGCCTGGGCGATCAAGGCGACAGCGCGGCGCGCAAGCAGAACGCAGTGCCGCGTTCCCCGGAAGAAGACGCCTGCTACACGCAGCTGCGCAGCCTGCCGTTCGGCACCTGGTTCGAGTTCGTGGTCAATCAGCAAGGCGATCTGCGCCGGCAGCGGCTGTCCTGGTACAGCCCGATGACCGACCACGCGCTGTTCGTCAATCAACGCGGGCAGAAAGTGGCCGACCATTCGCTCGACGGCCTGGCACGGCTGATGGCCGCCGGCCAGGTGCGTTTGCTGGTCGAAGAAAAATCGCGGCTGATCGATCGCGCCTGGCACGCCACTGTGCGCACGCTGCGCACGCTGGCCGGCCAATCCACTGCAGCGGACACAGAGGCGCGCGCATGATCCAGGACACCCGCCGCGCCCCACGCCGCCAGCCGACCGACCTGGTGCCGGTCACCGACATGCTCAGCGAGGCGCAGATCGGCCGGCTGGGCAATGTCTCGGAAACCGGCATGCTGCTACTGGCCTCGGTGCCGCTGCACGACGATGCGCTGTATCAGCTGCGGTTCGCCCTGCCCGAGCGCGCCGGCCGCGCCACCGAAATCGACGTCGGCGTGCACCTGCTGTGGTCCGAAGCGGCCCACGCGCCAGGCCAGGCCTGGGCTGGCTTCCGTTTCCTGACCATGTCCGAGCCGCACCGCCAGCGCCTGCGTGCCTGGATTGCGGAAGAGCATCTGGTCTAGCGCTCGGGGGCGCGCCGATGCCTGACGCGTTCGCGCGGAGTTGCAGCGCCCCAGGTGAATGCATGACAGCACCCGGCCGGCAGATGCACGGCGGCGGCGGCACGCAACCAACTCCCCCAGCTGCGCAGCTCACGCTCGCCGCGCCAGGACAGCCTCACAACGATTGCGGCAAAATTGCGCATTGCCTTGCAACGCCGATCGAGCCCGTATGACCCAGCCATCCCTGAGCGCCCTGTATTCCGACCACCTGCGCACGCTCACCGCGCGCGCCGACCAGGCGCTGCAGCGTGGCGGCTTCGATCATCTGGTCATTCCCAGCGGCACCACGCATTACCAGCTGTTCGACGACCGCGACTACCCGTTTGCGGTCAATCCGCAGTTCAAGGCCTGGGTGCCGCTTACCCGCATGCCGCACAGCTGGCTGGTCTACACGCCCGGCAAGCGGCCGACGGTGATTTTCTATCAGCCGTTCGACTACTGGCACGTGGTGCCCGACGCGCCCAGCGGCTGGTGGGTGGAGCACTGCGACATCCACATCATCCGCACGCCGGAGGCCGCATTGCCGCTGCTGCCCGCCCGCACCGAGCGCTGCGCCATCCTGGGCGAAGCCGCCAGTGCGCTGGGCGCGTGCGTGCCCAACAACCCGGCCGCGGTGCTCGACTTCCTGGACTACCAACGCGCCTTCAAGACACCGTACGAACTGGCCGTGATGCGGCTCGCGCAGCAGTTGGCGGTGCGTGGTCACCGCGCCGCCGAGGCTGCGTTCCGCGCGGGCCAGAGCGAGTTCGGCATCCACATGGCGTACTGCAGCGCAGTCGGCCAGGACGCCAACGAATTGCCGTACGGCAACATCATCGCGCTCAACGAACACGGTGCGGTGCTGCACTACACCGAACTCGGCCGGCAGGCGCCGCAGCCACTGCGCAGCTTTCTGATCGATGCCGGCGCCTCGGCGCATGGCTATGCCAGCGACATCACCCGCACCTACGCCGCCGATGCCGGCAGCGAGTTCCAGGCGCTGATCGATGCGGTGGATGCCGCGCAGCTGCGCATGGGCAATGCGGTGCGTGCCGGCGTGGATTACAAGCAACTGCATGTGGACGCGCACCTGTCGCTGATGGGCATCCTGCGCGATTTCGGCATCATTACGGTTTCGCCCGAAGCTGCGCTGGCCACCGGCGTCAGCGCCGCATTCTTCCCGCATGGCCTGGGCCACTTGATCGGCCTGCAGGTGCATGACGTGGCCGGGTTTGCAGCCAGCGATCGCGGCGGGCGCATCGAGCGCCCGGACGGCCACCCGTATCTGCGCCTGACCCGCGTCCTCGAACCAGGCATGGTGGTCACCATCGAGCCCGGCGTGTACTTCATCGACATGCTGCTGGACGAGGTCAAGAAAAACGGCCATGCCGCCAGCGTGAACTGGGACCGCGTGGCGCAGTTCGCGCCGTACGGCGGCATCCGCATCGAAGACGAAGTGGCCTGCACCGACGGCGATCCGGAAAACCTGACCCGCCCGGTGTTTGCCGCACCCTGATTCGCACTGCACAGCACGGAGCATCGCCATGAACGATCCACGCCAGACCTCGCACCCCGACCACCCGATGTACCAGCAGATCGAACGCGGCGTGCATGGGATCGACGCCGCGCACGGGCGCGCCCCAGACCAGACCAGTGCGCGACTGACCGCTGCCTTGTTGCCCCTGGCCAAAGAAGGCGGGCTGTCGCGCGTGGATCACGTGCTGATGAGCGAAGCGAACAAGACCGGCGTGCACGGCGGCGAAAACGTGTTCGTGGTACAGGGCGACCCAGCCAACCCGGCGCATCTGCGCGCGCACATGAAAACCGAGCAGGCACTGGCTACGCCCGAGGAACAGTCCTTCGAGCGTGCGCGGCAGATCGCTGCACCTGGCGAGGCGCTGCAACAGCCAGAACGCATGCAGACGCCGCAGTTGGGTCAATGAAACTGGCGGCGCGTCATGCTTGCGACGCGCCAGGCACGGTCACATCGACCGCGCACGCGCCGCTTTGGACGCACACTGGCCCCGAGGCATCACGCCCATCGCGCATCTTGAATGCAATACGTTGCGCCGGCCGACTAAGCGCTTGCGGTGATACATGGCGATGCCACGCGTCCAGCGTCTCTGTGAGGATGCTGACGGCAAGGCGGCTGGCGCTCCTGACGATCGATCCGTCAGCAACTACACGCGGAGGCCAGCCATCTCCGCTTCAATCTCGTCGGCGCTGCGCGCAAGCGCATCTGTGAGCACGCGATGGCCGTCGGCGGTGATCAGCACGTTGTCTTCGGTGCGGATGCCGATGCCGCGCCACTTGGCGTCCACGCTCGTATCGTCGGCCGAGACATACAACCCAGGCTCGATGGTGAACACCATGCCCGGCTCCAGCAGGCGCGACTCGCCCGCGAGGCGATACTCGCCAACGTCATGCACATCCAGGCCAAGCCAGTGGCCGGTCTTGTGCCGATAAAACCGCTTGTAGTGCCCTTCGGCAAGGTTGCGCTCCAGCGTGCCTTTGAGCAGCCCCAGGCGCAGCAACCCTTCGGTCAGTGTCTGCACCGCCGCCAGGTGACCGGCCTCGTAGGCAATGCCCGGTTGTGCCTGCGCCAGGGCGGCCGCCTGCGCGGCGCCGACCAGATCGTGCAGGGCACGCTGCGCCGCGCTGAAGCGGCCGTTGACCGGAAAGGTGCGGGTGATGTCGGCCGCATAGCCGCGGTATTCGGCGCCGGCGTCTACCAGCACCAGCTCGCCATCGCGGCTGCGCGCGTTGTTGGCGCGGTAATGCAGCACGCAAGCATTGCTGCCGGTGCCGACAATACTGCCGTACGCCGGCCACGCATCGGCGGCGCGGAATTCGCGTTCGATCTCGGCCTGCAGTTGATACTCGTGCACGCCCGGGCACGCCAACCGCATCGCCGCGCGATGCGCACGCACGCTGATGTCGGCGGCCTGCTGCATCAACGCGATCTCGTCGCGTGACTTGAACAGGCGCTGCTCGTGCAGCAGATGCCCCAACTCCAGGAATTCATGCGGCGGTTGCGCGCCATGGCGCACCTGCTCGCGCACCCGCTTGAGCCAGCCGATCAGCTTGAGATCGAAATCCACATCGCGGCCGAAGTGGTAGTAGACGCGGCTGCGTCCTTCCAGCAGGCCGGGCAGGATCTCGTCGACATCGTCGATGGGGTACGCATCGTCCATGCCGTACTGCGCCACCGCGCCTTCCTGGCCCGCGCGCGGGCCGTCCCAGGCCTCGCGCTCGGCATCGCGCTCGCGGCAGAACAGGATCGCCTCACCGTGCTTGCGCCCTGGCACCAGCACCAGCACCGCCTCCGGTTCCGGAAACCCGCTCAGGTACCAGAAATCCGAATCCTGCCGGTACGGGTAATGGGTGTCATGGCTGCGCACCCGCTCCGGTGCCGCAGGCAGGATCAGGATGGCCTGCTCGCCGGCCATCTGCATGAGCTGCTTGCGTCGGCGCGCATACTCGGCTGCGCCAATGCCGGTGAGCTTCTTCATATCGTGCGGCGGTCAGTTCAGGCGTTGGCGAAAACGCGGCCCCATCACGCAGTCGCCATGCAGCAACAGCACCGCCACGCGCACGAATTCCTCGATCTCGGCCAGGGCGGTGTCGTCTTCTTCGGCAGTATCGAAGTCGTCGCTGGACGCCTGCGCAAGCCGGGCCAGATCCTGCAGCGCTTCTTCGCCTTCTTCGGACAGTGCCGGGCGCTGCTGCGCAGCCAGGCCAAACCCGCCCAGAAACGCGCGGCACCAGTCGAACAGCGCATCGGTGCGGGCCGGCAGCGGCGCGCCGTCTTCGGTCAGCAGCAGCTCGAAGGCAAAGTCGCGGTCTTCCAGCTGCGCCACGGTGGCCTGCCGCATCTGGTCCAAGGCGCCGCCCTGCGCGGGAGCCACCTGCGCGGTGTCGGCCAGGATGCGCGCCAGCCAGTCGGCACTGTCGGCGCCGCCGCCGGACAGCCAGCCGCACAGGCCGCCATGCAATTCCGCCGCGGAGGAAGCCAGGTCCAACTGGCGACTTTCGTGTTGCACAGCGGCTACATCGGGCAGATCCATCAGGTCATCCAGGCTGAGTCGAAAAGATGCCGGCCCGGGGCCGGCGATATGACTGCCCAGTGTACCAAGGCACCCGCCGCTCGCCCCACTACCATGTTCCATGCCGCGTTCCACGCGGTGCGCCCGATGAGCCGTCAACGCAGTGCCAGCCCTTGCGGCGGCTGCGATTGCGGCGTTTACGGCCGGCGCATGCAGGCGCTTGACCGGCGCGCGCACGCGCCCCTATCGTGGGCGGATGGACAACGCCGCCGCCCTCGCCCAGCTCCGCGCACTCGCCGCCCGTGTGGAGGCGTTGGTGGAGCGCACCCAGCGGCTCACCGACGAAAACCGCAGCCTGCGCCACCAACAGGAACAGTTGATCGGCGAGCGCGCGCAGCTGCTGACCAAGAACGAACAGGCACGCTCACGCGTGGAAGCCATGATCGTGCGATTGAAGTCACTGGAGCAGCACACGTGAGCAACGAGCCGGTCAGCGTCCGTATTCTGGATCGTGAATACACGGTGGGCGTCACCGCCGAGGAACGCGAGAGCCTCACCGCCGCCGCGCGCCTGCTGGATCTGCGCATGCGCGAGATCCGCGGCAGCAACCGCATGGCGGCGGTGGATCGGGTCGCGGTGCTGGCCGCGTTGAATCTGGCGCATGAGTTGCAGCAGCTGCGCGAGCAGCAGGCTGTGTACGAACGCGAGCTCGCCAACACGCTGGACAGCATGAATCGGCGTCTAGACGGCGTGATCGATACACCGCGTTGAAGTGCAATACGCACTGTCATCGCAAATATGAATCTCCAGGAACGCATTACCGACGAATGGGCTAGCCATCGGGGCGCGGAGGTCTATAATTCACCTGCGTTCTCTGCTGTGAACGACGGTGTGCAAAACATTCGCCTTGTCCCTTAATTACGACCACGGGGGCGCGACGAAGCCGGGTGTGCAAGTCCGCCTTGTAGCGGGAAGCCCGATGGCCTCACAACGTCCCCACTTGAACCCCGGGTTCAAGGTCGTTTCGCACACATCGTCATGGCGGAGAATGCAATTTTTTTGAAACGGCGCCCTTGGGCGCCGTTTCTTTTTGTGCGTTGTCCAATGTCACGTGCGCACGCGCTCCGCGATGTGGTGACGCACTCACTGGTGTTCAATGCGCTCCCGCGAGTCACTTGGCCTGCGCCGCCTCGCACTCCCGCAACCGGGTGCGAACGCCGACCGCACCTCCACGCGGCACGTTGCGATCAGTCATCCGCGCATCAACACCGCGCAGCTAGGCATGCGCGCGCCCGCGGCCGACAATGCCGCTTCCCTTTGCGCCGAGATCCCGATGTCCGACGACCGAGATGCGCTGCGTCAGCAACTACGTGCCGCGCGGCGAAGCCTGCCGGCTGCGCAACGCCTCGCCGCCGCCGACGCGCTGGCCGAGCGCTTGCTGGCGCTGCCGTTTGCACCGCAGCAGGGCGCGGTGGCCGGCTACTGGGCGATGGATGGCGAGATCGCGCTGCACCGCTGGCAACTGAGCCTGCCACCAGGCGTGCGCTATTGCCTGCCGGTGCTGGACGGGCGCGTGCTGCGCTTTGCACCGTGGAAGCCGGGCCAGGGCCTGGTCAGCAACCGCTATGGCATCCCCGAGCCAGACGTGGACCGTGCCGACACGCTGGGCCCGGAAGACATGGACCTGGTGGTGACGCCGTTGACCGGCTTCGACGCCGCCTGCGGGCGCTTGGGCATGGGGGGCGGCTGGTATGATCGCAGCTTCGCGTTCCGGCATCGCCAGGCGCCGCCGCCCTGGCTGGTCGGCGTGGGCTTTGCCGCGCAGCAGGTTCCCGCCTTGCCCGTCGCCGCCTGGGACGTGCCGGTGGATGCCATCTGCACCGAACACGCCACCTTCCTGAAAGACGACACCGTTCCCGCATGACTGCCCGCAAGCGCTATTGGCTGATGAAGTCCGAGCCGGACACGTTTTCCATCGATGACCTGGAGCGCGTTGGCACCGAGCCGTGGAACGGCGTGCGCAACTACCAGGCGCGCAACTTCATGCGCGATGGCATGCAGGTGGGCGATGGGGTGTTCTTCTACCACTCCAATTGCAAGGTGCCTGGCATTGTCGGCATCGCCAAGGTGGCCAGCACCGCCTACCCGGACGAGACCCAGTTCGATCCGGCATCCGACTATCACGACTCCAAGGCCAAGCGCGAAGACCCACGCTGGATGCTGGTGGACGTGGCGTTCGAGCGCAAACTCAAACGCACCATCGCGCTGGACGAGATCAAGCAGCACGCCGATGCCCTGGGCGACGGCTTTCCGCTGATCGCACGCGGCAACCGCCTGTCGATCCTGCCGGTAACTGCGGCGCAGTGGAAGCTATTGCTGGCGATGGAATAGCTGGGAGCAGAGAATCGGGATTGAGATTTGCACATCCCGACTCAGCCCGACCGCTCTTGCGATTCCCGATTCCCGATTCCCCAATCCCGAGCCCCAAAATGTCCGAAGCAAAACGCCTGGCCGCCGAGAAGGCGATCGATTACGTGGAAGACGGCATGATCGTCGGGGTCGGCACCGGCTCGACGGTGGCGTATTTCATCGACGCACTCGGCCGCATCGGCCATCGCATCAAGGGTGCGGTGTCCAGCTCGGAACAGAGCACCGCGCGGCTGCGCCAGCACGGCATCGAGGTGCTGGACCTCAACCACACCGGCACGCTGTCGCTGTATGTGGATGGCGCCGACGAGTGCGACCCGAACCGCTGCCTGATCAAGGGCGGCGGCGCGGCGCTCACGCGCGAGAAGATCATCGCCGAAGCGAGCGAGCGCTTCATCTGCATCGTCGACCCGAGCAAGCAGGTGCCGGTGCTGGGCAACTTCCCGCTGCCGGTGGAGGTGATCCCCATGGCGCGCAGCCTGGTGGCCCGGCAGATCCTGGCGCTCACGGGCGGGCAGCCGGTCTGGCGTGACGGCGTGGTTACCGACAACGGCAACGTGGTGCTGGATGTGCACAACCTGCATATCACCGACCCGGTGGCGCTGGAGCGGAACTTGAACCAGATTCCCGGCGTGGTCTGCGTGGGTCTGTTCGCGCGCCGCCCGGCCGACGTGGTGATCGTCGGCGGCGAGCCACCGCGCGTGCTGTAAGCACAGCCGCATGCGGCCGCAGCCTGGGCACACCGCAGGCTGCAGCCACAGCCGCGCGATGGCCGAACCGGCTTGACGCACGCTGGCGCTTGGCAGAAGGTGCGCGCTCCCCCTCCAGCGGTGCATCGCCCATGCGTCTTTTCCATCTGTTTGGCCTGGCTCTGTTGTTGGCGCTCAGCGGTTGCGCCAGTGCCGGCAGTTCCTGGGTGGAGCTTGCCGGCACCCGCTACAGCGTGGAGCTGGCGCAAAACGATGCCGACCGCGCGCAGGGGCTGATGTTCCGCGATGCCATGCCGGAAGACCACGGCATGCTGTTCATCCACGACAGCCAGACGCCGCAGGCGTACTGGATGAAGAACACCAAGATCGCGCTGGACATCCTGTATTTCGACAACCAGCGCCGGCTGGTGTCGCAACAGCGCGACGTGCCGCCGTGCTCGGCCGGCGATGCCTGCCCGCCCTACCCCAGCAAGCAACCGGCGCGCTACGTGCTCGAGCTCAACGCCGGCCAGGCCGCCAAGCTCGACCTGCGGGACGGGGCCGAGCTTACTTTCAGCCCGGATATTCCCAAGCTGAAGTGATTCACAGCGATGTGGTGTCTCCTGTCAGGAAGTGCCGGACTTGAACCCCGCGCCGCTTGCCGACACTCTTGTCGTCATGGTCGACATGCTCCCACTTCCCCATTGGACCGCGCTCGCCAGCCTGGACGACGACGCGGTGCCGCTGATGTCCACCGCGCTGCTGATCGCGCGCGACGAGTATCCGCAGCTGGACGCCGAGCTGTATGACACGCTCGTGCAAAGCCATGTGGAGCACTTGCGGCGCGAGGTCGACGCAATCGATCTGTGGCCGCTGAAGATGGCCGCGGTGAACCGCTATCTGTTCGACGAGCTGGGCTACTCGGGTAACCACGACGAGTACTACGACCCCCGCAATAGCTACCTCAACGAAGTGTTCGAGCGCCGGCTGGGCAACCCGATTTCGCTGGCGATGGTGCAGATCGAAGTCGCGCGCCGGCTGGGCATTCCGTTGGCCGGGGTGTCGTTCCCAGGGCACTTCCTGGTACGCCTGCCGGTAGACGACGGGGTGCTGGTGATGGACCCGTTCAACGGCGGCCGCCCGCTGGGCGTGGACGAGCTGCGTGAACGCGCGCGCCCGCATCTGGGCGGGGAAATCCCCGACGACCGCGCACTGGCGCAAATCCTGGACCCGGCGCCGCACCGGGCGATCCTGATCCGCATCCTGCGCAACCTGCATGGCGTCTACGCCGATGCCGAGCATTGGGACCGCGCCGCCCGCAGCGCCGACCGCATTCTCAAGCTGGTGCCGGACCAGCCCGAAGCGCTGCGCGATCGCGGCATGGCGTATCTGCACCTCGGGCACCGCAGCGGCGCCCGCCACGACCTGGCGCGTTACCTGCAGCTGCATCCCAGCGCGCAGGACGCCGCAAGCCTGCATGAGCACCTGGTTGAATTGAACAGCCAGCGTTCACGCGCGCATTAGGTACGCACTGCGCACTGCGCGCTGCTCAGCGCTGCAGGGCACCGCAGACAGCATCAGGCCGGTGGCGCAGACGCCTTGCGGCGCTGCGCATGCAGGCTCAGTCGATCTCCACCATCTCGAAATCTTCCTTGGTGACGCCGCAGTCCGGGCAGGTCCAGCTGTCGGGCACGTCTTCCCAGCGGGTGCCCGGTGCGATGCCTTCTTCGGGAATGCCGTCGGCCTCGTGGTAGAGAAACCCGCAGACGACGCACATCCAGGTGCGGTAGGTGGTCGTGGATGTCTCGCTCATCGGATAATCGCGGTCACGCAACGGTGGGGCTGCATTGTCCCATCCCACCCACCGCTTTCGGAAGCGCTGCCATGCCGACCCTCCAAAACGCCCGCGGGGTCTACCTGATTACCCCCGACACCAGCGACACCGCGCAGTTGCTTGCGCGCACGTTGCCGCTGCTGCCGCACATCACCTGGTTGCAATACCGCAACAAGCAGGCCGATGCAGCGCTGCGCCTGGCCCAGGCCGCCGCCCTGCGCGCGGCATGCACCGCGCAGGGCGTGCCATTGATCATCAACGACGACGCGGCACTTGCGCAGCAGGTGGGCGCCGACGGTGTGCACCTGGGTGAAGACGATGGCGAAGTGGCGGCAGCGCGCGCGTTGCTGGGCGCTTCGGCCATCATCGGGGTGTCGTGCTACGACGAGATCGAACGCGCGCGCGCAGCGGCGGCGGCCGGTGCGAACTATGTGGCCTTTGGGGCGTTCTTCCCCACCACCACCAAGGTGACCACGCGCCGTCCCACGCCTGCATTGCTGCACGAGGCCGCTGCGTTGGGACTGCCACGTGTGGCGATCGGCGGCATCACGCCTTCGCAGGTGCCTGAGCTGGTGACTGCGGGCGCGGACTTGATTGCGGTGGTCAGCGGCGTGTATGCGGCGGCGGACCCGGTCGCCGCAGTGCAGGCGTATCGCGCAGGGTTTGCGCAGTAGCGCTGCTGGCAGATGACGGAGTTGCCCTCGACACATGCTGTCCATGGCGCCAGACGCAAGACCATCAAGATTTCGAGTCGTAGGCGATGTCTGATGCAGTCGGAAGCTCAGGTCAAAAGCTTGGTTAGTCGAGGGCGCGGTGCCCCCACCGCCCGCGCGACACGCCGTGAGTCCGCCCGTTGAGGCTCGGTGGCGGCATCCATGCCGCCACACAGTCCCGCAATCGGCGAGGACACCGCACCAGGACGTTGGTCGGTAGCCGGATCAAAAGCTGGCTGCCTGGCAAGTTGCGTAAGTTGCGTAGGCTTGCTGGCATGGTTCGCAGAACACGCTAGCTGACGAACTAAAAGCGCGTCATGCCCTGCTTGCAACCATGCATACCGACCATCTCGACTGGTCCTTGCCCGCCTACCGTCGCGGGACCTTACGCGGCATGGATGCCGCGTAAAGAGGCTACATGGACGTACTTGCGCCGTGTCCCGCGATGGTAGGCGGGCAAGGGCCCTGCAGCCAAACCGCAGATCAACCGCTCTGCAAGTGATCTATCCGCATCATCCACCCCACTCGAGACAACCGAATGATCGAGTCGTCGCGTCGGATAGATGCAGGCAACAGCGCAGTGGGCCGAGGACGCGCTGCCCTCGCCGACCCAGAACGTTGGTCGACCCGGTAAAAAAAAGTCGCGCGTCGCGCGTCTTATTCAGACGATTGAAGCTGGTCAGAGCCCCATACCGCGAAAAAAAGCAGCGACGCGTGCCATTACGCGTCGCTGCTGGTTTTGCCTCTGTCGCCTAACGCAATTAGAAGTCGTAGCTCAGCGTCACCCGGCCCGAGCGCGGCGCCTGGTAGGCCACGACCTGGTCCCAGAGGGGATTGGTGGTGTTGTCGGGCAACTGCGAGAACGGGTAGATGTTGGTTGCGGTCTGCTCGTTGGTGATGTTGAACACATCGAAGCGCAGCGCCAGCTTGCCGTCGGCGAAGGCCGGCTTGTAGGTCACGCCCATGTCGAGCTGGGCGATCCAGCCCAGGCGGCCCTGCGAGCCCGGAGGCGATGCACTGCCGGTGCCTGTTTCCGGGTTGTAGCAGTAGTGATACGGCCCACCGGTGATCGCGCTGCCGCCGTAACCGGCCGGATCGCGACCGCTGTACTCGGTGCCGTAGTAATTGCCCAGGCAGTTGTGCGGCGCACCCGAGATCAGGCTGAAGTTGGCCGACGCGCCCCATTGCGGAGTGAACTGATAGAAGCCGAACAGCTTCAACTGGTGGCGGTGATCGTTGGATTGATCGCCGTTGAAATGCTCCATCAGCGCTGCGTGGTCCCAGCTCTGCGTGGTCGAGACCGAGGCCTGGCCCTGGTAGCTGCCCAACGCGCCGCCGGTGCGCCACAGGTCCGAACGCACCTGGCCTTCGGTAGTGCCGTAGCTATGCGACCACACGTAGTTGACCTTGGCGTACCACTTGCCGTCGAACGGGCGCTCCAGGTTGAGCTCCACTGCCGAATAGTTGCGCTTGAACTTCGGGAACCCGGCTGCTTCGCGGCTGACCGAGATTTCATGGAACTGGCCGTCGGTGCCGATCACGCCCCACTTATTGGTCTGGCCCGGGTTGATCAGCGAGGCGCCAGCCACCTGCGAGAAGTCGATGGTCACGCCCTGTGCGGCGGCGGCATCGATCAGCGCGGTGTTGGCGACGTCGTAGTTCTGGTCGTCGATGCCGGCATTGAGGCGGCGGTGCGTGCCGCGCACGCCGAACACCCAGCCACTATCCAGCTGCTTGGTCAGGCCCAGGATGATTTCGTCCTGGTTTTCGCCCTCGATGTCCTTGACCACGGCGGTGCGCACATCGGCGATGCGGCCGAAACGCGAATTGGCCGAGACCGCCGACCCCAGCTGCTGCGCCAGCACCGGCGTGCCATCGGCGTTGATGCCGCTGTAGGTGTAGTAGGTGTCGGTGGTGGTGGCCGGCGTGAACAGGCTCACCGCCGACAACGGCAGACCCAGGTAGTAACGGCCGATGTTGCCGAACACCTTCAGGCTGGAATCGCCGTTGACATCCCAGCTGAAACCCAGCCGCGGCGCCCAGGCGTTGTCGACTTCGATATAGGGGTCGCCGAACGGGGTGTAGTTGGTGAACTCGTCCTTGCGCAGGCCCAGGCTCAGCAACAGGTTGTCGGTGACCTGCCACTTGTCTTCGATGTAGTAGGCGCGCTGCTTGGCCTCGTACGAATACAGGCTGGTGTTGATGTTGCGTACCACGTAATAGCCGCTGGAACCGTTGACCGGATCCACCAGGCCGGGGCTGGGCGCGCCGATGCCGCCGGCTTCGTTGGCCGATTGGCTGACCAGGCCGCCAGTCGCCAGGCCGTTCGGATCGTTGGTCTGCCCATAGGTCCACGCGTAGCCGGGGCCGGACAGTACCGAGCCGACGTCGATGCCTTCGGATTTCTGGTTGTCGATACCGAAGTTGAGCGTGTGGTGGCCCACGCGCCATTCCAGATTCAGGCGCTGATTGTCTTTTTTGTACTCGCGGTCGGGCGAGCTGACCGAGGTCACCAGCTGGTTGCCGATGCGCGGCGTGCCACCGGTGTAGGCCGGATTCTGCAGCGCGGCGCTATTGATCACCGGGCCGCCGGCCGGGTCGTAGTTGAAGGCGGTCAGCTCATCGGGCGTGCGCATCTTGCCGTACAGCGCGGTCACGGTGAGGTTGTCGCCGATGTAGCCGGTGTACTTGCCGGTGAACAGCGTTGGGCCGGTTTTCCAGGTGGATTCGTTGGTGAAGTAGCTGCCGCGTTCGCGCGCCAGATAGTCGTACCGGTAGATGGCGCCGTTGGTTTCGGCTTCGTCGCTGGCACCGGTCACCTCGATCAGGTGGTTGTCGGTGATGTTCCAGTCCACCTTGGCGTACCAGCGCTTCTGCTTGTAGTCGTAGTCGGTCAGGCCGCCGGTGCGGCCGTTGTCCGAGTCGCGGTTGGTCGCGGTGCGGGTGCCGTCGGAATCCACCTGCTCGGCGGCCAGGAAGAAGAACAGCTTGTCCTGGATGATCGGGCCACCGACATAGGCGCTATAGGTGGTCTGGTTGGCTTCGGCTTCGCTGGAGGGCTGGTACAGGCCGTTGGCCGCGCGCGCATAGCGGTATGCGGCATTGTTGACGGTGCTGGCCTGTGCATCCGGGCGCCAATAGATGTCGCGCTGGTTGGTGCGCAGGCCGTTGGGTTCCCAGATCACCGCGGCGCCAAACTTCCACTCGTTGGTGCCGCGCTTGCCGATCTGGTTGATCACGCCGCCATTGGAGCGGCCGAACTGCGCGCCGTAGCCGCCGGTGAAGATTTCCTGCTGGTCGATGGCGCCGTAAGGCAGGGTCAGGCCGCCCAGGTTGTTGCTGATGGCGGTGGTGTTGAAGCCGTTGAGGTAATAGGCGTTCTCGCTGGCGGCCGAGCCACCGAAGCTGGGCAGCGAGCCGCCGAGCGGGCCGTTGTCGAAGCCGCCGCTGTTGACCACCACACCCGGCGCCAGCAGCGCGATCGCTTCGGCGGTGCGCCCCAGCGGCAGCTGCGCCAGCTGTTCGGAAGTGACCACGGTGCGGGTGTCCACGCTGCTGACGTCGATGGTGGCCAGGCTGGCGGCGTTGACGGTGACGCTATCGAGCGTCTGCACGCCGCTCCCCGCGGCAGCAAACGACACATCGGTATTGGCGCCCACCGTGATGCCCACGTTCTCGCGCGTTTCCACCACCGCGCCATCGCGCTTAACGGTGACCTTGTAGGTGCCCAGCGGCAGGTTGCCGGCGGCGTAGCGGCCGCGCGCGTCTACCGGCACTTCGCGGCTGAAGCCGCTGTTGTTTTCGACCAGTACGGTGGTGCCGACACCTTCGCCGACACTGCCGACGATGCTGCCGGTGGTGGACTGCGCTTGCGCGGCGCCCAGTGCAACGAGCAGTGCCACTGCCAAGGCACGTCTCTGGATACTACGGTTCATGCTCTCTCCCCGGGGTCTGAAACGGTCGCAAGGCGACCAACGTGGCAACGCCGGACGCGGCGTTGCCAGAAACACTGTGTGAAGACGTGGACCGCTCGCCAATGACCTGCCGCCATCAGCTCATGCCCAAACGTCGCGGCCGCTGTCGCATTCGATAATAGGCAGCGCACCTGCCCGGGGATTTGGCCGCAACGGGTAGGGATGGCCTTGGTGGGTAGGCGGCGGGCGGCCGAAGCCTGACAATGGCCGGCGCGTCGCCCCGCTCCGGGTGCCGACGCCCCCACCGGCACCACTCAAGGATCTGCGCTCATGAACCACTCCCGCTCCCACGCCCTGTTTTCCCAGGCGCAGAACCTGATGCCCGGCGGCGTCAACTCGCCGGTGCGTGCGTTCAAGTCGGTGGGCGGCGAGCCGTTCTTCGTTGCGCGTGCCGACGGTGCGTACCTGTTCGACGTGGATGGCAACCGCTATATCGACTACGTGGGCTCGTGGGGGCCGATGATTGCCGGCCACAACCACCCGGCCGTGCGCGAAGCGGTGGAACGCGCCATCCGCGATGGCCTGTCCTTCGGCGCCCCCTGCGAGGCCGAGGTGACCATGGCCGAAACCATCACCCGGCTGGTGCCGTCCTGCGAAATGGTGCGGATGGTCAATTCCGGCACCGAAGCCACGCTGTCGGCGATCCGCCTGGCGCGCGGCGCCACCGGGCGCAACCGCATCGTCAAGTTCGAGGGCTGCTACCACGGCCACGGCGACTCGTTCCTGGTCAAGGCCGGCAGCGGCATGCTGACCCTGGGTGTGCCCACCTCGCCAGGCGTGCCGGCAGGCCTGAGCGAGCTCACCGCCACGCTCAGCTTCAACGATTTCGAAGGCGCCACCGCGTTGTTCGACGAGATCGGCGCCGAAGTGGCGGCGGTGATCATCGAGCCGGTGGTCGGCAATGCCAACTGCATTCCGCCGCAGGCCGGCTACCTGCAGCACCTGCGCACGCTGTGCACCCGCCACGGCGCGTTGCTGATCTTTGACGAAGTGATGACCGGTTTCCGCGTGGCGCTGGGCGGCGCGCAGGCGCACTACGGCGTGACCCCGGACCTGACCACCTTCGGCAAGATCATCGGCGGCGGCATGCCGGTGGGCGCCTACGGCGGCCGCCGCGACCTGATGGAACAGATCTCCCCCGCCGGCCCGATCTACCAGGCCGGCACTTTGTCTGGCAACCCGGTGGCAATGGCCGCGGGCCTGGCGATGCTGCAACTGGTGCAGGAACCGGGCTTCCACGCCCGCCTCAGCGAGACCACCAGCCTGCTGTGCGAAGGCCTGGAAGACGCCGCCCGCGCCGCCGGGGTAGCGGTGACCACCAACCAGGTGGGCGGCATGTTCGGGCTGTTCTTCACCGACCAGATCGTGGAGAACTACGCCCAGGCCACCGCCTGCGACGTGACCACCTTCAACCGCTTCTTCCACGCGATGCTGCAGCAGGGCGTGTATCTGGCGCCATCGGCCTACGAGGCGGGCTTCGTGTCCAGCGCCCACGACGAGGCCGTCATCGAGGCCACCCTGGCCGCCGCACGCGAGGCCTTCGCCGACGTCATGCGCTGAGCCCGGGCGCGCGGCTGTGACCTGGTCCCACCTTTGCTTTTGTCTTGTGGCTGTCATACCTTGCTGACAGGTGCCAAGGGATGGGCATGGGTGGGGACCCACGAAGCAGCGCAGTGCAGCCGATCTCACCGTTCGCGGTGATCACCGCGCCGTCGCCGCTGCTTCATCGTGTTGCGCGGCGTGTCGGTTGGCACGCGGCCAACGCTTTGCCACGGCCGCCCTCGCCTCATGCTCAAGCCTGTTGCGTTGCTCACCCCGCGCCCGTCACCGTCGCGCGACCTCACCCTTCCCGATTGGCTGCTCGCCAGCAAGCTGGAGCCGCCGTTGCCGCGTGCCGGCGCGGTTGTGCGTGGCGGCCTGCTGGCCGTGCTGGATCAGGCGCAGGCGCGGCCGCTGACCCTGCTGCTGGCACCACCCGGCTTCGGCAAGAGCACGCTGCTGACGCAGTGGCACGCGCAGCTGCTGGCGCGCGAGCCGGGCGCCGTGGCATGGCTGTCGCTGGATGAAGAAGACGCCGAGCCGGCGCGCTTTCTCGGCCACCTCGCGCTTGCCCTGCAAGGCGCCGGTGCGGACCCTGCCCTGTGTGCGCCAGCCCTGCACGGCCGCGACCACGATCCGCGCGACGCACTCAATGCACTGATCCGCGCGCTGCGCGCGGCACCGCGCCGCATCAGCGTGATCCTGGACGACTACGACCGCCCCGGCGGCAGCGCGATCGACGAGCTGGTGTTGCGGCTGATCGAACACGCCGGCGGCCGCCTGCACCTGCTGTTGTCCACCCGCCGCGTTCCCGGCCTGCCACTGGCGCGGCTGGAATTGCAGGCCCAGCTCACGCGCGTCGGCAGTACCCAACTGGCGCTTGACGAGGACGAAGCACAGGCGCTGCTGGGTGCGCAGGTGGCGGCCCCGGTGGTGGACGAACTACGCCGCTATACCGAAGGCTGGCCGGTCGCCCTGCATCTGGCCCGGCTGTGGCTGGAAGTCGGCGCGCAACGCCAGCAGGAAGTGGCCATGCGGTTTTCCGGGCGCAACGCGCAGATTGCGGCGTATCTGGCCGAACAGGTGGTCAACGACCTGGATGCGGACACGCGCGACCTGTTGCTGCGCACCAGCCCGCTGGAGCGGGTCAACGCAGCACTGGCCGATGCGGTGCGCCAGCGCGACGACAGTGGCCGGCTGCTGGCTGGGCTGGAACATTTCCATGGCTTGCTGATCCCGCTGGATGGCGAGCGCGAATGGTTCCGCTACCACCCGTTGTTCGCGGATTTCCTGCAGCAGTTGCTCGATCGCGAACACCCCGCCGGCGCGCTGCAGATCCACCAACGTGCCGCGCGCTGGTTTGGCGAACATCAGTACCTCTCCGACGCGGTCCGCCACGCCTCGCGCGGCGAATGCGGCGACCTGGCCGCCAGCTACGTGGCACGCGCCGGCACCTGGCAGTTGCTGCTCACCCATGGCACCCATCAGGTGCGTGCGCTGCTGCGCCACTTCGACCACCGCACCATCCGCGACACGCCTGCGTTGAATCTCACCCAGGCGCATCTGCACATGAAGCTGGGCGAGTTCAGTCATGCCCGGCTGCTGCTGGAGCGCTTCCGCGATTTTCCCGCCGCGCTGCGCGAGCCGTTGCAACGCGACTACACCGTGGTGGTGGCAGCACTGCGCGAGCGGCTGGATGAAATCTGCGGCAACCCGCATGGCCTGACCCAGATCGCGGGCCAGGCGGCCGCGCTGGACGAAGACGACCATCTTGGCCGCGGCATGCTGCTGTGCATCTGCGCCACCACCGCACTCGCGCAAGGTGGCTTCGCGCTGGCCGAGCGCTATGCGCATGGCGCGCGCGAGGCCATGGGACGCGGCGGCAGCGAGCTCGGCACCGGTCATGCACTGCTGGTGCTGGGGCAGAGTTTTTTCTATCGCGGCCGGCTGGGCGATGCCGAGGCGTGCTATCAGCAGGCACTCAACGGCTGCCTGCGTGCGCCGCAGCCAGACCGCGTCCTGCAGGCCACCGCACACTGCCTGCTGGCGCAATTGCATTACGAACGCGGGCACCACGACGATGCCGCCGACCTGCTGCATCCGGCGCTGGACATTCTGGAGCAGCACGACGGCAGCACCGACGTGCTGGCCGCCGGCTACGACACCGCGCTGGGGCTGGAGCGCCTGCGCGATCACAGTGGTCGCAGCGCGGCCGCTTTGCTGGAACACGTGGAGCAGATCGCCCACGGGCGCAAGCTCGCGCGCCTGTCCGAACTGGCCGCCGCCTGGCGCTTGATGGTGATGCTGGAGCACCCGGGCAACGCCGCCATCGATGTGCTGATTGCACGCACCGGCGGCGAATCCGGGCTGGCGCACACCCTGCGCTCGCCGCACCGCTGGCGCGACCGTGCAGCGATGGGATTCGCGCTCGCGCGCTGGCATCGTTTGGCCGGCCGCAGCAGCGCGGCGCTGACCATCCTCGGCCAGATCGAACAGGCCTGCCTTGCCAGCGACAACCTCTGCCACCTGGCACGCACCCGCGCACGCATCGCCCTGGTGCTGCAACAGCGCGGCGAACTGGCCGCGGCATTGCCGTATCTGTACAGCGCGCTGGATCACGTTGCGCTGACCCGCAGCTGGCAAGCCATTGCAGAGCTGGGGCTGCCGGCAAAAGCGATGCTGCGCTCGCTACGCCAGCACGACCCGCAGACCGTGGGCGGCACCACCCGCGCGCTCACCATCCAGGCCTTGCTGGACAGGCTCAGTGGCGACGACGATCCGGCCAACGATCTGTTTAGCGAACGCGAACTGGAAGTGCTTGCGCAACTGGCGCGCGGCTATTCCAACAAGCAGATCGCACGCTGCCTGCACCTGTCGGAAAACACCGTCAAATTTCACTTGAAGAACGTGTACCGCAAGCTCGATGCACGCAGCCGCGAAGGTGCACTGGCGCAGGCCTTGCAGCGCGGCTTGTTGCGCGAGATGGACCCACCAACAGGGCCAACCACCCCCTGAGTTCAGCCGCGCATCACAGCCGTGGCTGGATGCGCGACAGGCGTAGAGCGATGCAGCGCGTGCACTGCATCACCCAAAGCGCAGCGTGCCCTTCATCATGGCCCAGTGGCCGGGGAACGAGCAGAAAAACGTATACGCGCCGCCCTTGCTCAGCTTGCTGGTCGGGAAGGTCACCGTGGCGGTTTCTCCCGCGCCGATCACCTTGGTGTGCGCGATCACGCGCGGGTCGGCCTTGGGCAGGTAGCTGTCGGCGATGGTGGAGCGCACGCCGGCGTTGGCCACAGCCTGGAAGTCATCGCTCTTGGTCAGCACCCAGTTGTGCCCCATCACCGTGGCGGCAAGCTTGCCGGAGTGCTTGAGCGTCACGGCGACGTCGGTGCAGTCGGGAGCGATCGTGATCGCGCTCTGGTCGAATTTCATCTGGTCGGTTCCGGTGATGGTCACCGCACAGGTCTTCGCCCACGCTGATGGTGCCAATGACACCAGCGCAAGCACGGCAATGGTCGAAAGCAGCTTCAAGGACACACTCCTGCAAAAAGGGTTGCGCGCTGCCCGGCCACGTAGATGCCGGTGCCGGATGCCTGACGCGGCGCGCATGCGTCGGCGCCGTCAGAGTACCGCGAGCAGGCACGCGGCAGGCAACCCCTGCCCGATGTTTTTGTCGCACGCGGCGCCCTGCGCTAGGCGTAGCGGAAGAAGGCATCCATCGGCGCCTGCGCGCTTGCGGTGGCGTCGGGCAGCGGCAATGGGCCACGTTTGCCGGCCATGACCTGCACGAAGGCCTGCTTGAAGCGCGCCATCTCCTCGGGCGTGCCCACCGTGATCCGCGACCAGGTGGGCCACACCGGCCAGCTGCGGCCGATGAATACACCGAAGGTGGCCATGGCGTCCTTGAAGCCGGCCGCGGGCTGTTTTACATCGACCATGAAGCAGTTGCTTTCCGAGGCGGTGCAGGCATAGCCCTGCTTGGTGAGGAAGTCGATGACATCGGTGCGGGTGGCCGCGGTGCGTGCGCGCCGTTGCGGCACCAGCGTGGCATCGCGCAGGCTGGCCAGGCCCGCCGCGGCCGCGGTCACCGGCAGGCTGTTGACGCTGTAGAACATCAGCTTGGCCAGCAGGTCCGGGCGTGCTGCCGCATAGCCCAGGCGGATGCCGGCCATGCCGTAGAGCTTGGAGAAGGTGCGCAGTACCACCACGTCTTCTCCCGCGGCCACCATGTCCACCACGCTGCGGGTGCTCTGCGCGAAATGGATGTAGGCCTCGTCCACCACCAAAATGCTACCCTTGGGCTTGTGCGCCAGCGCGTAGTCCAGATCCTTGCGTGCGGTCACCGAGCCGGTGGGATTATTGGGATTGCAGATGTAGATCACGCCGGCGTTGGCGTCGGCTGCGCACATCGCCTGCACGTCGTGCGAGAAGTCCTTGCGCAACGGCACCTTGACCAGCTTGGCGCCGTTGCGGGAAGCAGCGCGCCAGCCGGATTCGTAGGTGGGGTCGGCGGTGACCAGCGCGGCACTGGGCGAGGTGAAGGCCAGCATCGTGTAGTCGAGCGGTTCGGTGGAACCGGCGTAGGCCATCAGGTGATTCACCGGCAGCTTGAGCTCAGCGGCCAGGGTGGTCATCAGTTCTATCTGCAGCTCACGCAGATACCGCCCACCCTGCGGCGCAATCTGGGTGATTGCCTTGATCGCCGCGGCACACGGGCCATCGGGAAACTCGTTGGAGCCGATCATCACCGGCGCCAAGGCGCCCGCTGTGGCAGGCGCGATGGCGGCCGAGCGTTCGGCGGCGCTGGCCAGCAGCGGCAGGGCGCCCCCGGCAGCACCGGCAAACAGGGCGGAATCACGCAGAAACCTGCGGCGCGACAGGGCGGTATGCATGGTGAACCTCCAGCAAGGCGACAAAGACGAACTCAAGGACGCACGGCAACCACTTCGATCTCTACCCGGTACAACGGGTTGCCCAGCGCGGCGATCTGAAACGCCGAGCGCGCCGGCAGATTGGGCTGCTCCTTGGTGCCGAAATACTGCCGGTAGCCCTCCATGAATCCGTTGAAATCCATCTTGCCGTCCATGGCCGGATCGCCGACCAGAAACACCTGCATCTTCACCACATCGCCCATCCCCAGGCCCAGCGATTCCAGCTGCTGCTTGATCTGCGCAAGTACGCTGATGGTCTGCGCCTTGGTATCGCCGTAGGCGGCGGCCGAGCCCTTCGGCGCTGTGGTATCCACCACCGCCGGCACCTTGCCGCTGACATACACGGTGGCCTTGCCGGCCGGTACCTCCACGGCCGCGGCGATCGGGAAATCGCTGTTGGGAATCTTGTGGCGGATCACCTCGGCGGCCTGTGCGGCGGCAACACTTCCACACCACAGCACGGCGGCGGTGGCGGCAATCACGGCGGGACGGAACATGGCAACTCCTTGCATGAGGAAACGGTCAGTGGCGCAGCAGTTTGACGTCGTCGACGGTAACCACTTCGGCGTGGTCATTACCGAAATGAGTACGCACATAGCTCACCACCTCGGCCACCTGGCGGTCGGTGAGCATCTCACCGAAACCCGGCATGCCGGCGTGGCCGTCGAGCACCATCATGGTGACGTACGGCGCGGCGGCGAGTTTGGGGTTGCCGGCCAGCGCCGGATATTCGCCTGCCCCCTGCGCCCCAGTGCCGCTGGGCATGTGACAGCCCTGGCACACGGCCTGGTAGACATGCTGGCCGGAGGCGGTGGCAAAGCCTTTCTGCGGATACAACACGGTGGCATCGGAACTCTGCGCGCTTGCATCGTGCAGGCCAGGCGGCAGCAGCAATGCACCAATGCACAGCACCGCTGCCGCAGCGAATACACGGGGGAACAGCGTCATGCGCGAGCTCCTTGGGCAAGCACCTTGCGATGCAGGCGGCCGATGACATCGTGCGCGGACAAGATCGCGCCCTCCTGCCAGGCCGGGATGTAAGACACGTGCTCGCCGGCCAGCGCCAGGCGGCCATCGATCTGGCACAGCGGCGCGTAATGCTCGGCGCGCGCGGCCTCGCTCCACATGCCAAAGCACCCATGCGTAAACGGCACACGATGCCAGCCCACTGCAATGCCGGTTTCGAATTCGCGTGGATATTGCGGATGCAATTGCGTGCCGTATTCGACGGCCTTGCGCACACGCTGCTCCGGGGACATCGAGGTGAACTGGTAGGCGTCCAGACCCCAGACGTAGGCGCCCAACAACACGCCCTTGCCGGGGCTGTGATAGCCGGTACTGGGATAGCTGATCAGCGTGATCGGCAGATCGGTGTAGCTGATGCCGCCGTAGATCGCCTCGTCCTCTTCCCAGAAGCGGCGCTTGAACTGCAGCCCCACCTTCACCGACGCCGCATACGGCACCTTGCCGATCGCCGCGGTCATCGCATCGCTGGCGGTGACCGGGATGCGGCTCAAGACCGAGAGGGGAATCGTGCAGATGCACCAGTCGGCACTGGCCACCTGTTCGGCGCCACCGCGCGCGGCATCCTGCCAGGACACGCGCACGCCGCTGCTGTCCTGATCAATCCTGGTGACCTTGGCGTTATAGGTGATGGCATTGCCGAGCTGGCGGGCAAACGCCTTGCCGATCTGGTCCATGCCGCCCACCGGCTGGAACATGGTGGTCTGCATTTCGTAGTTATTCCCGGCCGCCAGCGTGGTCCACAGCCGTGACCGCAGCACGTCCTGCACGCTGAAGGGATCGGAAAACTTCGGCTTGCCGGACAAACCACCGCCGGGGTAGCGCGCAAAGCCGCGGCGCTCGCTGCTGTCCTTGCCCTTGACGTAGCCAAAGCGTTTGTCGAGCGCGCCCCAGGTGCGCAGCGATTCGAGCAGGATTTGCTGATCCTCGGTGCTCACCAGGCTGTCCAGTGCGTGTTGCTGGGTGCACTTGGCCAGCAGTTCGGAGACATGGCCCTTGTAGTCCGCATCGATGGCGCGGAAGCGCTGCGGCTTGCCATCGAAGCCGTGCTGGCTGTGCAGCAAGGCGTTGTAGTTGACCTGATTGAACGCCTCCAGCGCCACGCCGAACTGCTTGCAGTAACTCAGCACCGCGCGGTGGTGATGCGGGATGCGCCACGGACCGGGATTGAGGTAATGGCCCTCATCGAACTGGCAGTGCTGCGCCGCGCCACCGAGTTCGGTGTAACGGTCGCCGCCGCGCAGTGTCCAGTTCCGGCCGCCCGGGCGGTCGTTGTATTCCAGCACCTGTACGCGGTACCCGGCCTTGCGCAATTCGAACGCCGCCGTCATGCCGGCCAGGCCGGCACCGAGAATCAGCACCGATGCCCCCTTGGCGTCACCATCGAGCTGCAGCGGCCCGGTAAAGGTGGATTCGGCCGCCATACCCAGGCTGCTCATCGCCTGATACATCATCGCGCCGCCCGCGGTCATGCCGATCCGTGCCAGCAGCTGCCGGCGTGTCATTGCCCCAGTGTGTTTGCCTTGCATCAACGCGTGTTCCCCTGCATGTCATGGACCGGACGCGACCAACTACCGTGCGCTGTGCCTGCGGCGACCGCGTGCACCCTGCAGCGCCGCTCACACACGCGGCCGGCAACACTGCCGGCCGCGTTGGCGCCGTCAAAACTTGTACGAAAGACTCGCAAACACCTGCCGCGGTGCAATCAGCTGATACGAGCCGGAACTTTCATTCGGGAACACCGCGCCGATCGCGTCGTCCTTGTCGAACAGGTTGTAAACCGACAGTTGCAGCCGGCCGCCGGCCAGAAACCCGTCACTGCCGCCCTGATAGCCGACACTGCCATTGACAATGAAGGTGGCATCCACCTGATCGGTATTGAGCGTGTCGCCGTAGCGCTTGCCGGTGTATTTGGTATCCAGGTTGGCGAAGAAGTTCTCGCCCTCCCAGCCGCCGTTGACGCTGAACATCACCTTCGGCGAATCCGGCACTTCATTGCCTTCCACCTGCACCAGGCTGCCGCTGACCGGGCCGAAATAGTTGTCCTGGAATTCGGATTTGTTCCAGGTCAGCGAGGCGCCCAGCCGCCAGCCCGGCGCCGGCTTCCACATGCCCGAGACTTCTGCGCCATAGGTCTGCACGTCGCCGACGTTGGCGTACACCGTGGGCGCCACCACCAACGGGTCCGGGTCGGTCAACGCGATGATGCGGTTTTCGTAATCGATCTTGTAGGCGGCGATGTAGCCGCTCCACTGGCTGGATTCGGCGCGAATGCCGATGTCGATATTGGTGGATTCTTCCGGCGCGATATCCGGATTGAACGCGCCCGAGGTCAGTGCCAGCCGCGGTGCGGAGCTGAAGTTCTCCGCATAGTTGGCGAACACCTGCACGCCATCGGCCAGCTGGAAACTGGCACCCACCTGCGGCTGGAACCAGTCGCTGTTCTTGATGGTGACATCGCGGCGCACGCCGACATTGAAATCGTCGAGATTGGCGATGCCGTTGTAGTCGCGTTTGACATCCAGCCCCTTGGCGCCGAGTTCCAGCGTGAGCCGGTCATCGAGCAGGCGCAGTGTGTCCTTGATGTAGAGCTGCTTCACTTCGGTGGAGAAGTGGTTGTCGTAGTAGATGACGATCGGCAAGGCGCTTTTCAGCAACGCACCGGTGGCCGGGTCCAGGTTGTACAGCGGGCGCACCTGATCGAAATCGTAGTTCTCGTACCAGGCACCGACTTCGAGCTTGTTGTGCTCGGTTTCCCACGACACCGCGGTGGTCGCGCCATAGCGGTCGCCGCCCATGATTTCCTCGCGCCGTGTCATCGCACCAACGCGGGTCACGTTACCAGCGGCATCCACAATCTGCGGGTCGTTGATGGCGATATCGGTGCGCCCCGGCGTGCCGGCGATGGCGTCGTTGTACAGACCCGTCGCCGTGCTCGGCGGAGTTCCGCCAACGCCATAGCCGTGCTTGTTCTCGTAGTAGCCGGTGAAGGTGAAGCCGATCGCATCGTTGAACAGGAAATCGCCATGCAGGCTGAGCAATGAATCGCGGCGGCCGTTCTGCCACTCGCTGTAGTGCTCGGCGTCCACCTCGGGGTTGCCGGTGATGCGTTCGTGCAGGTCCCACGACACCGAGCCATCGGAGTTGTACGACTGCACGTCGTAGTCCTTGCGGTTGTTGTAGATCCAGCCCAGCGTCAGGCTGCCCGCGTCCCAGGCCTGGCGGATCTTGGCTTCGAAGTGATCGCTCTTTTGCGTGACCGGCTCCATGTCCCACACCCCACCCTGTGTGCGCGAGGCCGAGACGTAGGCACTCGGGCCACCGTCCCACCACTGCGGCGTATCCAGCCGCACGAAGCTGCGCACCAGATCGTCCGAGCCGATGGTCTGGGTGAGGTTGCCACTCCAGGTATCACCGCCTTTCGGTGGCAGGCTGGTGTAGCGGATCGCCCCGCCGAGCGCGTGGTAGGAGGGCTGGGTGACATCGCCCGAACCGGCAGACACGGTGACATCGAGCAGGTTTTCGCTGGACACATAGCGGGTGATCGGCCCGCCTTCGCGGGTGTCGAAGGTTTCGATCGGAATGCCATCCAGGGTCACGCCGATCTGGTTGGCGGAAAACCCGCGAATGGTCATCGAATCACCGAACTCGTACAGGCCGAACGGGTCGGTGGTCTGCACATTTACGCCCGGCAGGCTGGCCAGCAATTGCTGCGGGGCGACACCGGGCACCTGCGCCTGGATTTCCGCCACCGAGATGGAGGCGGTGGTGCGGGTGGAGCCGGTGCCCACCACACTGACGGCATCGAGCGTGCGTGCTTCCTGTGCAATGGCTGGCAGGCTGGAGGCACCCAGCAACAGTGCCATGGAGGCCGCAGCAGGGCGGCGGGTGAGCGTGGTGAGAGCGGCGGCGACCGAGGTCGCCAGATGGTCGGTCTTCAAGCGCTTGCGCATGCAATCCACCCCTGGAGTCGTGTGACGTGCTGGATGACCGGGAGCTCCCCAACCCGGTTGACACCGCGCTGTGCGGTACAGCTCGACCATACCCAGCACCACCGCAGCGCATGCCGCGCGCGGAGGGTAGGGGCGGCGCAGGTGGGTAGGCTGCTATCGAATTCAACTAGATGAAGCTGGAATGTCCCTACCCGTATGCGGGGAGGTGCGCTGCGGTAGTGACGACTTGCCAGCGCATGCGCGGATCGACGACGCTGCCGCGTTGCACATCGAGCACGGCCATGCCCACCCCGCGTCCCTCCCTGTTATTGCTCGATTTCGATGGCGTGCTGGCCAGCTATGCGCGGCCCAAACGCATGGCGGCGCTGGCTGCGATGGCCAACTGCACGCCGGCGCAGGTGCACGCCGTGTTGTTCGCGCAGGGGCTGGAGCGCAGCTACGACAGCGGCGACATCGATACGCCCACGTACTTGGCCCGTTTGAGCGATGCAGTGGGCCAGCGCATCGATCCTGCGGCCTGGGTGGCGGCACGCGTGGCCGCCTGCCGCGCCGATACATCGGTGGTGGCGCAGGTGCTTGCCGTGTCTGCACACACCCCGGTTGCCGTGCTCACCAACAACGGCCCACTGATGGTCGAGGCGATCGAGCAGATCGTGCCGGCGCTGTTCCCGCTGCTGCGCGGCCGGGTGCTGTGCAGCGGTGCCCTGGGCGGCCGCAAGCCCGATGCACGCGTCTATGCACGCGCACTCGCGCAGCTGGGCGCACGCGCTGCACACACGCTGTTTGTGGATGATTTGTTCGTCAACGTGCGCGGCGCACGCGCGGCCGGCCTGGAAGCGGACACCGTGCGCGATGCACGCGGACTGCGCCGGGTGTTGAAGCGGTATGGGCTGGCGTAGGCGCGGTTGGTGTATCTCTGCGTCATCGTGCTACCTAGCACTTCTGAATGTGTCTGCTAGGCCGCGTCGCAACTTCCCCACGACACGCTGCAGCTTTCCCACTCACTGCAACTCGAGCTGATCGCCGCAAACCGATCGCAGCGGCAGCGGCCAGTCATTGCGTCGCATCGGTTTTGACATCAGTTGCCAGAGACCAGAGGCATGACGGATTGCACGCACGACGCGATGCAATCAACAGGCACTGCCCCAGCTACTGCTGAGGCTCGCATCTAAGTAATCTCTCGTACCGCGATAGAACGCGAGCCAGTGCCCCACGCTGGCCGGCGCGGTGCCGGCCACGATGGTGCAGAACGCGCAGTCGCTGCTGTCAGTGCTGTCAGTGCTGTCAGTGCTGCGCAACGTACGCGGCGATCGCCAGGCGCAGGCGTGCCAACCCGTCGGCCAGCTCGGCATCGGTGAGATTCAACGCCGGCACAAAGCGCAGCACGTCCGGGCCGGCCTGCAGCAATAGCAGGCCGTGCGCGGCCGCCAGATCCAAGATCGCGCCCGCCTGGCCGGCATGCGCCGGTGCCAGCACCGCGCCCAGCATCAGGCCACGTCCACGAATCTGCGCAAACACACCGAACTCGGCATTCAGCGCTTCCAGGCCGGCGCGCAAGGCGGCCGACTGACGCTCCACGTTCTCGGCAATCTGCGGCGAGGCCAGCTTGCGCAACGCGACCCGCGCCACCGCCGCCGCCAGCGGGTTGCCGCCGAAGGTGGTGCCGTGCGCGCCGAACTGCATGGTCTCGGCCACTTTCGGCCCAGCCAGCATCGCGCCGATCGGGAAGCCGCCGCCCAGCGCCTTGGCCAGGGTGACGATGTCCGGGGTGACCTGCTCCTGCCAATGCGCGAACAGGCTGCCGGTGCGGCCCATGCCGCACTGGATCTCGTCCAGCACCAGCAGTGCGTCGTGCTGGTCGCACAGCGCGCGCACGCGGGCCAGAAAGCCTGGTGCGGCCGGCATCACCCCGCCCTCGCCCTGGATCGGCTCCAGCATCACCGCCGCCACATCGCCGCTGGCCATTGCGCTTTCCAGCGCCGGCACATCGTTGAAATCCACGTAGCGGAATCCGCCCGGCAACGGTTCGTAGCCTTCCTGGTATTTGGGCTGTGCGGTGGCGGTGACCGAGGCCAGCGTGCGGCCGTGGAAACTGCCGCGGAAGGTGACGATCACGCGCTTGTCGGCCGGCCGGCCGTGGCTGCTGGCCCACTTGCGCACCAGCTTGATCGCCGCCTCGTTGGCCTCGGTGCCGGAGTTGCACAGGAACACCTTCTGCGCAAAGCGCGACGCTGTGACCAGCTCTTCGGCCAGCTTCAGCGGCGGCGCGCTGAAGAACACGTTGCTGGTGTGCCACAGCTTGCCGGCCTGCTCGGTGAGCGCGGCCATCAGGTCCGGATCGTTGTGCCCCAGCCCGCTGACCGCGATGCCGGAGGACAGATCCAGATATTCGCGGCCCTGGTCGTCCCACACGCGACTGCCCTGGCCACGCTCCAGCACCACCTGGCGCGGGCGGTACACCGGCAGGTAGTAATGCGCGAGGGACAGGGGCGAATCGGCAGCGGTGTTCATGATGGCGGGGTCGCGGAAGCGGAGGGAGACCGGCATTCTCGCGCATTCGCCGGCCTGCGGCACAATGCACGCATGCGACCGCTTTCCGACCCCCAGCTCAATCCCGCCACCACCGACGGTTGGCGTCGCCAGTGGTTCGACATCATCTACCGCCACGACACCCGCCCGTCGCGCAATTTCGACCTGCTGCTGGTGGTCACCATCCTCACCAGCGTGGTGGTGATCATGATCGACAGCGTGCCGCGCATCCACGCGCAGTCCGCGCACTGGCTGGTGCCGCTGGAGTGGGCGTTTACCGTGGTGTTCACCATCGAATATGCGCTGCGCCTGGCGGTAGTACGGCGCCCGCTGCGCTATGCGCTGAGCATCTGGGGCGTGATCGACCTGCTCTCGATCCTGCCCAGCTACCTGTCGTTCTTCGTGCCCGGCGCGCAGACGCTGCTGGTGGTGCGCGTGCTGCGCATCCTGCGGCTGTTCCGCATCCTCAAGCTCACCCGCTACGTGGAAGAAAGCGGCCAGTTGCTCGATGCGCTGTGGCGCAGCCGGCGCAAGGTGCTGGTGTTCCTGTTCACGGTACTCACCATCACCGTGATCGCCGGCGCCACGATGTATGTGATCGAAGGGCCGCAGCACGGCTTCACCAGCATCCCGACCAGCATGTATTGGGCCATCGTCACCATGGCCACGGTGGGCTTTGGCGACCTCGTTCCGCAGACCACGCTCGGCCGCTTCGTGACCTCGGCGCTGATCCTGATCGGCTACAGCATCATCGCCGTGCCGACCGGCATCTACACCGCCGAACTGGCCAGCAATCTGCGGCGCAAGGACGACGCCCAGCACCACGATGCGCGCGGCTGCCCGGCCTGCGGGCTGGAAGGCCACGAGCCCGACGCACGGTTCTGCCGGCAATGTGCCGGGCCACTCCCTGCTGCGTTCACTCACTGAGGCAAACGCGCACGCGGTGAGGTGTGCCGTCGCGTGCGGCGACATCTGCGTGCGCGCGCCTGCTGTACTGGCGGCAGCGTGTGCTGTTCCTCCAGCGCAATTGCCGCGCCACTTCCTGTGAGGATGCGCGGCTGCTCCGTCATCCATGACGGCCGCCGGTCAGAAAAAGTGGACATGCGTGCAACAAAAAGAACGCGCCCATTTCATCAGGCGCGTCCTCGCCCAACTCAGCGCGTCATGCGGTTACTCATGTCGATCAGGTCGTTGTAACTCGCCAGCAGTGCCTGCCGCGTGCCAGCCGGCGGCAGCGAGCTGTTGCTTTCCAGCAGCATCTGGTCGCTGCGGCTCAACGGCTCGTTGTTGCGCACGCGTTCGATGCGGCGCGCCGCCACGCTTACCAGCTTGTCGGCGGAGCGTTCCATATGGCCCCACATCGGGTCGCCGTCGCCGATCTTGGCCTTCTGCGCCTCTTCCAGGATGCCCTGGTAACTGGTCAGCTGCGTTTGCGCGGCGGCCAAGTCCGGCGTGTCGCTATTGAGCGTGTTCACCAGCTGCTTGCCTTCGCCGATGATCTTCAGGTGGTACCAGGCAGCGCTGCGGCCTTCGTCCTTTTCAATCGCATCGAGCTGCTGCTTGCGGCGCTGGTCTTCGTTGCGCTCCAGCGCTGCGTCCATGGCCTCGCCAGCCTCGAAGAACGCGCTATAGGCCTGCATCAGCGGTGTGTGCAGCGCCTGCATGCCCTTGGCGTTATCACGCCGATAGTCCTCGCGGTCGTAATAACGCGCGGCCTCTTCGATGCGCTCGTTGAGCGCGGTGAAGCGCTGCTGGTAGGCCTTGGCCGCCGGATCCAGCTGCGCATTAGCCGGTTGCTGCGCCAGCGCGGCGGTCATTGGCGCGCCGCAGGCTTCGACCCGATGCGACAACACCGTGCCCGGGCCGCGGATCTGCGATTCCTTGCCGGTCGGGCCCGCCTCCGGGTCTTTCATCCAGCCGATGTATTGCTGGTAGCTCTCGTGCAATGGCTGCTCCACCGCGTTGAAACACGCGATGTAGGCATTGATCTTGTCGGCGCCTTCCACGGCAGCGGCGGCGGTGTCGCCCTTGTGGCAACCGGCGAGCAGCGCGGCGCATGCAATTGCCGTGGCGAGTGGCGCAAGGCGGGAGTGCGGGGTCATGAGAGCTCCATGGGGTTGATGTAGGAATGCGCGATGCGATGGCCACAGTGGGCGGACGTAGTGTCCCCACCGATGAGGCCGTGATTGGATGGCGGTGCATGCTTCATGGCGTGCACGCGTTTAGCGCGGGCATGTGGATTGCCGGTGCGGCAGTGCCATGCACGCCCGACCGGTGGGTTGCCGAAAGGGGAGCGCTGAAGATTCGCTGCAGGCCCAGGCTGCCGAGCGCATGCCGATCCACGAGGTCGTCAGGGCCGACGCGGCCACAAGGTAAACGCCAGCGCCCTTGATGGGCCGGCCGCGGCGAGATCTGCCGTGAATGTCTGGGTTCAACAGAGGCATCTCGTCCGCGCGCACGTCTCGCGCAGCAGCTCGGCGCGCCGCAGCCTGACCGAAGAACGAACCGGCTGCGTCTGCTACAACCGTGCGCTCGCAAGCGCAACGGTGCTGCGTTGCGCTACCGAACGGAGAAACCGTCGGGCTGACATGCCGCTGACCTGGCTGCGCCGCAACCTTGACGCCCACGGACACTCCAACGACGGCTCCTTTCCCAAGCACGCACACCGGCACACATCCTTGTTGAAAACGATTTCAGCCTCTCACGATAGCAAACGCGGCCGTGAACCCGCCGTGGTCACTCCAGAAACAGATCCGGTAGCAGCGCACGCTGCGGGTCCACGGCGTAGCCGGACAGATCGGTGATGCCGGCCTGTGCCAACACCGTGTCATCGATCAGGAACTGGCCATGAAACCCGGCCGCATCACGCGTCAGCACCGCATGCGCGGCATCGGCCATGATCTCGGGCCGGCGGCAGGAGGCCGCGTCCACGCCGGGGAGCATGTTGATTGCATCGGTGGCAATCACGGTGCGCGGCCATAGCGCGTTGATGGCCACGCCCTGCGGCCCGAACTCGGCCGCCAACCCCAGGGTAACCAGGCTCATCCCCATCTTGGCCAGCGTGTAGCCGGTATGCGCGCCCCACCATGCCGGATTCAACGACGGCGGCGGCGCCAGCGTAAGGATGTGCGGGTTGGGTGCCTGCAACAGATGTGGCAGGCAGGCCTGCGCGCAGACAAAGCTGCCGCGCGCGTTCACCTGTTGCATCAGGTCGAAGCGTTTCATCGGCGTGTCCAGGGTCCCGCGCAACCAGATCGCGCTGGCGTTATTGACCAGGATGTCGATGCCGCCAAAGGTATCCACGGTTGCGGCCACCGCCGCGCGCACCTGGTCTTCTTCGCGGATGTCGCACTTGAGCGCCAGCCCCTGCCCGCCCGCCGCGTTGACCGCCGCCGCCGCACTGTGGATGGTGCCCGGCAACTTGGGATTGGCCACCGCCGACTTGGCCGCAATGGCCACGTTCGCGCCATCGCGCGCCGCACGCAACGCAATCGCCAGGCCAATCCCGCGCGAAGCACCGGTGATGAACAGGGTTTTGCCGGATAACGTCATGGGAGTCGGGAATCGAGAATCGTGAATGGCAAGAGCTTAGCGCCTCGGCCCTGTGCGCAAGTCATCATCAAAGCCCACGCTCTGCTGTGCCCATTCCCCATTCCCCACTCCCGATTCCCAGCCCCTCAGGGCTTGGGCCCCTGCCCTTCGTTGTCTTCCCAGTGCAGCACGCGGCGGGTTACGAAGCGATAGACCGGCTTGCCGGTGGCGAACCATAGCTCGCGGATCCAGGAGCGGCGCTTGAGCACGCGGCGCTCCACCGGGGTGATGGCCGCCGGGCAATACATGCGCTTGTGCTTGAGCAGGTGGCGCAGGTCCTCGCGTGCAAGCAGACGCATCCAGCGCGCGCGCGGCGGGCCACGCACCGCCAGCTGGAAATCGATCACCGCCGGGCTGCCATCGTCCTGCACCAGCCAGTTGGCTTCCTTGGCCAGATCGTTGTGGGCCACCCCGCGCCGATGCAGTTGCTGCAACAGGCGGCGGGCGGCGCGGAAATACGCCAGGTCGCCGCGTGGCGGGCGTTGGTACATCGCATCGCCGGCCAGATAGCTGCGATCCAGTTGGCGGCCGTTCCATCCCAGCAGCCGTGGCGTGCGCGCCATCCCGTCCAGTTGCCGCAAGGCCAGCGCTTCGCGCCGCGCCAGCCACCAGGCCACGCCGCGTAGCAGCCAGGGCGCAGCGCTCAGATCACGACGCACGAACATGCGCTCGCCCTCGCGCACCAGCAGGATGCGGCCGAAGGTGTCGGACTTGAGTGGCAGCTCGCCGGAAGGATCTGAATGCATCCCCCATTGTAGGCGGCGCTCGCACGATCACAGCGACGCCCTCACACCTGCGCGCAGCACGCGCGCCTTCACGCGCAGCGTCGCAACCGCAGGTGAAGCGCGCCGGCCGATGTGAGGACCACGCAAGTCAGCCGCCGCCAGGCCCACCTATAATTCGGGGATGAACTCATGGATCGACGCCACGCTGGAGTGGATCGGACACCACCCCACCTTGGCTGGCGTGGTGATCTTTGCGATTGCCTTCTGCGATGCGGTCATCGTGCTGGGCGCCATCGTGCCCGCGTTGCCGCTGTTGTTCGCCATTGGCGTGTTGATCGGGCTTGGCCAGATCAACGGGCCCTATGCGGTGATCTGCGCCACGTTGGGCGCCTTCATCGGTGACGCGCTGAGCTTCTGGGTGGGCCATCGCTGGGGCCACCAACTGCACACCTATTGGCCGTTTCGCCGCTACCCGCAATTGCTGGAGCGCGGCGAATTGTTGTTCCGACGCAATGCGTTCAAGAGCATCGTGATCGCGCGCTACGTGGGGGCGGTGCGGCCGTTCGTGCCGGCCATCGCCGGCATGTCGCACATGCCGTTCAAACGCTATCTGATCGCCAGCGGGCTGGCCTGCATCTCGTGGGCGTTGCTGTTCCTGGTGCCCGGTTGGGTGTTGGGCACTGCGTATGACGCGGTGGCCGCAGTGGCCGGACGGTTGTTTGTGGTGGTGGCCTTGCTGGCAGCGGTGATCGGCCTGGCCTGGGCGGTGGTGCTGTATTCGTACCGCTGGTCGGCCGGCCATCTCGACGCGCTGCTGGCACGGCTGCTGGAGTGGTCGCACCGTCACCCGGTGCTGGGCAACTGGTCGGTGAGCGTGTTCGACCCGCGCCGCCGCGAGTCGGTGCCGCTGGCGATGATGGCGCTGATGCTGCTGTTGCTGGGCTGGGGCTGGTTCGTACTGTTGATGGTGGTGCTGGCACACGGCGAGCCGCTGCGCGTGGACCTGGCCGTGCACGATCTGATGCTGGCCCTGCGCAACCCGCTGGCCGACTACCCGATGGTGGCGCTGGCCTCGCTGGGCGATTGGCAGGTGCTGCTGCCGGCGATCGCCGCGGCGATGGGCTACCTGGCCTGGCGTGGGCGCTGGATGGCCGTGACCCACTGGGTGATCGCGCTGGCGTTCGGGCTCGCCTTGACCCAGCTGCTGGGCGCCACCGTGCAGGTGGTGCGCCCACCGGCAGCAAGCAGCGGCTTCGGCTTCCCGTCGGTGGCGGTGACCATGGCCACGATCGGGTTCGGCTTCTTCGCACTGCTGATTGCGCGTGAGCTGCCCGGGCGGCGGCGCGTGTGGCCGTACCTGGTCAGCGGCGCAATCGTCTCGCTGATCGGATTCGCACGGCTGTACCTGGGCGCGCACTGGCTCAGCGACGTGGTCGGCGGCATGTTGTTCGGCATCTTCTGGCTGCTGGTGCTGGGCATCGCCTATCGCCGCCGTGCCACCCGCGCGTTCTGGGTCAAGCCGGTGTCGTGGCTGTTCTACGGCGTGTTCCTGGCCTGCGCGATCGCGTTCGCGCCGCGCAATCTGGTAGCCAAACTCGCCAAGTTCGAACCGCCACCGCCGCTGTTGATGGAATTGCAGGCCAGCGATTGGTGGAGCGGCCAGTGGCGTCTGCTGCCGGCCCGCCGCAATGAGTTCGACGACGACCAGCGCTGGCCGCTGGATGTGCAACTCGCCGGCCCGCTGGCACCGCTGCAGCGTCAGCTCGAAGCGCGCGGCTGGCGGGCACAACCGCAAGCCGGCTGGGAGCAGGCGCTGCATCTGCTGGATGTGAGCGGGCGCCCGGATGAAGTGCCGATCCTGCCGGCCACGCTGGATACGCAGGTCGAAGCCCTGCTGATGGTGCGCCCGGCCGCACCCGGCCATGTGCATGTGTTGCGGCTCTGGCCGGCCACCGCGCGACTGCTGCCAGACGCGCAACCGCTGTGGGTCGGCAGCACCCAGACGCTGCGTTACAGCCGGCATTTCAGCCTGGTCGGGCTGTGGTACCCGCTGCGTGGCGTGGACCCGGCGCTGAGCGCCCTGCGCGATGCACTGGGGCCGCTGCCGTATCGGGTGGAACAACGTCGGCGCTCGCAGGTGCCGGTGATGCTGATCGACGCAACACCGCACGGCGGCCCGCGGCGTGAGCCCTCTGCCGCGCACCCCGCCACCGCCGCTCAGTCCGAACAGACTGCTGCACAGCGCGATGGGTCACCGCGCTGATGCGTGGCTGACGCGTGGGAAGCAGGCGGAGGCGCTGAGCGAGCAGTCGCGTCACGTTGATGGCAGCATCGTAGAGCCACTGTGTGTGGATGTTTCTCGCACACCACTGTGGTAAGAGGTGCGCATTGCACTGCGCAGGTTGAGCGCGGCGACGTAGCGCTGGGCTAAAGCATCCGCGTCGCGCTCTTGGTGACACCCAATGTTTGCTGCCGAGCGATCGCGTCTATCTCGGCGAAGCCCTTTGGCAGTGCGCGTGTAGTTGGCATCCACATGCATGCGGCACGCTCGGCATGCAGCCATCACACAATCGCTCAGCGATCCGCACCGCCAAAGACAACGCATCACAGCACGCAGCCACGTGCTCGGCGCCTTATTCCTTCACCACAACACTCCATCCACCGGCTGCAGCGGCTCCGGTGCGCGCTCACCGATGGCTTGCAACGCATCGATTTCCACCGTGCGGCACATGCTGTCCAAGGGCAGGTCGTGGATGGTGTTGGCGAACGGGTCGACCAGCTCGTCGCCGATCTTCAGCACCGCCAGGAACATCAGCCCGGCCACGGTGGAGCCCACCGGTGTGGCGTATTGCAGGGTTTCCACCAGCCCGATCGGCAACAGGATGCAGAACACGCGGGTGAACAGGTTCGGATAGAACCGGTATTGATACGGCAGAGGCGTGTTCTTCAAGCGTTCCATGCCGCCCTGCGCGTTGGCAATGTCCACCAGGATGCGTTCCACACTGGCCTGCTGGATGCTGTCGATCCAGCCATCACGCCGCGCCTGTTCCACTGCGCGCCCGGTGGTGTCGAGCAACCCGTTGGCCACATTGGTGCGCGTCACCACAGCAGCCACTTCGTCCGCACCCAGGCGTGGCTCCAGCTCCACGCCCACCGGCAGCCGCCGCAACTGACAGCGCAGCGCGTGCACATAGGCCACCTGGCGCAGCGCAATGCTGCGCCCCACTGCTGCGGCGTCTGGCGCGGACAACACGCTCACGCACAGGCGCACCAGATTGCGCGAGGCATTGATCATCTGTCCCCACAGCACGCGGCCTTCCCACCAGCGTTGATAGGTGGAATTGGCGCGAAACCCCAGGAATAACGCCAGCGCCGAACCGAAGATCGTCAGCGGCAGCGCTGGTGCGCGGAACGGCAGCACGTAATAAATGATGGTGACCAGCACGTCCCACACGAACAGCACCGCCAGCGTTCGCCACACCTGCAGGAAGACATCGGTCACACGCGGTTTTACATCGATGATCACGGCACACCCCGGTTGTTAATCAACCGCGCCAAGCGCATTCCCTGCGGGATGCACACTGGCGCACTCAAGCGTGCGGAGTCTGCCGTTGCAGCGGTGCAAGTGCGGTGAGGAATCACGCGCGCACATCACACTCCGCAGCGGTTATGGCATCCAGGCCAGCAGTTGCTCCAGGCGGCGATGCGGGTCGTCCTCCTGCAACAACGACAGCCGCTGGCTTTCGCTCAATGGCAGCAGCTCGGCCAGGCGCCAACCCACCCAGGCAGCCTGATCGAGCAGGCCGGGGCCGGCGGATGCAAATTCGCCGCCCACCTGCTCCAGCATGCGTTCGAGCACGGTGGCGAGCAGACCATGCTCGGGGCGCAGCTCGTCGTCGCTGTCCGGCTCACACCAGCTCACCTCACCCACCACCAGGCCGTTGTCTCGCACGCGCGAGCGCTGCACGCGAAAGCGCCGCGTGCCACGCAGGCGCAAGACCAGCACGCCATCGGCGCCCACATCGAAATCCTCGATGCGCACCTCGGTGCCGTACGCCGCAGGAACCGCCGGTGCCCCCACATCGCTGCCATCCAGGATCAGGCACACGCCGAAACTGCTACCGGTCCGCCCGCAATCGCGCACCAGATCCAGATAGCGGCGCTCGAACACGCGCAAGCCGATCGCCGCACCGGGCAGCAACACGCTGTGCAGCGGGAACAGCGGCAACGAGGAGATCTCGGCCGGCATCGTGGGCTGCACGGTCATGCCAGGCCTGCCAGGAAGCGGCGCGGCGCACCATCGAAGCCGCCATTGGACATGAACACCACATGGTCGCCCGGCTGCGCGATCTCACCCAGCATGCGCAACAACGTATCCACATCCTGCGCGACATGCGCCTGACCGCGCACCTGCGCAATGATCGGCGCCGCGTCCCAGGCCAGTTCCGGCCGATGCAGGAACACCACCGCATCGGCATCGTGCAACGACGGCGCCAGCGCCTGCGCATGCGCACCCAGGCGCATCGAATTGCTGCGCGGCTCCATCGCCACCAGCACGCGCGCAGTGCCAACCTTGGCGCGCAGCCCCTGCAGCGTGGTGGCGATCGCGGTGGGGTGATGGGCGAAATCGTCATAGACGGTGATGCCCTGCGCCTGCCCCAGAACTTCCAGCCGCCGCTTCACACTCTGAAAGCGCGCCAGCGCAGGCATCACCGTTGCCGGGTCCACGCCCACCGCCTGCACCGCGGCCAGCGCCGCCAACCCGTTGAGCACGTTGTGGCGCCCCACCAATGGCCACTGCACCTGGCCGATCTCCACACCCTGGTGCAGCACGCCGAAGCTGCTGCCATCGTCGGCCAGCAGCCGCGCGCTCCAGTCCAGCGCCGGATCGAATCCAAAGCGCTCCACCGGCGTCCAGCAGCCCATCGCCAACACCTCGGCCAGCCGCGCATCCTCGCCGTTGACGATCAGCCGCCCGCGCGCCGGCACCGTCCGCACCAGGTGATGGAATTGGCGCTGGATCGCGGCTACGTCCGGAAAGATGTCGGCGTGGTCGTACTCAAGATTGTTGAGGATCGCCACCAACGGGCGGTAGTGCACGAACTTGCTGCGCTTGTCGAAGAACGCGGTGTCGTACTCGTCCGCTTCCACCACAAATTCCCGGCCCTGCCCGAGCCGCGCCGAGACGCCAAAGTCCTCGGCCACGCCACCAATCAGAAAGCCCGGCGCCCGCCCGGCGGCCTCCAGCAGATAACTGAGAATGGTGGTGGTGGTGGTCTTGCCGTGCGTGCCGGCCACGGCCAGGGTGTCGCGCCCGGGCAGCACCTGCTCGGCCAGCCATTGCGCGCCCGAACTGTAGCGGCGGCCCGCATCGAGCACCGCTTCCACCGCCGCATTGCCGCGCGAAAGCGCATTGCCAATGACCACGTCCTGCGCATCGGCGGAAATGTTGGCGGGCAGATAGCCCTGCGCCAGCCGAATGCCCAGGGTTTCCAGCTGCGTGGACATCGGCGGGTAGATGGCCTGGTCGCTGCCTTCCACCTGCCAACCCAGTTCGCGCGCCAGCGCGGCAACGCCGCCCATGAAGGTCCCGGCAATGCCGAGGATGTGGAGTTTGCTCATGGCCTCATTGTCGCCGATCGCCGGAGTTGCGGGATATTCGAATCCGCACCGCACCCAAACGTCAGGAAACCCCTACCGGGCTGTCGGGAACTTCCCGATACACGCGGGTAGCTGCATCCGTCACTATGCTGAACGCCAGTCGCAGCACCCCTTTGGTCCTACTCCCCAAGAGGCCAAATCCCCAGGGAGCTCATGCTGTGGGGCTTTGAGCAAGCTCATTACTGGCGCCATTACCGCCCCGGTCGTCATGTACGACCGGGGTTTTTCTTTTGCACGGTTCGGTACCGACCACGTGCCCCGCCAGCGACTGTTCCACTGGCAGGAAGGACCGGGCGCTGCCGCCCGGCCCGACGGCTCAGCGGCCCAGGGCCTGGCCGATACGCTCGAGCACTTCGTCCAGCGAACCGACGCCATCCACGCGCGCCAACTTGCCACGCTGCTCGTAGAAACCGATCACCGGTGCGGTGGAATCGGTATAGACCTGCAGACGCTTGCGCACCGACTCCGGATTATCGTCTTCGCGGCCCTCGGCCTTGGCACGGCCGGCGATCCGCTCAACCAGCAATTCGCTGGCCACATCCAGCTGTACCACCGCATCCAGCGGCTGGCCGATCTTGCTGAGCAAGCTGTCCAGTGCATTGGCTTGGGCCACGTTGCGCGGGTAACCATCCAGGATGAAGCCGTTGGCCACATCGGCCTGGCCCAACCGCGCTTCCAGCATGCCGAGCAGGATCTCGTCGGACACCAGATCGCCACGCGCCATCACTTCCTTGGCCTTCAGGCCAAGCGGTGAACCGGCGGCCACTTCGGCACGCAGCAGGTCGCCGGTGGAAATGTGCGGGATCTGAAACTTGTCTTTGAGCCGTGCCGCCTGGGTGCCCTTGCCCGAACCGGGCGGTCCCAACAGAACCAATCGCATCAGTGGACTCCACTTTCGAATAAAAACGCGTTGCGGTGGGCGGCGTTAGACTCAAGCCTTCGCCAGCGCTGACCGTATGGTCGTGCAGCTTACCGCATCCGGGGAATGTCCCCGCAATGTCCCCCGCGCCATGTCGCCATCTGAGGAGTGTGTCCCCCTATGACCAACGGCAACCTGTTGTATGCCCAGTCCGGCGGTGTCACTGCCGTCATCAACGCCACCGCTGCCGGGGTGATCGGCGAAGCGCGCGCACGCAAGATCAAGGTGCTGGCTGCACGCAACGGCATCCTGGGCGCGCTACGCGAGGAATTGATCGACACCTCCAAGGAATCGGCCGCAGCAATCGCTGCCCTGGCGCAGACCCCCGGCGGCGCGTTCGGGTCCTGCCGCTACAAGCTCAAATCGCTGGAGCAAGACCGCGCCAAATACGAGCGCCTGCTGGAGGTGCTGCGCGCGCACGACGTGCGCTGGTTCCTCTACAACGGCGGCAACGACTCGGCCGATACCGCACTGAAGGTCTCGCAGCTGGCCAAGGCGTTCGGCTACCCGCTGCACTGCATCGGCGTGCCCAAGACCATCGACAACGACCTGGCGGTGACCGACACCTGCCCCGGCTTCGGCTCGGCCGCCAAGTACACCGCGGTCTCGGTGCGCGAAGCGGCGCTGGACGTGGCCGCCATGGCCGACACCTCCACCAAGGTCTTCATCTACGAAGCGATGGGCCGCCACGCCGGCTGGCTGGCCGCCGCCTCAGGCCTGGCCGGCCAAGGCCCGGACGACGCGCCGCAGATCATCCTGCTGCCCGAGCGCGCCTTTGATCAGGCCGCGTTTCTGGCCAAGGTGCGCCAGGTGGTGGAACGGGTCGGCTGGTGCGTGGTCGTGGCCAGCGAGGGCATCCAGGACGCACAGGGCAAATTCGTCGCCGATGCCGGCGGCGCGGCCGATTCGTTCGGCCACGCGCAACTCGGCGGCGTGGCCGCCTTCCTCGCGGCGCAGGTCAAACAGGAACTCGGCTACAAGGTGCACTGGACGCTACCCGATTACCTGCAGCGTTCCGCACGCCACCTCGCCTCCAAGACCGACTGGGAACAGGCCCAGGCCGTGGGCAAGGCCGCGGTGCAGTACGCACTCAAGGGCATGAACGCGGTGATCCCGGTGATCGAGCGGGTCAGCGACGCCCCCTATCGCTGGAAGATCGTGCCCGCCCCGCTGCACAAGGTGGCCAACCACGAAAAGAAGATGCCGCCCAGCTTCCTGCGCAAGGACGGCTTCGGCATCACCGAACGCGCCCGCCGCTACTTCGCCCCACTGATCAAGGGCGAAGCCCCGCTGGCGTACGGCAGCGATGGCCTGCCGAAGTATGTGACGTTGAAGAATGTGGCGGTAGCGAAGAAATTGCCGGCTTGGGAGGGCTGAACAGGGGGAGGACGGCCGCCAGCCTGTGCAATTGTGACAGCGCCGGCGCTGGGCTTGAGCTGCGCAGGGATGCAGCCGATTCCGGCTACCGAAGCCAGGGAATGCGTGTACCGGAATGCCTTCTGGTTCCGGCTGGCGCCAGACCACGCCCGCTGGCTAGTGACCGTAGCCGGGCCTGGCAAAGGAGAGTGCTAGGCCGGCAAATGCCGCGATCGACTGTAGGGATTCTCTTACAAGAACTGGCAAAACAAGCCAGGCCGCGCCTGGGCGACTCCCCTCGGGAATACAGCCCTACCTAATTAGTAGAAATTTGGTTAAGTGTGTGCCACAGTTCGCACCAAACCTGCCTCATCGCGCATAAGGATCATGGCCCAGCAGGCAATCATCTCCAGTCTTCCCCGGTGGTCAGCCAGTGCCGCCAGGGACGCTGTGTCCGCACAAACGGCCTCACTCACTCGCGACAAGCGCATGATTTATAAAGCCGCACCGTGCCGCTTAACGCCCATCTGCCATCCATTGCTGTTTCTGTTATCGCTGTTCCCGCCACCCACCTGTACCGAAAAGATCGACGAGACTCGCCATGACCGCACGCTCCCGCCGCCTCCGCCATCCGATTTCCCGCCTCGCCACCGGCCTGCTGCTAACCATTGGACTGTGCGCAGGCTCCGCCAACGCGCAAGTGGTCATCGTTAACCCGACGGGAGAGGGAAAGGATATTGCGGAGTATGCGGAACAGGCCAAGCGCTGGACCGAGACGATCAAGCAGTACCAGCAGGAGCTGGATCATTACAAGCAGCAACTCATCAATTTGACGAGCTTGAACTTTCTGCGCCCCCCCTTGGACGATAAGTTCGTCTTGCGGGAACCAGGCTATGGCCTTGAGTTCGCCTGCCCGGGAGCACAAGCCAGCGGCATCGCGGGCATTCTCGACCAGATCAAGTCCATCGCACCCACGATGAGCGGGAAGATGGCGGAGGAGCAGCTGAAGGTCTGCGCCCGCATTGTCATGGCGCAAAATGCCCAATACAACGAATCGGTCACCATGCTCAAGCGCTTGGTGCAACGTAACACCGAATTTGAGGCCATTGAGCGCCAACGCGGTAGAGTGGGTACTAAACAAGGCGCATTGGCAGCCAACGATAACGAAGTAAAGCGTTTCACGGCACGTAATGCACTGGAAATGAGTCATTGGGAAGCCAAGATGAAAGCCTACGACGTCTATATTGCGGGACTCAAGGATGACCAGACCCTGCTGGCCAAGCGCGCGCTTGAAGGCGACAAGGGCAATTTGCTGGGACAGGTCGTGCAAGCAGCAGCATTGAAGATTGCGCTGTCCAAATGAATTAGCGGGCAACCAAAGCCCAGATCACGACGCACAGGCAAACAGCAATGGACGTTTTTTTTCATGGCGCGGCAAGCTGGCTGCAGCCGCTTGCGGACGCCAATCTCGGCGACTTCGTTTTCTTCAAGCTGGTCAACGATTACTTCAACAACGAGATTCAGACATTCGGCATGAAGTTGATGGAGCGGGCCATGAAGTGGGTCAGCGCGATCGCGCTGACGGTCACCACGCTGTGGGTGCTGATTTTGGGTTACCGCATCGCCACCGGGCAGTCGCGCGAGAGCGCGATGGCCACCATGGTCAAGGCCGCCAAGGTCGCGGTCATCATCAGCATTGCCTCGGCTCTCGGCGTCAACGGCGCCATGCTGCACCAGACCATGACCGAGAACCTGGACAAGGAAATCCATCGCCTGTTCACCGGCGATGATGGCACCGCCGCCGATGCCATCGACGAGAACCTGGCCTACACACAGGTCGCAATGGCCACACTGGATGCGGTGCGCGTAGATCCGGCCCAGCCGGAAGTGCTGGAGAAAAAAGGTCGCGCCATGCTCATGGCAGGCTTCGGTACCGCCAGCCCACCGATGGCCGCAGGCGCGATGCTGTTGCTGTTCAAGTTCACCATGGCCTTCTTGATCGGCATCGGGCCCATCTTCATCCTGGCGCTGGTCTTCGACCAGACCAAGGACCTGTTCAAAAAGTGGCTGTTTTACGTCATCGGTACCTTGTTCTCGATGTCCATGCTGTCAGTGGTGACGGCCATGGTGCTCAAGTTCACTGCCAAAGTGGCCGCCGCCTACTGGGCGGTCAAGTTCATCCCCCTGGCCAGCGCCGAAGGCCTCTCCAGCCAGGCCCTGCAGCAAGGCGGCATCGGCCTGATCATGACCATGCTCATCATCACCGTCCCCACCATCGCCGCCGCGCTATGGCAGGGCAATATGGGCACGTTCATGGCCTACTCGGCGTTTGGGGCTGCAGCAAGCCCCGGGCCGCAGGGGCAGCCGGCTGGGTCGTATATGCCGCAGCAGGTGGCTCGCAACTCCAATCAAGCCAGCGAACGCGAATTCGGGGCAGCACCAAATCAGTCAACTCGCTCAATTGGGTCGACAGGCGCTCCTGATTCAACTCCAATAACTGGCTACCGCGGTAATGCGGGCAAGATTGATAGTTAAGCTGAGTAACGGCACGAACAGTTAGCAAGCTCGGCGGACATAAAAATATGAAATTTTCCAAAATTTTTTTATTACTTTTATTAAATATTACATTCTCTGCAGGAGCTGAACAGGGATGTCCACCTGGCCAATTCCCTATTGGCGGACAGGGCGCCGTAGCATGTGCACCAATTCCTCAAACGGGTTCTGGACCTCAAGAGGCAAGCCCTCTTGGCAAATGGATTAAGACTTGGGGTGCTATTTCGCTTGATAAATCCAGCGCAGGAGCGTTGGGTGTATCGGTCGGAAAGCTCTCCAAACGTGAAGCACAGCAAGACGCCATTGCCGGCTGTATTAAAGCGGGAGGGAAAGACTGTCGAGATTGGACGACATATCAAAATCAATGCGCCGCAGTTGCAGAGCCATATCGAGATGGACGATCAGTAGCAGGAACACTGCATTTTAGGACTGGTCCTTCACCTGAAAATATTAAGCATGAAGCCGAGGAAATTTGCTCATCAGAGAATAAAGGGGAATGCCGCGTGATTTACGAAGCTTGCTCCGAACCCATTTTCAAACCCTACTAGTTACTGAATGCTCACGGTAAGTGAAGCCTCATGAAAAAACGTGGATTACTCACAACATCGATTCTGTACTCCAGCACCCTTTAAGCCTCTGCCCAAACCGGCAGGCTCTATGAGTTCATTTCCTACTACAACAACCACCTATTTACTATTACCTTATGCACGCTTGGCGTTCCGACTGATTGTTGGCCACGATCGACCCGACCACCGGCACCCTCACTTTTACCATCAGTACTGTTCCAGCGCGGTCTCGGCGCAGATGTTAGCTCGCATTCGCCCGGTCGTTTACCGGCATGGTACGCCCCAGAGCACCTCATGTGCTGCGCAGTAAGTGACTCGCACTTCATTAGGAGCGATTCATTGGATAGAGTGCTTTCCCCTCATGATGCATGCTGGCACCGCTCCACCGAAAGCCTTCGGAATCTCCTGATCGTCGTTGTCTTGACGCTTGCGCTTACCGCCACCCTGCTCGTCCTGGCTTATCGCACAGCATTCACCGCGTTGCTTGCACACTCTGCTGCCTTTGTCGGTGCGGCGCTGCATTTTGCCATTTTAATTCTGCTGACAGCCCGGATTACACATGCAACTTCCGTCTGGGGAAAGCTGCGCAGCCAGGGCAAACAGACGCCAGAATTACGACAATTGCTCCAGACGATCTTCAACACAGCCGGCATGACCGCCTTGATGCTGCTATTGGCAGTGGGTGCGGCCTGCATCCCCTTTTTAATGCGCCTGGTGATGCAACTGCCCAAGCTCGGATTGGTCTTTGGCTTCCTGCTGATCGCCTTGGTGTCGCATAGCGCAAATATCAACCGCAACGCTCGCCGACTGCGTGATCCGATCACCGCCGCAGAGCGGTCTGCACAGCGCACAATGGCCGCATGAACGCTCATCTGAACATCAAGATTGTTGGCTGCCTTTTCCTAATTCTCTTGGCAGGGTGCAATCCCATGAATGCCGCTTCTGAAAGACACGATACCGGCGCGACCACCACCGACGGCGATCCGGTCTACCGCAAGAACCCGCATCCGACGCAGGCATACCGGATCACGATGACCATCGAGGATGCGCCCGGGCCGTTTGAGTGGATCTCGGGCACTGCATTCTATGAAATGACCAACCGTAACAGCTGTACGCCAATCGACCCCTCATTAGGCATGTCGACAAAGCAGAAAGAAGATGGAATTCCCATCACTTTCGAAAAACTCAACGACACAACATACGTGGCGAAGATTTATGCCGACGGAATGGTCGATGCAGATTATTACGGGAAAGGCACCTGTAATTTCGAGCTGGATGGTGTCGGCATTTCGCTCAAGGCGACCGGAAAGCATGAAGACACGAGGTTTGAGCCAGCTCTATTCAAAAATGAGATTCATAGCAGAGCTCCTAAAGTCACTTATTTCTGGAAAGGCCGTTATCCAAAAGAAGATATTGACAACTTCCCAGACAGCGGAAAAGTCAGACTGGACCAGTTCAACAATGATGCCCGAGGAAACATATTTAAAGTTACGCTAATCACGGAAGAGATAATGCCATGAGCCTGACGAGCCAACAATATGCAGCCCTTGCGAAAGATGCCTACGATGAACCGCCTGAAACTGGAGCGAGCAGTCGCCCTGTCGATATCGGTGGCATTACCTATAAACGACTTGAGTATGTAGACAGTCCTTCAGGCTATCAAGGCATTATCTATCAGCGGATCGACACCAACGAGATCATCGTCGCCCATCGCGGCACCGAGACTGAGCGTGAGCTCAAGCAGGATGGTGTCTACACCGATGGCGGCATGGTCGCAGCACGTCACAATCGCCAGGCCGCCGAAGCCATTGAGTTGACCCAGCATGCGTTGGTCTATGCACAAAAACTCGGCAAGGACGGCGAAACGCTCGACGTGTCCGTCACCGGCCATTCCCTCGGCGGCAATCTGGCCCAGGTGACTGCCCACCACTTCGGCCTCAAGGGCGAGACCTTCAACGCCTATGGCGCGGTCAGCCTGGACCGGCGTATTCCCGAGGGCGGTACCGATGTGATCAATCATGTGATGGCTGGCGATGCGGTCAGTGCTGCCAGCAAGCATTACGGCCAGGTCAAGCTCTACGCCACCCAGCAGGAGATTGCTACGCTGGAAAAGGCCGGTTACGACAACACACGCGGTGTTCTGGACGTACGCAATCCTATCGTTGCAAAGGAGTTGGGCGACTCGCACCGCATGCACAACTTCCTGCCGGTGGATGCCAACGACGTACCAGACCGCTCGGTGCTGGAAGACCCCAAAGCGCTGCAGTTGGCCCAGCAATATGCACCGATGATCGACAAGTATCGCGACGATGTTGGGTCTATGCGACTTGGCGCCACTCTCGGTGCACGTAGCATGCAAGCGATGACCCTGGCCGATGGCATTGATTACATGCGCGGCACGCTGGCACCGGGCGCCGGACATGCGGAGATGGCAGCGGCGCGCTGGCAGGAGGTGCAAGAGCGGATGCAAACCGGGCACGAACCGACGTATGTCCCGCCAGGTTGGAAGATGCCGTTAGGCGGGTCGCCAGAGCGCTGCGTTGAGCCCACGCCCGCATCGGTACCTAGCGATCCTCTTTACCAGGCCATCCACAGCAAGCTCCCCGCAGGCACTTCGCCGGCAGAGGCGATGTACGCCACAGTCGAGGCCAAGCGTGCAGGCATCCTGCGCGTCGATCAGCTGCAAAGCGTGACGTCGCATCAAGACAATGTCTGGATCGTCGGGCAGACACCCGGCTTCCGGGTCAAGGTGGATCTATCAGAGAGCGTGCCTCCCCTGCAGGAGAGCATCCGTCAGTCGCAGGCACTGGATACGCAGCGGTCGCAGGCCGACATGACCCAGCAATCGCCTGCACGCGTAATGTAAGGCCATGATCGAGCGCATCGCACCGATGACTGCCCCGGTACAGACTGTCACTGCTGCAGGCCGGTGTGCGCCGCGTGCGACAAGCTGGCTGCAGCCGCTTGCGGACGCCAACCTCGGCGACTTCGTTTTCTTCAAGCTGGTCAACGATTACTTCAACCGGGAAATCCAGGGGTTCGGCATGGAGTTGATGGGGCGGGCCATGCGTTGGGTCAGCACCATCGCATTGACCGTCACCACGCTGTGGGTGCTGATCTTGGGTTACCGCATCGCCACCGGGCAGTCGCGTGAGAGCGCCATGGCCACCATGATCAAGGCCGCCAAGGTCGCCATCATCATCAGCATCGCCTCGGCCCTCGGGGTCAACGGCGCCATGCTGCACCAGACCATGACCGAGAACCTGGACAAGGAAATCCATCGCCTGTTCACCGGCGATGAGGGCACCGCCGCCGATGCCATCGACGAGAACCTGGCCTACACACAGGTCGCAATGGCCACACTGGATGCGGTGCGCGTAGATCCGGCCCAGCCGGAAGTGCTGGAGAAAAAAGGGCGCGCCATGCTCATGGCAGGCTTCGGTACCGCCAGCCCACCGATGGCCGCAGGCGCGATGCTGTTGCTGTTCAAGTTCACCATGGCCTTCTTGATCGGTATCGGGCCGATCTTCATCCTGGCGCTGGTCTTCGACCAGACCAAGGACCTGTTCAAGAAGTGGCTGTTCTACGTCATCGGTACCTTGTTCTCCATGTCCATGCTGTCGGTGGTGACTGCCATGGTGCTCAAGTTCACTGCCAAGGTGGCCGCCGCCTACTGGGCGGTCAAGTTCATCCCCCTGGCCAGCGCCGAAGGCTTATCCAGCCAGGCCCTGCAGCAGGGTGGCATCGGCCTGATCATGACCATGCTCATCGTCACCGTACCCACCATCGCCGCCGCGCTATGGCAGGGCAATATGGGCACGTTCCTGTCGTACACGGCGTTTAATAGTGCAGCATCCCCAGGTCCACAGGGACAGCCTGCTGGGTCGTATATGCCGCAACAGATTGGAAGAGATAACAACAGACCTTCTAGCGAAATCAGCGGCGGAAACGTTGGCAACAGCAATCTAACGCGAAATCCAGATCAAGGCATAACCTCACAGCCATCTGGATCACGTGGCTTAGCTGGTCCTAAAGATGGTAGCTTCGGTTAAGACCTATAGGCTTACTCCCGATGAGAATTCTTTTCTATGTATGCGTTCTATTTTTAGTTTTCCCGGTGACTGCCGGAGCAGAGCAAGGCTGCCCACCTGGTCAGTATCCCATCGGAGGCCAGGGAGTAGCAGCATGCGCGCCCATCCCACAAGGAAATACTCAGCAGCCGGCGGAACCTCGCCCTCTTGGCAAGTGGATTAAAACATGGGGTGCTGTTGCAATGGGATCACTGGACTTGGAGCGGAATTTCGGGGTGACGACCGGAAAGCTATCAAAAATGGAAGCGGAGAGTGATGCACTCGCTCGCTGTGCAAAGCACGGCGAAAAAGATTGTAAAATTGGCTTATCTTATCGAAATCAATGCATTGCTATTGGGGAACCACAGATTAAAGGCAAACCTAACTTGACGGGAAATGTACAATTCTTTGCAGATCAAACAATTGAGAAAGCATCTGAATCCGCACAGACAGCCTGTGAACGCAGGAACCCGGAAAACCAGTGCAAAGTGATTTATAGCGCCTGCTCAGAACCAATATTTAAATATTATTGAACCGCACCAACCATACTATCGCCAACCCTCACTGCTTCAATACGTCGTCAGCTCAGATAGTTGCATACGCCCGCTTTATCTCCGGCGCGGCGGCCCGAAGAGTCCAACCGGCGTAATGCACAGTAATTGGCAACTGATGCATCCGTGGCCTTGCCGCTTTCCAAGGCATGACGGGTTCGCCTGTAGCACGTTGATCGACGGGTGGCTTTTGAGCCTCTCCTGATCTTGTCAATTCAGGCTGGCGCGCTGGCGCGATGTCAGGAGTAGCGCGTATCGCACAATTCGCGTCTAAAACGCGTATCTCATTGTGTAATTCGCGCAGGCAGGGGAAGCATCTCCAATGACCCCCAAGATTGCCTGCCAATATGGGCACGTTCATGGCCTACTCGGCGTTTGGTGCCGCAGCAAGCCCAGGACCACAGGGGCAGCCGGCTGGGTCGTATATGCCGTCCCGTATTGAGGCAAACAATAACCAAGTAGGTTCTGAGAACCTGTTCACGATCTTCTGAGTAATAGTGCCAAGAAGGCCAAATGGAT
>NZ_JARVTE010000008.1:0-114041 GCF_030208815.1 Xanthomonas sp. fls2-241-TYG-148
CATCCATTTGGCCTTCTTGGCACTATTACTCAGAAGATCGTGAACAGGTTCTTAGGAACGGAAGAAAACCATCGGCCCGAAAGAAGCATCGCGCGCAGGCCGCACGCACTGCACTCAGCCGCGCCAGCCGGCCTGCAGATTGGCCTGCAGCGCCGGGCCCATCAACTTGGGTTCGGGCAGGCTGGCATCGCGGGTTTGCCGTTGCGCCGCATATGCGTCCACGTCCACACCATCGCGCACATGGATATTGCTGCGGCGCTGCTCGCCGATGGTGGTCGCGTGTGCAATCGCCCGCCCGCCCGGGCCGTAGTCATGGCACACGAACAAGCGCGTGGCATCCGGCAAGGCGTACAAGCGCTGGATCGATGCATAGAGCTGGCGCGCGTCACCGCCGGGGAAGTCGCACCGCGCGGTGCCCGCGTCCGGCATGAACAGCGAGTCGCCCGGGAACAGTGCATCGCCCATCAGGTAGGCGATGCTGTCGCTGGTGTGCCCGGGCACTGCAATCACGCGGCAGGCAATCGCGCCCAACGCAAAGCGCTCGTCATCGGCAAACAGATGGTCGAACTGCGCGCCATCGGCACGAAACCCGGGCGGCAACGCGTAGTGCGGCGCCAGCGTCTGCTGGACCTGCGTAATGCCTTCGCCGATCCCGACCCGCGCGTCCGGCCAATGCTGCTTCAACCATTGCGCGGCGCTGAGGTGATCGGCGTGTGCGTGCGTTTCCAACAACCACTGCACCTGCCAGCCATGCTGCTGTACGGCATCGACAATGGCTTGCGCCGCCTGTGTGGTGATCGCGCCGGTGTCGGCAGCGTAGTCCAGCGCCGGGTCGATCACCGCGGCCACCCCGGTGCGCGTATCGGCAACCACGTAGGTAAAGGTGTTGCTGTCGGCATGGAAGAACGCAAGGACCTGCGGCTGCATCGGTATCTCCGTCTCAGGGGCTGCGCAACGCCGCATTGAGCAGCGCGGCCAGCCGGTCGCCCGCTGCACGCAGCTGGGTTTCGGCAATCGGGCGATAGGTGGTGATATAGGTCGGTGGCAGCACGTGCGCGTCGGGATACACGCCGGGCGTAATCGCGATGCGGCACGACGCCTGCGCCCAGGCCGCGCCTGGTGGCGGTAGTGCCGGCGAGGTGGGCGTGGTTGCCGGCAAGGCCAGCAGCACTTTCAGATAGGCATCGTCGCCGAGGTGGCGGTCATTGAGCATGCCGCTGTCCCACAGTGCGTGCAGGTTGCTGCCCTTGCCGGCAACCTGTAGCTGGAAATCGTTGCCGCCCTTGTCGTGCGCATAGCCGGCGTGCATTGGCTGATGGATGTCGCCGACAAAATGCACCACGAACTTCAGCGCCTGCCGGCGTGCGGCCAACGGTTGGTTGCGATCGGCCAGCACGGCGGTCTGCTGCTCCAGCGCAGCGATCACGCAGTTGCCATCCGGGCAATCGCGCGGCGGTACATAGCCGCAGTCGTGTTCGCCGAGATTGACGTAATGCCAGGGGCCCGAGCGCTTGCCCAGGTCCGGATCATTGGCGCGCAGCTCGTCTGCCCAGGTCGCCACACCGGCCAGGCTGGGGTCGGCTTCGCCTGCCAGCAACTGACTGACCTGCGCGCGCGCCTGCGGCGTCAATTCGGTTTCGGCAATACGCGCCACCAGCCGGTGGCCCTGCGGGCCCCAGGCCAGTGCGGTGGTGGGCTGCAGCGCGGCTGCACACACGGAGAGCGTCAACAACAACGGGGAGAAGGTCTTCATCCCGGAATTGTACGCGCCGCATTTGTAAGGCGGATTGCAGCGTTTGCCCATTCGCGCAGGCACCCGGCCTGCGCGACGCGCGGCTTAAAGCGGCTACAAAACGTAGCGCGCAGTCGTCAGGTGGGTGCGGCCGGCGCGGAGGGACCGGAGTGCACGGGGGTACATGCCGATCCCAAGCACAGGCCGCGCCCGCCTGGCGGTTGCGCAGTCGTTTTGATGCTGTTCTTAGAAATAGACCAGGTACGACACGCCATAGGTCAGCGGATCGATCCGCGCTTTGCCCAGGCGGGTGCCGTTGAAATCGACGTTGCTGGACGAATCGGTCCAGCGTGCATCCACACGCAGGCCGCTGCGCTCGTTGAAGATGAAGTCCACACCCACGTGCGCGGTGGCGCCCACCGAATCGTCGAAGCGGATATCGCCATTGCCCAGCGCTTCGTCGGTGTCTTCACCCAGGAAGGTGGTGTAGTTGATGCCCACGCCCACGAAGGGCGACACCGTGCCATAGCCGTTGATGTGGTACTGCAACAGCACGCTCGGCGGCACCGACCAGTAGCTGCCCACCTTGCCGAGACCCGCAAGCTCCAGGTCGTGCTTGCCCGAGACGGCGGCGTGCACCTCGATGCCGAGGTTGTTGCGCAGAAAATATTCGTAGGTGAACGACAGCGCGGGCGCACCCTTGATTTCGCCGCGGACGCCAGCGAAGTCGCCGCTTTCGGACTTGGGCGAGACGTATCCCGCGCCATAGCCGGTCGTCCAATGGCCGGCCGACTGGGCAAAAGCAGGAGTGGCCGAAGCGGCCAAAGCGATGGCGAGGGCGGTGCGGATAAGCGTGCTCATGGAATCCCCGGTAAGTCGGACAGGCGGTCGACGTGCACCTACCTGTCCGCAACTCCGGCGGTGGATTCACGTCCCTGGGCGTCAAGTGTGCCAGAGAAGCGCCACGCGCGTCGCCGTCCTCAGAACCGGTGCACGTACGCCACGCCGTAGACCAGCGGGTCGATGTTGACCGTGCCGATACGGTTGCCATTGAGGCTGGCGTCGCTGTCGATGTCGATCCAGCGCAGGTCCACGCGCAACGCGCCGCGGTCGCTGATCTTCACGTCCAGGCCCGCATGTGCCGCCAGGCCCCAGGAGGCGTCCAGGTCCAGGTCATTGCCGGCCAGTGCGCCGCTGGTTTCGGTGCTGAAAAAGCGCGTGTAGTTGATGCCCGCGCCGACAAATGGCGACACCTTGCCCTGGCTGTTGAAGTGGTACTGCAAGCTCACCACCGGCGGCAGGTGCTTGGTGCTACCCACGCGGCCCAGGCCACGGATGTTGATGTCGTGCTCGAATGGCAGTGCCGCCAGCACCTCGATGCCCCAGTTGTCGGCGATGAAGTATTCGGCGGTGATGGTCGGGCGGATATCGGTGCCGACATCCACGTCGAGCGTGCCGCCGGCCAGGCTGCCGTTATCGGACTTGGGCGCCACCTGATGGGCGCCGACGCCCAGCAACCAGTCACCCTTGGATTGGGCCAGTGCGGGTGCGCTGACCGAGGCGGCAGCCAGGGCTGCGAACAGAACAGTGGAACGCTTGCGCATGAGGGTCTCGTGTCGTTGTAGGAGTGAGCGAAGTCTTGAACGTGCGCGCCGTTGCTGCCTTGATCCTGATCAATCAGGTGCTGCGCATGCAGCGACGGTGCGGATATCTGGTGCAGGAATGCAGGGCATGCGCGTTGCCTGCGCCGGGCGCAGCGTTCAGCGGGGAGGGGGCCGAACGCTGCGGCAATGACGCGACGGGCCGCGTCGATCTGGCCGGCTTACTTGGTCTTGCTGACCGACGCGGTGGCGGTATCCACTTCCGGCATGGCCGAGCTGTGGTGGTTGATGATCAGCCACTTGCCGTCGCGCTTTTCGTACACGAAGGTGTAGCGGGCCTGCACATCGCTCTTCTTGCCGTTCTTGTCGGTGAGCGTGAAGGTGTACACCCCCGCGTCCACCGCGCTGTCGTCATCGAGCAGGCGCACGGTGCGGTAGTTGATGACGCCCTTCGGCTTTTTGGTCAGGAACATCTCGAAGTAGTTTTCGATCTGCTCGCGCGAGGCGCGCACTTCGTTGGAGACCGTCGGCAGCAGCACGCCGTCCGGGGCGTACAGGTCGGCTACCTTGTGCGGGTTGCCGGTGGCCAGGGCCGCGTTCCAGGTGTCGAACAGCGCAGCCACTTCGCGCGCTTCGCCATCGGCGGGCAGCGCAGCCTTGTCGGTGTAGTGCATCACGCCGCCAGCCAGCGCCGGGGTGGCAGCCAGAGCCAGAACCAGAGAGAACAGGGTGCGACGCATGGGGTATCTCCGTTGAGTGATGGGGGTTGCCTCAGTGGGCGAGCCCAATATCGAAATCCGCGGAGGGTGTAAATTCTGCTGTTCGGCATAGTCGTGAATATGCCGGGCGGCGTATTTTTGAGTGAGCCGTCCGTCTTGGTTGTGGGGAGAATCAAACGGTTTCTGGGGTGTCGGTCGCAGGGTGGGCTTGGGCGTGGCGACGCTTCGGGTATGCGGCCTCAACTAAAGGACCTTGGAGTTGCCGCTCCGATCTGCCTCGGCTGCCCGCACTCCTGCCAAGTCCGTTGACGGTGCACTGCAGCGGTGCGTGCCGTCGTCCTGCGGTAGGCACTGGTGCGCACTGGGCGCGTGCCTGCCGGACCAAGCCTTGCGGCCTGCGCACCGGTGCCAGCGGAGCGTGTGTTCTGCGTGATGTGCCGCGGGTCGAACGGTGTGTCGCAGCGCCTGTCCGGGCACCGTCGCCGGTGTGGGACGCTGCTAGAATGAACGCCCCTTTCCATCCGCCGCGTTGTCGCGGCCGCAGGAGCTAGTGAACATGGCAATCAAGGTTGGCATCAACGGATTCGGTCGCATCGGACGCAACGTGCTGCGCTCTGCGGTGCAGAACTTCGCCAATGACATCGAGATCGTGGCCATCAATGACCTGCTCGAGCCCGACTACCTGGCGTACATGCTGCAGTACGACTCGGTGCACGGCCGCTTCAAGGCCGAGGTGTCGGTCGACGGCAACACGCTGATCGTCAACGGCAAGAAGATCCGCCTTACCCAGGAACGCGACCCTGCCAACCTCAAGTGGGATGCGGTCGGCGCCGAGGTGGTGATCGAGTCCACCGGCCTGTTCCTGACCAAGGAAACCGCGCAGAAGCACATCGACGCGGGCGCCAAGAAGGTGATCCTGTCGGCCCCGTCCAAGGACGACACGCCGATGTTCGTCTACGGTGTCAACGACAAGACCTACAAGGGCGAAGCGATCGTCTCCAACGCCTCGTGCACCACCAACTGCCTGGCGCCGTTGGCCAAGGTCATCAACGACAAGTGGGGCATCAAGCGTGGCCTGATGACCACCGTGCATGCCGCGACCGCGACCCAGAAGACCGTGGACGGCCCATCCAACAAGGATTGGCGCGGCGGCCGCGGCATCCTGGAGAACATCATTCCGTCCTCCACCGGTGCGGCCAAGGCGGTGGGCGTGGTGATCCCGGAGCTCAACAAGAAGCTCACCGGCATGAGCTTCCGCGTGCCGACCTCTGACGTGTCGGTGGTCGACCTGACGGTTGAACTGGAAAAGCCGGCCACCTACGCCGAAATTTGCGCCGAGGTGAAGGCGCAGAGCGAAGGCGCGCTGAAGGGCATCCTGGGCTACACCGAAGACAAGGTCGTGGCGACCGACTTCCGCGGCGAGACCTGCACCTCGGTGTTCGATGCCGACGCCGGCATCGCGCTGGATTCCACCTTCGTCAAGCTGGTGTCCTGGTACGACAACGAGTGGGGCTACTCCAACAAGTGCCTGGAAATGGTGCGGGTTGTGGCGAAGTAAGCACTGCCGTCTGATGTTGTCGCAAAGGCCCCAGCTTGCTGGGGCTTTTGTTTTCTGCGTCTTTCTCTGCCGGCAGCGCTTGGTACAGCGCACATATGTGGCTGCCCGAAGTGGACTTTATCGGCATCACGTGCGCTAATTTGCGGGCACGGCGGCCGTTCCCGTGTCGTGTTGAAGGATCGGGGAACTCCATGGATAGAGAGATACAGACATGAATAAGTTTCTTGCGGGCGCGCTGGCGTTCGGCGTTGTCATTGCGTGTGCGGTACCGTCCACCAGCTGGGCAGCCAAGAAGCAGACCGGTACGCCGGCCTGGATGAATGCCGATGGCGAAGTGATCAAGTCTTCCGATGTCGAGGCGGGCTACGGTGAGACCGTCAAGGGCGTCAACGATTACGAGGGCGAAATCACCGGTAAGCCTGCGCCGGGCAGCAAGTTCACGCAGTTGCAGATCGGCATGCCGATGAAGCAGGTCACCGATCTGATCGGTCAGCCGAATGACCAGGGTTCGTACGTGACTGGCAAGGCGTTCATTCCGTTCTTCTTCGGCGGTGACCGCTACCGGTACGAGATGGCCTACAAGGGCCAGGGCCGTCTGGTGTTTGCCGGCAAGTCGATGGATACCGGCGGCAACCTGATCTGGATCATCCATAACAAGAACGACAGCGGTTACCGCGAATAATCATAAAAAAACGCCCGGTCATCCGGGCGTTTTTTTATGCGTGTGGTTGGCGTTTTACGGTGAGGCGCGCACTAAGGCCCTGATGACTCTACACCGCGTGCGGTGCTGCCAATGCGTGGCCGCAGCCTGTATGGTTCGCGCAGCCGGCCGGATGCCGGGGTGGGGGACAGGTGGAATCGATCATCGTAATGGTGGGCCTTGCGGTCCTGGCCCTGCCGGTTGGGCTGGTGATAGCGCTGGTGTGGGTGGGCAGACTGCAGCGGCGGGTCTGGGAGCTGGAGCAGCGGGTCGCGCAGTGGCAGGGCGTTGCGGCGCCGGCAGCTGCGGCACGTGCAGGCGCGCCCGCGCAAGCAGCGCCTAACGCACCGGTTGACGATCAGCAGCCGGTGCCCTCACAGGTCAGCATGCCGACAGAGGCAGTGGCCCCGGTACCGCGCGCCACCGCACCGGTCCCGCCACCGTCGCACAGCATGGATCCGTCGCTTGCCGCGCGCAGCAGTGCCAGTGTCTCCGAGGCTGTCGCGCGTACGCCGTCGCCGGTCGCTGCATCGGCGCAGCCAACACAGCCGCCATCCGCACCGACTCCACCACCGGCGCCAAATGCGATCGAGCGCGCCGCCAGTGCGCTGAAGCGCTGGTTCACCGAAGGCAATGTGCCGGTCAAGGTGGGCATGCTGGTGCTGCTGGCCGGCGTCGCGTCGCTGCTGAAATACGCCAGCGATCAGGGCTGGATGCGCATGCCGGTCGAGCTGCGCCTGGCTGGCATCAGTGTGGTGGCCTTGGCCGGCCTGGTCTTCGGTTGGCGGCAGCGCACGGTGCGGCCCGGCTTTGCGCTGGCGTTGCAGGGCGGTGCCATCGGTGGCCTGCTGTTGACCGTGTTCGCTGCGTTCAAGTTGTACGGGTTGCTCGGCGCCGGGCTGGCGATGGGCATCAGCGTGGTGTTGATTGCCGGCATGTGCGTGCTGGCCGTGCTGCAGGATTCGCGCACGTTGGCCGTTCTGGGCGTGCTGGCGGGCTTTCTGGCGCCGATCTGGTTGTCCAGTGGCAGCGGCAATCATGTCGCGTTGTTTAGTTACTACGCGGTGCTCAATGCCGGCATCGTGGCAGTTGCCTGGGTGCGCCCGTGGCGGGTGCTGAATCTGCTCGGATTCGCGTTTACCTTCGGCATCGGCACGTTGTGGGGTGCGCTGCAGTACGCTCCGGCGAAGTTCGCCACGACCGAGCCGTTCCTGTTGTTGTTCTTCGCCATGTATGTGGCCATCCCGGTGCTGCACGCGCGGCGTGGCGATGGCAGTGCCGGCAAGTTGATCGATGGCAGCCTGTTGTTCGGCACGCCGCTGGTCGCGTTCGCGTTGCAGGCGCGCCTGCTGGAGGGCGACCGCCTGCCACTGGCGTTGTGCGCGCTGGCGGTGGCCGCCTTGTATGCGGCGCTGGCCGCATGGTTGCTGCGCCGCCCGGCGACGCGTCTGCTGGGCGAGGCGCACGCAATGCTGGCCGTGGGCTTTGCCACGCTGGCGGTGCCGTTGGCGTTGTCGGCGCGTGCCACCGCCAGCGTGTTCGCACTGGAAGGCGTCGGCTTGCTGTGGCTGGGTTTGCGGCAGCAGCGGCGGTTCTCGCAGGTCAGCGGTGTGGGCTTGCAGGTGCTGGCTGCGATCGGTGTGGCCTTCGGCGTGGATGCGTGGCGCTACGACAGCGTAGCGGTTGCCAATGCCACCTGCATGAGCACCTTGCTGCTGGCGCTGGCTGGCTGGGCCAGTGCTTGGTTCCTGCGCGATGCGGGGCACCCGCGCCGCGCGCTGGTGGCGTATCTGTGGGGCCTGGGCTGGTGGACGCTGTGCGGTGTGCACGAGATCCTGCGCTTTGCCGGCGACCTGCGTAGCGAGCCGGACCTGCTGCTGGGCTTCGTCGCGCTGACCGTCTGGCTGGCGGCCGAGGTGCATCGCCGTCGGCCCGAACCTGCGCTGGTCTGGACGGTCATGGCCGGGCTGGCGCTGGCTGCGCCGCTGGCACTGTGGCAGAGCCATGCGCATACCCAACCGTTCGCGCACTGGGGCGCGCTGGCGTGGTTGGCGTTCGCCGTGGCCGGCGCGCGGGCGTTGTGGTGCCTGCGCATGCAGCACGGTGCCGGCGCGATCGCTGCGCAGTTCATCTGGTGGTTGCTGTGGCCCTTGGTGGTGTCGTTGGGCGCCGCCTGGCTGGCCGACGCCTTCCTGCTGGCCAACGGCTGGCGCTGCGCATTGCTCGCTGCGCCGTGGCTGATCGTGGCGGCGCTTGGGCTGCTGCGTTGGTCCTGGATTGCCTGGCCGCAGGGGGCGAGCTTCGCCCCTGCCCGCACTGCACTGCTGAGTTGCGTGTTCGGCGTGCTGGGCATTGGCTGGGTGCTGGTGCTGCTGGATCCGGTGAGCGCATCGCCGCTGCCGTGGCTGCCGCTGCTCAATCCGGCCGAACTGGCCCAGCTGGCGGTGCTGGCCTTGCTCGCACGCTGGGCCTGGTCGGCACAATCCCCGGTGCTGCTGCAGCGTTGGCGTGTCACTGCGCTGGGCGTGCTGGGCTGGGCCTTGCTCACCGGCAGCACCTTGCACAGCGTGCATCACTGGGGCGCGGTGCCCTGGGACACGCAACTGCTGGGCGCGACGCTGTCGCAGACCAGCCTGACCATCGTGTGGAGCGTGCTGGGCGTGCTGGGTTGGGTGATCGGCTCGCGTCGCGGGCAACGCGGCCTGTGGCTGGGTGGTGCGCTACTGATGGGACTGGTGCTGGCCAAACTGGTGCTGGTGGACCGCCAGCATCTGGGCAACCTGCTGGGCATCGGTTCGTTCATGGCCTATGGCTTGTTGTGCACCGTGGTTGGCTATCTGGCACCGGCGCCGCCGCGTCAGGCGCCACTTGCCGAGGAGAGTGTGTGATGCGGATTCGAGGTTGGCTGCCGTTGGCAGTGGCAGGCATCGCCGGGGCAGTGCAGGCCGGCGATCTGCGGAGTGATTTCGTCCAGCAATGGCCGCTGCAGGTCGCGCAGTCCGATGCCGGTATGTATCAGCTGACGCTGGATGGGTCGGTGTACCGGGCGGCGCGCGATGCGCAACTGCGCGACGTGGCCGTGCTCGATGCACGCGGCGACGAGATGCCCTCAGCGCTGCTCCCCGCGGAAGTAGCGGCGCAGGCGGCGCCACGGCGGCAGCGCGTGCCAGTGTTTGCGTTGCCGGCCGGCGCCGAAGCGACCAGGGGCGACCTGCAACTGATTGCCGAGCGCGATGCGTCCGGCGCGGTCCGCCGGCTCGAAGGCCGGGTGGCCACAGGCGCTTCCACGCGCGACGGTGCCGGCCCGGGCTGGCTGGTGGATGCCAGCGGCGTGCGTGAGGCGCCACGCGCATTGTGGCTCGACTGGGACGGCACCACGCCGGTGCAGGCGCAGCTGCGCGTGGAAGGCAGCGACGATCTGCGTGACTGGCGCGTGCTCGCAGCCGACGCCACGGTGATGGCGCTGGACAACAACGGCCAGCGTTTGCAGCAGCGGCGCATCGCGCTGGAACAGGGCGCGCGCTATTTGCGCCTGGTGCAGGTCTCCGGCGCGCTGCCTGCGTTGACGCAGGTGGAACTGGAATTGGAAGGCGCTGCCGCGCCTGCGCAGTGGCAGCAACTCGACCTGCAGGGCACCGCGCAGGAAACGCGGGTGGTCTACACCTTGCCGGGGCGATTCCCGATTGCACAGGTGGATGTGCAGGGCGCCCGTGCCGAGGCCGTGGAATGGGTCGTCGAAAGCCGCGATGGCGACCAGGCGCCCTGGCTGCAGCGTGCCGGGCCGTGGCTGGGCTATCGGCTGGGGAGCGCCGCGGCCGCCTCGCCACCGCAGCCAGTGTCCGGCGGCAGCGTCCGCGACCGCCAGTGGCGATTGCTGGCCGCGCAAGGCCGCCGGACCGGTGTGCCGACGCTGCGGGTGGGCTATCAGCCGGAGCGGCTAGTGTTTCTTACCCAAGGCCAAGCGCCGTACGCGCTGGTAGCCGGCAGTGCGCGTGCGCAGCGCACCGACGCGCCCTTGACCTCGATGCTTGCCGCCTTGCGCCAGGAACGCGGCGCGCAATGGCAGCCGGCCACCGCGCGCATCGCCGGCGCGGCGCAGCCGCTGGCAGGCGAGGCAGCGCTGCAACCGGCCGCGGTGCCGCGTGACTGGAAGCGCTGGCTGCTGTGGGCGCTGTTGGTGGGGGGGGGCGTGGTGGTCGGTGGTTTTGCGGTGAGTCTGTTACGCAGTGCCAGCGCCAACCGCGATGCCTGATGGCGATGCGCCGTTGCGGGTTTGCCGCTGCGGCGCGAAGGTCCGACAATGGGCGTCCCCCGTCGCCAAGGCAGCCGCATTGCCCGTCGTGTTCGACCGACCACAGTTCGCGCCACCCGCCTCTGCGGCGACGGCGCCTGTGAAACGCACCGCGCGTCTGCGCGGTGGCGCGCCGGCAGCCTGCAACGCGCCATCCGTTCCCTTGCCAGCACAGCGCGTGGTCGTCAGCGCGCTGCATGCCTGCAGCTGTTTCGATTCCCCATTTCCCATTCCCCCAACGACTTAGCGAGCTGAGCCCATGTCCATTGTCCGCATGACCGACCTCGATCTTTCCGGCAAGCGCGTGCTGATCCGCCAGGATCTCAACGTGCCGATCGACAACGGCCAGATCACCTCCGAACAGCGCATCACCGCCTCGGTGCCCACCATCAAGCTGGCGCTGGAAAAGGGCGCTGCGGTGATGGTGACCTCGCACCTGGGCCGCCCGAAGGAAGGCACCTGGAGCGAGGAAGATTCGCTGGCGCCGGTGGCCGCGCGTCTGACCACCCTGCTGGGCGTGGACGTGCCGCTGGTGCGTGATTGGGTCGATGGCGTGGACGTGGCGCCGGGCCAGGTGGTGCTGCTGGAAAATTGCCGCATGAACGTGGGCGAGGGCAAGGATGACGAAGCGCTCGCACGCAAGTACGCCGCGCTGTGCGATGTGTTTGTCATGGATGCCTTCGGCACCGCGCACCGGGCGCAGGCCTCCACGCATGGCGTGATCCGGTTCGCGCCGGTGGCTGCCGGTGGCCCGCTGCTGATGGCCGAGCTCGACGCGCTGGCCAAGGCGCTGGACAACCCGGCCAAGCCGCTGCTGGCGATCGTGGCCGGCAGCAAGGTTTCGACCAAGCTGGAACTGCTGGCCAACCTGGTCAACAAGGTCGACCAGTTGATCGTCGGCGGCGGCATCGCCAATACCTTCATCGCCGCGGCCGGCCACGACGTGGGCAAGTCGCTCAGCGAGCCGGACCTGATCCCGACCGCCAACCAGATCGTCGCCGATGCCAAGGCGCGCGGCGCGGAGATTCCGCTGCCCACCGACGTAGTGGTGGCCAAGCAGTTCCTGCCCGATGCCGAGGCGAGCGTGAAGTCGCTCGACCAGGTGGACGCCGACGATCTGATCCTGGACATCGGCCCGCAGACCGCCGCGCATTACGCCGAGCTGATTGCCAACGCCGGCACCGTGGTCTGGAACGGCCCGGTCGGCGTGTTCGAGTTCGAGCCCTTCAGCCATGGCACCGAGACCCTGGCGCGTGCCATCGCCGCGTCCAAGGCGTTCTCGATCGCCGGTGGTGGCGACACGCTGGCGGCCGTGGACAAATACGCCATCGCCAAGGACGTCACCTACATCTCCACCGGCGGCGGCGCGTTCCTGGAGTTTCTGGAAGGCAAGACCCTGCCGGCGGTTGCCGCGCTCGAGGCCCGCGGGCAGTGAGTGCAGCCACACTGTTCTTCGATCTGGACGGCACGCTGGTCGACTCGGAACCCGGCATCGTCGGCAGCATCGTGCATGCCTTCGACGAGGTCGGTCAGCCGCGGCCTTCCCCGCAGACGTTGCGCGCCTGGATCGGCCCGCCGCTGCGCGACAGTTTCAGCGAGCGCTTCCCCGAGGATCCGGACCTGGTACAGCGCGCGCTGGCCGCCTATCGCGCCCGTTACGACGCGGTGGGCTGGACCGAGCTCAGCGTGTTCGACGGCATCGGCGATGTGGTCACCGGCCTGCACCGTGCCGGCCACCGGCTGGCCGTGGTGACTTCCAAGAACGAGCGCTACGCGCGCCGCATCGTCGAGCACCTGCCGTTCGGGGTGTGTTTCGAAGACGTCATCGGTGCCAGCGAAGATGGTGCGCGCCGCTTCAAGCCGGACCTGATCGCCGAAGCGCTGCGTCGCCTGCAGATCGACAAGACCGGCTGCGTGATGATCGGCGACCGTCGCATGGATATCGATGGTGCCAACCACCACGGCATCCACAGCATCGGCGTGTTGTGGGGCTTCGGCGACGAAGCCGAACTGCGCGCTGCCGGCGCCGGTGCGCTTGCGCGCACACCAGCCGAGTTGAGCGGGCTGATCCGCGCCTAGCGCGGCGCGTCTTCACTGCCACCGGCGTACGGTGGCGACCCGCAGCCTGCTGCCGTGCGCGGCAACATGCTGCGAAAGCGTACGTACTGTCCCGCACTGTCTGTGAGACATGCCGGAAAAGGAGGGAGGCTATGCCGCAATGCCATCCTCGGTACGTGACGCGTGTGTTAAGTTTCGCGGCTTTTACAGGGAGGCCATCATGAAAGAACGTCAACGCCGCACCAAGATCCTCGCCACGCTGGGACCGGCCACGGATCCGCCTGGTGTGCTGGACGCCTTGTTCAAGGCGGGCGTCAACGTGGTGCGCCTCAACTTCAGCCACGGCGACCCGTCCGGCCAGGCCAAGCGCGCTGCCGAAGTGCGTGCCGCCGCCGTCCGCGTGGGCGCCGAAGTGGGCATCCTGGCCGACCTGCCGGGCCCGAAGATCCGCATCGAGCGCTTTGCCGAAGGCAAGATCAAGCTGACCATGGGCGATCGTTTCGACCTGGTGGCCGATGTCAATGCGCCGGCCGGCGACCAGCATCAGGTGGGCGTGAGCTACCTGGGCCTGCCGCAGGATGTCACCGCCGGTGACGTGCTGCTGCTCGACGATGGCCTGGTGCAGCTGCAGGTCACCGACGTGCAGGGCGCGCGCATCGTCACCACCGTGCTCAACGATGGCGTGTTGTCCGACCGCAAGGGCCTCAACAAGCAGGGCGGTGGTCTGTCGCTGGGCGCGTTGACCGAGCGCGACAAGGAACTGATCGGCATCGTCGCCAAGATCGGCGTGGACTTCATCGCGGTGTCGTTCTGCCGTAACGCGCAGGACATGCACGACGCCCGCCAGATCGCCCAGCAGCACGGCTGCGATGCGCAGTTGGTGTCCAAGATCGAGCGCACCGAAGCGATCGAGAACCTGGTCGAAATCGTCGAAGCCTCCGACGTGGTGATGGTGGCGCGTGGCGATCTGGGCGTGGAAATCGGCGATGCCGAATTGCCGGGCCTGCAGAAGAAGATCATTCGCGAGTCGCTGGCGCAGAACAAGGTGGTGATCACCGCCACCCAGATGCTGCAGTCGATGGTGGAAAGCCCGATCCCGACCCGCGCCGAAGTACTCGACGTGGCCAACGCGGTCATCGACGGCACCGATGCGGTGATGCTCTCGGCCGAAACCGCTGCCGGTGCGTACCCGGTGCGTGCAGTGGAAGCGATGGCGCGCATCTGCCTGGGCGCCGAGCACCAGTTCGAGTTCGATACCGACTTCGAAGCGGCGCAACGCAACCTGCAGCGCGCCGACCAGGCGATCGCAATGGCGACCATGTTCCTGTCCGAGCACATCGGTCTGGGCGGCGTGGTGGCGTTGACCGAATCCGGCGGCACGCCGCGTTACCTGTCGCGCTTTCGTTCCAACATGCCGATCTATGCATTCACCCGTCATGACGGCGCGCGTCGCCAGATGGCGATGATGCGTGGCGTGTTCCCGATCGGTTTCGACAGCCGTGGCCTGACCCCGCGCGAAGCCGCGCGCGCCGCGATCCGCCTGCTGGTGGAAAACGAGCGCATGGGGCCTGGCGACCGCGTGGTGTTCACCAGCGGCGAGCACATGGAAACCCATGGCGCCACCAACACGCTGCGTCTGCTGGAAGTGGGCGAAGACGGCCGCGCCAGCGGTCTGGGCGAGCTGTAGAACAGCTGGCGGTGGGCGCGTCGTGCATGCAGACATGTGCGACGCGCCCCACGCAGCCTGCAGTGACACGACGGCGGCCATGTGCCGCCGTCGTGCTGTGTGGCCGATGCGCATGCCTCGCTCGCCCATGCCGCACCCTGCGCTGCACGTCTCCGCAGCGTGGCTGACGGACATGTGCATGCAATCTCGCGGCCCAACTGTGGTGCAGGCTGCACGGACACAGGACCGATCAGCAGGTAAACGCCGCGTTTAATGCCCTGCCAAGCCCTTGGAGTTGCGTGCCGCGCATGCCGCATCGACGTGGGATGCGGCATGTGGCCATGCGCGCTGCACGCCACGATGCGAGCCCTGCCACAGATCGCGCAGCACGCTGCAACGTGTAATCGGTTGCAGGCATTCCGTGAAGGAATGTCTACGACTTTCGTCGCTATACTTTCGTTCTCCCCCGCAGCTGCCACAGGAACTACATGAGCATCGAACAGCTTGCCGAAACCGCCCAGGCCATGGTCGCCCCGGGTAAGGGCATCATCGCCATCGACGAATCGACCAGCACGATCGCCAAGCGCTTTTCCGGCGTGGGCATTGAGAACACCGAAGAAAACCGTCGTGCCTACCGCGAACTGCTGCTGACCACGCCCAAGCTGAGCGATTACATCTCCGGCGCCATCCTGTTCGACGAAACCATCCATCAGAAGACCAAGGACGGCGTGCCGTTCGCCAAGTACATGGCCGACCACGGCATCATCCCGGGCATCAAGGTCGACAAGGGCGCGCAGCCGCTGGCCGGCATGCCGGGCGAGTTGGTGACCGAAGGTCTGGACGGCCTGCGTGCACGTCTGGAGGAGTACTACACCCTGGGTGCGCGCTTCGCCAAGTGGCGTGCGGTCATCAACATCGGCGAAGACATTCCGTCCGGCACCTGCATCGAGGCCAATGCGCATGCGCTGGCCCGCTATGCCGCGCTGTGCCAGGAACAAGGCCTGGTGCCGATGGTGGAGCCGGAAGTGATCATGGATGGCGACCACGACATCGAGACCTGCTACGAAGTCACCGAAGCCACGTTGCGCTCGCTGTTTGGTGCGCTGTATGAGCAGAACGTTGTGCTCGAAGGCACCATCCTGAAAGCCTCGATGGTCATCTCCGGCAAGAGCTGCGAAGAGCAGGCCAGCGTCGAAGAAGTGGCCGAGTCCACCGTGATGTGCCTGAAGTCGACCGTGCCGGCGATCCTGCCGGGCATCGTGTTCCTGTCCGGCGGCCAGACCGACGAGCAGTCCACCGCGCACCTCAACGAGATGCACCAGCTGGGCAACCTGCCGTGGCCGCTGAGCTTCTCGTATGGCCGCGCGATGCAGCAGGCTGCACTGAAGCTGTGGTCCAAGGACATGACCGGCAACTACGCCAAGGCGCAGCAGATCATTTACGAGCGCGCCAAGGAAAACGGCCTGGCTGCACTGGGCAAGTGGAAGGGCTGATCCGCCGCTGAGGCTGCATCATGCACACAAGACGCCGGCCGTGAGGCCGGCGTCTTGTGTTTGGGTTCGCCAATTTGGATGGCGGGCAGCTTTTGTCGCGACGCTTGCGTTTGCAACGCGCGACTGTCGTGACGCGAGGCCGTTGTCTGCACTGACAGACACGCGTGCGAACTACGGTACCTGCACCTGCACCTGCACCTGCACCTGCACGCAAGGTTCGTCTCAGGTAAGACGGCGCCTGCACGACGCAAGACACACCACCGTGGCCCATCTTTGGGAAGCAGCTCGCTTGCACTCGTCTCGCTCACGCCGCAGCTGTTCCTGCATGCATGTGCATGGGGCAGTACAAAGTGCATCACAAGCAAGACTGTTCCGCCTACAAAGCGAGACAGGCGCCCTGCGGCGCCTGTCTGAAAACATTACGCTTGCAGTCGTTCCACTCAGGCAGCAGCGGTTTCCTGCGTGGCGAGCGCCTGCTGATAGGCCTTGTAGGTCGCTTCGTTGTAGGCCACCAGCACGATGTGCTTGGGCACTTTGTGCGAGCGCTGCCAGTCGCGGGTTTCAGTGACGGCAATGCGTGCCGCCTGGTACAGCGGGTAGCCGTAGATACCGCAGCTGATGGCCGGAAACGCAATCGAGTGCAGCATCATCTGCTCGGCCAACTTCAGCGACTGCCAGTAGCAGTTGGCGAGCTGTTCCGGTTCGTTGTGCTTGCCGTCGCGCCACACCGGTCCCACCGTGTGGAAGATATGCCGCGCTTTCAGGTCGAAGCCATCGGTGATGCGGATTTCGCCGGTGGGGCAACGCACGCCTGGGCGCACTTCCGGCAACGCCTCGCAGGCCTCCAACAAGCGCGGGCCTGCGGCGCGATGGATCGCGCCATCGACGCCACCACCGCCCAGCAGTGATTCGTTGGCCGCGTTGACGATGACGTCAACGTCGAGTTGGGTGATGTCGCCTTGCCAGACTTCGATTCTCATAGCGCGATAGTTATGGGATTTGCATGATGAGCGCGTGATGGATCAGGCGCTGCGGGACGCTCACGCTACGGGCCATTCATCTCACACGATGCGACCACATGGCGGGCTGCGCCGAAGGACCTGCAGCGTGCCAAACGCGCTGTCTGCACCGTGTCGCGACGAACGATTGGTCTGGCCTATGACAGGCATCGAAGTCGTGTGGTGAAACGGTCCAAATACGACGTAAGGGAGGCATCAATGCACTGTAGGGACGTGCGGAGTTTAGGCGCTGAAAGAATGCGATGCCGGAGTGCTTGTCGTGCGTCGACTGTCGGCGTCATCGCTAACAGCGCTGGCAATCGGTTCGCTCAATCGGAACCGATTTGGCGTGCGCCCGCAGGTTCAAGGCCAATGGCGAACGCATGCGCAGTGATCGCTACGGGCGTGGCTGAAATGGTCGCGTACGCGCGCCTCTTCGAATGGGATGACAACCACGCGAAGCCGCCGCGGCAACGTGTACCGCTAGGCTCAAAGCCAGCGGCGTACGCGGGCGCAATAATCGCTGTAGGCGCGGCCGAACTCGTCGCGCAGGCGCGCTTCTTCGAACGGGATGACCAACCACTGCAAGGCCAGCCACGGTAGCGGCACCAGCGCCACCGCCCACAGCAGGCCCAGCTGCAGGCACAGGCCGATGTAGCTGAGGACCAGCGCCAGATACATCGGGTTGCGGGTGAAGCGGTACGCGCCGTCCAGCACCAGCCGCGAGGGATGGCCGCTGGGCATGATGGTGGTGCGTCGGCGCGCGAACAGGATGAAGCAGCTCACCGCCAGCGCGAGCCCGGCGCAGGCGATCACGCCGCCGGCCAATTCGATCCACGCCAGCGGTGTGGGGGCAGGCAGCGGCAGCGCAAAGGCCTGCTGTAGCCAGGCGCCGGCGCCCAGGGCAAGCGCGAAATGCGCCGGGGAGGTCATCTTCACCAGCCATGGCGCCCGCCCGCTGCGGGTATCGCTGTGTCCATACGGCCGGTTACTCACGCCTTCTCTCCCTGCAGAACAACCGCCATCGTAACGTTTCCTTGACATCGGCGGGAGGCGGAGGCGCCGCGGCGCGACGCAAATCGCAGGACACTTCATGCCAAAGGCCGCGCTGGCGGGCGCGGCCTTTGGGAAGAAACGCTGACGTCAAGCTGCCTGCGATCAGGGCAGGCCGGCCAGCCAATCGTCGTCCGAGCCTTCGTTGATGTCGGCGAACAATGGCGTGGAGAAGTAGCGCTCGCCGGTATCCGGCAGCATCGCCAGGATCACCGCGCCCGGCACCGCGGTTTCGGCCACCCGCAGGGCAGTGGAGACGGTGCCGCCGCCGGAGATGCCGGTGAAGATGCCTTCTTCCGCGGCAAGCCGCCGAGCCACGCTGATCGCGTCGGTGTCTTCCACGCTGAGGATTTCGTGGGCGACCTCGCGGTTGAGCACCTCCGGCACGAAGTCCGGCGTCCAGCCCTGGATCTTGTGCGGCTTCCAGTCCTGGCCTTGCAGCAGCGCGGCGCCGGCCGGCTCGGTGGCGGTGATGCGCACTTCCGGGCGGGCCACGCGCAGTACTTCGCCCACGCCGGTGAGGGTGCCGCCGGTGCCCCAGCCGGTGACGAAATGGTCCAGCCGGTGGCCGGCGAAGTCGCGCAGGATCTCGGCGGCGGTGGTGTTGCGGTGGTAGGCCGGATTGGCGGGGTTGGCGAACTGGCTGGCCAGGAACCAGCCATGTTGTTCGGCCAGTTCCTTGGCCTTGCGCACCATGCCGCTGCCGCGCTCGGCGGCCGGGGTCAGGATCACCTTGGCGCCGTAGGCGCGCATCAGCTTGCGGCGCTCGATCGAAAAGGTTTCCACCATGGTGGCGACGAACTTGTAGCCACGCGCGGCAGCGACCATGGCCAGCGCCACGCCGGTGTTGCCGGAGGTGGCTTCCACGATGGTGTCGCCGGGCTTGAGCAGGCCGCGTTGTTCGGCGTCCAGGATGATGGCCAGCGCCAGCCGGTCCTTGACCGAGCCGCCCGGGTTGAACGACTCGACCTTGACGTACAGGGACACGTGGTCCGGGGCGAGGCGGTTGAGTTTGACCACCGGGGTGCGGCCGATGGTGTCGAGGATGTTGTCGTACAGGGCCATGGGGTCTCCGTCGGAATCAGGCTGCGTGGGCGAGTGTGGGCGCGTGGGGCGTTGCGATGGGTGAGTGCGCGGGCTGGCCGGTAAGCGGCGCGGCGCCGAACCAGTGCAGCGACTGCGACAGCGCGGCGACGTCGCCCAGGATCAACAGTGCGGGCGAGCGCACCGCATGCAAGCGCGCGGTGGCGGCCAGCTGCGACAAGGTGCCGGTGACCACGCGCTGTTCCAGGCGCGAGCCATTTTCGACCAGCGCAAATGGCGTATCCGCGGCGCGGCCGGCCTGCAGCAGGCGCTGCTGGATGCTGTCCAGGCCGGCCACGCCCATGTAGAAGGCCAGCGTCTGCCGCTCCTGGCCCAACGCGTGCCAGTCCAGCGTGTCCAGCGAATCCTTGCAGTGCGCAGTGATCAGGCGCAGCGATTGGGCATGGTCGCGGTGGGTGAGCGGGATACCGGCGTAGGCGGCGCAGGCCACTGCGGCAGTGATGCCGGGCACCACCTGGAAACCGATGCCGTGCGTGTGCAGGAATTCAAGCTCTTCGCCGCCGCGGCCGAACACGAACGGGTCGCCACCTTTCAGGCGCACCACGCGCCGCCCGGCGCGCGCATGTTCGAGCATCAGCGCATGGATCTGCTCCTGCCGCGTGCTGTGGCCTTGGGCGGATTTGCCCACTTCGATGCAGCGCGCTTTGCGCTGCGCAAGGCGCAGGATCTGCGGGCTGACCAGGCGGTCGTACAGGATCACCTCGGCCTGCCGCAGCGCGCGCACTGCATTGCGGGTGAGCAGGCCGGGGTCGCCCGGGCCGGCACCGACCAGCGCCACGCTGCCGGGTGTGAGGGTGAGGCGGCTTGCTGCCGGCGATGGTTCGCTGGCGATGGGCGGCAAGGCTGCGGCTGCGGGCGCGGCCTCATGGATCAGCAGCCGTTGCGCGCCGGCGACGCTGCGCAAGGCAGCGTTCACTGCCGGCACATCGCTGGCCGCAATGGTCAGCCAGACCGGCTGGTCCGGCAGTGCAAGCCACTGTGGGTCAAAACTGCCCACCAGCCAGCGCACCTGCCCGGACTGTGCCCAGCCGCGCAACGCGGGTGTCAGTTCCGGCGCGCCCACCAGCGGCACCGCGCCGGCCTGCAGCAGGCTGGCGGCGGCGCGTTCGGCAGCGCGTCCGCCGCCAACCACCAGGACGGCACGGCCACGCAGATCGGCAAGGAGCGGGAACAAGGCAGTCACGGACCGGGGGCTTCGAGGAGAGGGCCAGACCGTAACGCCGGGCTTATAGCCGTCGGAAATGACTTCATGCGTCCTAAAAATAGCGTTCGGTTATAAGCTGGCCCGCCGAACTCCTCTACAGTCGAAGCCCTTGTAGCGCCTCGCGCTTTTTTGGACATAAGCCCATGACGCTGACCCAACTTCGCTACCTGGTTGCCATCGCCGATGCCGAGCTGAACATCACGCTGGCCGCGGCGCGTGTGCACGCGACCCAGCCGGGCCTGTCCAAACAGCTCAAGCAGCTGGAGGACGAGCTGGGCTTTTTGCTGTTCGTGCGCAAGGGGCGCAGCCTGGATGCGGTGACCCCGGCCGGCGTGGAAGTGATCGAACGTGCCCGCGCGGTGCTGTCCGAAGCCAACAACATCCGCACCTACGCCGCCAACCAGCGCCGCGAAAGCCAGGGCCAGCTGACCTTGACCACCACCCATACCCAGGCGCGCTTCGTGTTGCCGCCCGCGGTGGCACAGATCAAGCAGGCCTACCCGCAGGTGAGCGTGCATCTGCAGCAGGCGGCCGAGAGCGCGGCGCTGGATCTGCTCAGCCAGGGCGATGCGGACATTGCCGTGGTCAGCACCGCGGGCGGCGAGCCCACGGCCGGCATCGCGGTGCCGCTGTACCGCTGGCGCCGGTTGGTAGTCGTGCCGCGCGGGCATGCGCTGGACACGCGCGTGGCGCCGGACATGCAGGCGCTGTCTGCGCACCCGCTGATCAGTTACGAATCCTCCACGCGCGCGGGCTCGTCGCTGCAGCGGGCGTTTGCGCAGGTGGGCCTGGAGCCGAGCATTGCGCTGACCGCGCTGGATGCGGACCTGATCAAGACCTACGTGCGTGCTGGCCTGGGCGTGGGGCTGGTGGCCGAAATGGCCGTCAGTGCCAACGACGAGGATCTGCGCGCGTGGCCGGCCCCGGCGCCGATCGCCGAGTGCATCGCCTGGGCGGTGCTGCCGCGCGACCGCGTGTTGCGCGATTACGCATTGGACCTGGTGCATGTGTTGGCACCACAGATCGACAAGCGCGACCTGCGCCGGGTGCTGGACGGCAACCAGGCGCCGAACTGGTCGCTGCCGCCGACCTGGGAAGCGCTGACCCAGACCATCACCAGCTGATGCCGGAATTGGCCCGTGTCGCTGCACGCGAACGCGTTGCGGCAGACGCGCGCGGCCGGTGGCATGCTGGCTGCCTCAACCAACGAGGTGCTCCATGACAGCAGTGCTTCGCCCGGCGCTCAGCCGTGTGTGGTCACCCGATGCGGACGGCGGCATGCAGCTGGAGCTGTGGGCCCATGTGGAAGGCCGCGACCAGACCGTGCTGACGGTGTTGGCCGATCCGCAGGACGAATCGCTGTGGGTGGGCGTGCAACTGGGCGAGACGCGCCTGCAACTGCCGTTGGTGGTCCTGCGCCAGGCACTGGAGGCCGCCGATGCCGAAGTGCATTCGGCGGCGTGGTTCGCACGCCAGGATGAGGGCGTGTCGGAGATCTAGCCGGCAAGCAGGAGGCGTTGCCTGCGGGTGTCGCGGCAGCGGATGGAGTGATTGCGCGGCCAGTTGGCGACGATCGCAGCAGGACGCGTCGGTCCTTGCGAATGCTGCACTGCAGCGCACTAGCAAATCGTAATCTCTTTCGAAATCAATGGTCTGCAAACACCGCGCTGGATCAGCACAGCCTCACTGTCGGTGATTTCCCCTCGCGCTGTCAGGGCCGTCAAGGCGGCGTCGGCCAGAGCCATCAAGTTGCGCCCGGCGATGTCGTAAACCCTTATAGCAACCATGCACGACACTCCCGGACGTCTAGGGGTGGACGGCGCAGGGCCGGCCCGGCATCCATCGCTTGGCCGGTCTGTTCGGAAGGTCGTAGAGGTTGCTGGCGCTGTCGTTCGCCATCGCGTGTTGCGCGACTTGAACGACTGGCGCACCCGGGTCCCTGGGGAGAGACCTGGCGTGCTTGGTGGCGGATCCGGGACGGGAGCCCGGGTCCGCCATTTTTTGTTCAGGCCAGTGGAATGGTGACCGAAAAGCGCGTGCCGCCACTCGGGCGCGGGCGCACTTCGACCTGGCAGCCCAGCGTTTCGGCGGTGCGATGCACGATCCACAAGCCGATGCCCAGGCCGTCGCTGCCCGGGTCGGCCTGGCGGAACGCCTGGAACACGTCTTCGGGGTGCTCCAGATTCAAGCCGATGCCGCTGTCGATGACTTCCACCACCGCATGGCCGGGACGGCGCCGGCAGCCCACCAGCACCTGGCCGCGTTCGGTGTACTTGACTGCATTGCCGACCAGATTGCCGATCAAGGTGGTCAGCAAGGTGGAATGGCTTCGCACGCGCAGGGAGGTGGGCACATGCCGCAGCGCCAGGCACTTGTCCCTGGCCGGCTGGCGCCACACGCCGAGCACTGCGTGGATCACGTCTTCCAGCGCCAGCGGCTGCAGATCCGGGCTGGCCGACTTGCTGGCCGCCGCCAATGCGGCCAGTTCGTCCAGGCTGCGCGCCACGGTGCCGATCGCATCGCGCGCGGTGACCAGGGTGGGAATGGTGTCCACGTTGGCATGCCGGCGCATCTTGTCGATGGCATAGGCGGCCGTGCGCAGGGGGGTCTTGAGATCGTGGCCGGCGATGGCCATCAGACGGCTGCGGTAACGGTTGGATTCTTCGGCGATCAATAACGCGCGGCGCAACTCCAGCTGGGCCATGGTCTGGCGCGCCAGCGCGCGCAGTGCATCGACCTGTTCGTCGGTGAGCTGGCGTGGTTGCCGGTCCAGCACGCAGACCGTGCCCAGCGGCAGGCCGTCCGGGGTCTTGAGCAGCGCACCGGCATAGAAATACAGCGGCGATTCGCCGGTCACCAGCGGGTTGCGCGCAAAGCGCGCATCTTCGCGGGTGTCGGGCACGACCAGCACGTCGTTATCGAGCAGGGCATGCGCGCACATCGACTTGAACAACGGTGTCTCGCGTTCGCCCATGCCACGCTCGCTCTTGAACCACTGCCGGTCCGCATCCACAAGGCTGATCAGCGCGATCGGGGTCTGGCAGATGATCGAGGCCAGCTTGGTGATGTCCTCAAAAGCGGCCTCGCGCGGGGTGTCGAGGATGCCGTAGCTGCGCAGGGCCTGCAGGCGCAAGGCCTCGCTCGGCGGCTTGGGCGCACACGGCAGGGGCTCGGCCGCTGGATCGGACAGGACAGTACTCATGCGCGCACGGGTCAAAGTGATAAGCGCCAAGCATAGGCCATGGCTGTGCCCGGATTGTGTGCACCGCAGCCCGTCCAGGCGATCGCTGCCGGTGGCGGCATGGGTAAGGGTGCGACATCGCGTCGCGCACCGGCCGCGACCATCGCCGGTTGCGATGCACCGGCTTACACTCGCCGGATGCTCCGTTCGCTCCGCCACCACCGCGTGTTGCAGTCGCTTGCCGTGCTGGCGGTTGCGCTGATGCTGGTGGCGCCGCTGATCAGCCGCTGGTGCCAGCTGCCACTGGCGCAGCCGATGTGCACTAGCCAGGCCGCTGACGCTGCGGCATCTGCGCATGCCGGGCACCACCCGGTGCCGGGCATGGGCGCAGCGCAGCACCACGCCATGGACGCGCCTGCCCCCCATCATGTGGCGCCTGCGCAGGACGCCGGTGCGCATGCGGACGCGTGCGACTACTGCGTGCTGGCAGCGCGTCTGTTGGGCGCGCTCGCGCTGGTGGTGCTGTGCCTGTTGCAGCTGCGGCTAAGCAGGCCCGCTGCCCCGACGCGGACGCATGCATGGCGCGCGCTGCGCTGGCCGGCGCTGGGCGCACGCGGGCCGCCGCTGGCCGCCTGAGGCTGGGCAACGCGCGAGCGCCCGCTGTTCTTTCCCTATCGGCGTATGCCACTTGCTGGCGTGCGCGAGGCGTGCTGTGCACGCGATGGCGGCTGCCGCGCTTTCTCTTCCGTTGACCGTGCGGCCTTTGCGGGCGTCGCGTGCGGTTGCGTTGTCCGTGCACGCACGGCAAAGGGTGTGACATGCGAGTGTGGTGGTTGAAAGCGATGTGGTCCGCGCCGTCGTTGGCGATGGCATGCGGGATGGCGGGTCTTGCACAGGCGCAGGACGCCGCATTGACCCTGGGCAAGGTGCAGGTGAACGCGCAGACCACGCGCGGGCAGAGTGCGGCGAGCGTGTTGAGTTCGGTGGACGTGATCGGCGGCGCGTTGCTGCACGATCAGCATGTGGACTACAGCTGGGAGCTGCTGATGCGTGCGCCCGGCGTACAGGTCACCCCATTCCGCATGGGTACCGACGCAGGGCGGTTTTCGTTCCGCGGCTTCAATGGCGAGGGGCGCATCAATGCGGTCAAGCTGCTGATCGACGGCATTCCCAGCAACGACAATGCCGGCGGCATGCCGTACCTGGATGCGGTGTTTCCGCAGGATATTTCGGCTATCGAGATCGTGCGCGGCACCAATGACGCGCGCTACGGACTGCATGCCATCGCCGGCAGTGTGGACGTGCTGACCCGCACCGGTGGCAATGATGGGCGACTGAGCGTGACTGCCGGCAGCTTCGGCGCGCGCGAAGTGCAGCTCGGAAAGGGCATCGAGCGCGGCGCCTGGAGCCAGAATTACGTGCTGGCCTGGCGCGATTCCGACGGTTACCGCGATCACGCCGATGCACGCAAACGCAGCGTGGCCGGTAAATGGTTCTACACCGACCCCGGCGGCGCATTTCGTGCCGGGCTGACCACCCGCTATTACGACAACCACGCACTGGAAGCCGGGTATCTGGATGCGGCCAGCGCACGTGCCGCGCCACGCAGCTCGCCCGCGTATGCGCAGGACGATCGCAGCGAACGCACGCTGCGCCAGACCGCGCTGCATGCGGACGGCACGCTTGGCAGTGATGCGCAGTGGAGCGCCAAGGCCTACCGCAACGAATACCACAACCAGCGCTGGGTGCGTTTTTCCGAAGCCGGCCTGCAACAGGAACGCGATACCGACGAGACCCATCAGGGCATGCTGCTGCGCGGCAACTGGCAGCCGGGCTGGCAGGCGCTACCGACCACGCTGGAGGCCGGCCTGGACGCGCAATGGCAGGACAACCAGTCGCAGCGCTACCGCACCGTGGCACGCGTGCGTGGCGCGCAGTTGCGTGACTGGGATTACGACCTGCGCACGCGCGGCGCCTACGTGCAGGCCATGTTGAAACCGACCGAGCGATTGCAGTTGGTGCCCGGCTACCGCATCGACCGCGTCGATGGCGAGCTGCGGGATCTGCGCGCCGGCATCACCGCACCAAGCTACGACTACGGCACCATCAAGCAGCCCAAATTCAGTGCCAGTTACCGGTTTGCCGGGCAGAGCAGTGCCTATGCGAATTGGGGGCGAACCTTCCAGATCGGCACCGGTGATGGGGCGTACCGCCGGCAGCCGGGCAACCTGGGTCCGTCGATCAACGATGGCTGGGAAGCGGGCTTCAAGTTCGCGCCCACCGCCGTGCTCGATGGCCGGCTGGCGTACTGGGAACAACGCGCGTCCGGCGAGGTGGCCACGATTCTGGGTGTGAATGGTGTGGCCGGCGTGGGCGATGTGGCCAACGTCGGGCGTACGCTGCGGCGCGGCTGGGATGCGCAGCTCAACCTGCAGCCGGCCGAGCACTGGCGTGCGTGGCTGTCGTATTCGCGGCAGAAGGCGAGCATCGCCACGCCCGATCCCAGTGCGCCGGCCACGCGCGGCCGCGAGATCGAAAACGTGCCGCATTGGCTGGCCACCGCGGGTGTGGAGTGGCAGCTCACCCCGGCGGTGCAGCTCAGTGCCTGGGGCAATGCGCAGGGCGACTATTACCTGGAGCGCACCAACACGCTGAGGCGCACCGGTGGCTATGCCTTGCTCAATCTTGGCGCGCGCTGGGCCGTGGATGCGCGCAATACGGTGTCGCTGCAACTGCGCAATGCCACCGACCGCAGCTATGTCTATGCCTGGTACGACAGCGGCAGCTCGGGCTATTCGCCGGGTGACGGCCGTGCACTGTCGCTGTCCTGGGATTGGAGTTTCTGATGTCAGTCTCTGCGACCCAGCACGTTGCCCCCGTGGCCGCTGCCGGCGAGATCGCGCAAGGGCGTCGTTGGCGCTTGTACCGCGCGGTGTGGCGCTGGCATTTCTATGCGGGATTGCTGGTGCTGCCCTTCATTGTCTGGCTGGCGCTGACCGGTGCGGCATTCCTCTACCACGATGCCATCGACCGCACGGCCCATCACGCATTGAAAGTGGTGCCGGTGGGCCCGGCGCGGTTGTCGGCGCAGCAGTTGGTGGATGCCGCGCAGCGTGCGCAGGCGGGGACGGTGTTTCGCTACACCACGCCCGACCGTGCCGATGCCAGCGCCGAGATCGGCGTGCTACGCACCGACGGCGCGCGCGAGGTGGTGTACGTGGACCCGTACAGCGCGCGTGTGCTGGGCATGCTGCCCGAGCATGGCACGCTGGCCTGGACCATTCGTCGACTGCACAGCCTGGACCTGCTCGGTCCCCTCGCGCGGGGCCTGATCGAAATGGCCGCGGGGTGGGCGATTGTGCTGGTGCTGACCGGCGTGTACCTGTGGTGGCCGCGCGGACGTCGCAGTGGGGTGGTGAGCGTGCGTGGCCGTCCCGCGCAGCGAGTGTTCTGGCGCGACCTGCACGCGGTCACCGGTGCCGGGGTTGGAGCGGTGCTGCTGTTTCTGGCCCTGACCGGCATGCCGTGGTCATGGCTGTGGGGCGCGCAGGTCAATCGCTGGGTCAACGGACACGACTTCGGTTACCCGGCCGGGCTACGCGTGCAGTTGCCGATGTCGCAACAGCGGCTCACCGACAGCGGCGAGCCGAGCTGGTCCTTGCGCCAGGCACGGCTGCCGCAATCGACGCTGCCATCCGACAGACCGATGCCGATGGACATGGGCGCAGCGGATGCCATGGCACCGGCGATGGCGCATGCCGAACACAGCGAACACGCTGCACATGCCGCACACGTTGCGCGTGCCTCACCAACCGATACCGCGCATGCCGAGCATGCCGCGCATGGTGGCGGCAGTGACTTGGGCGAAGCGCCAGGTGTCGGTGCCCTGGGGCTGGATGCGGCGCTGGCGCGTTTCGATGCGCGCGGCATCGCAGCCGGCTATAGCGTGGCGCTGCCACGTGGTGCCAGCGGTGTGTATACCGCTTCGGTGTATCCGGACGATTTGCAGCGGCAGCGGGTGATCCACCTGGATCAATACAGCGGTGCGGTGTTGCTGGACATGCGCTACCGCGATTACGGCCCGCTGGCGCGGGCGCTGGAATGGGGTATCAACGTGCACCTGGGCCAGCAATACGGCACCGCCAATCAACTGCTTTTGCTGCTGGCGTGCGCGGCCATCGTGTTGCTGTGTGTCAGCGCGGCGGTGATGTGGTGGAAGCGCCGCCCGGTCGGCGGTCTCGGTGTGCCGCCATTGCCGGCCGATCCGCGCACGCTGCGCGGCGTGCTGGCACTATTGGTGCTGTGCGGGCTGCTGTTCCCGCTGATGGGCGCATCGTTACTGCTGTTGTGGGCGTTCGATCATTACTGGAGCGTGCGCAGGCTGCGGCGGTGAGGCGCCGGCCTGCGCACTGCTGCGCGGCTCAGATGTCTTCGTGGATGCCGCACTCACGCTTGAGCCCGAAGAAGCGCGTGTCTTCTTCGCGCATGCCCGGCTCCCAGCGACGGGTGGTGTGGAAGTCACCGATCGATACATAGCCCTGTTCCCACAGCGGGTGATACGGCAGTGCGTGCACCTGCAGGTATTGCCAGACGTCGCGGTCGGTCCAGTCGGCAATCGGGCTGATCTTGTAGCGGTCCCCGCGCTTCTGCACGATCGGCGTCTGTGCGCGCCCACCGGACTGGCTGCGGCGTAGGCCGGTGAACCAGGTGCCGACGTTGAGTTCGTCCAGTGCGCGGCGCATCGGTTCGACCTTGCGCAGGTTGTTGTACTGGTCGATGCCCACCATGCCCTGTTCCCACAAGCGGCCGTGGCGTGCCTCCATCCAGGCGCGGCTGACCAGCGGCCGATACACCTGCAGGTTGAGCGAGAGGCGTTCGGTCAATGCATCGGCAAAGCGGTAGGTTTCCGGGAACAGGTAGCCGGTGTCGATCAGGATCACCGGGATGTCCGGGCGCTGCTGGGTGAGCAGGTGCAACGTCACCGCCGACTGCGCGCCGAAGCTGGACGATAGCGCCGCCTGCTGCGGGCCGTGCTGCAGCGCCCAGGCAACGCGTTCGTCGGCGCGCAGCGTCTCCAGGTGCGCGTTGAGCGCGTCCAGGTCGTCCAGCGAAGGAGCGGCGATCGATGTGGCAGGCAGCGCGGTCATGCGAGCAATTCCAGGTCGAGATGACGGTGGGTGGGGTAGGGCGGCAGGGCGATCAGGCCGTTGCGATGCAGGAAGTCGCCGAAGCCTTCATCGGTGTGTGGGTCGCGCTCTGCGGCGTAACGGGCCAGCAGCGGCTCGAGCGCGGCGAGGATGTCGGCCTCGTTGATGTTTTCGCGGTACAGCGTGTTCAAGCGTTGGCCGCGGCGGTCGCCGCCCAGCATCAGGTTGTAGCGGCCCGGTGCCTTGCCGACCAACGCGATTTCAGCCAGATACGGCCGCGAACAGCCATTCGGGCAACCGGACAGGCGCAGCACGATCGGCGTCTGCGCCAGCCCGTGGCGCTCCAGCAGCGGCTGCAGCGCTGCACTGAAATCCGGCAGATAGCGCTCGGCCTCGGCCATGGCCAGCCCGCAGGTCGGCAAGGCCACACAGGCCATCGCGCCGCGCGCCAACGCGGTCGGCGCCAGGTTGCCGGCGTCCAGGCCGTACTGCGCCACCAGTTGGTCGATCTGCGCGCGCTGGTTGGCCGGTACGCCGGCAATCACCAGGTTCTGATTGGGCGTCATGCGGAACTCGCCCACCTGCAACTGCGCGATCGCGCGCAGCCCGCTCAGATGTGCGGCCGTGTCGGTGTCGGCAATGCGCCCGGCCGGCAGCGACAGCGTCAGATGCCAATCGCCCTGTTCACCCTCCACCCAGCCGTAGCGGTCGCCGTTGTGCGCGAATGCAAACGGCTGCGCAGGTTGCAAGGTGAATCCCGCGCGGCGTTCGATCTCCGCCACGATGTTCTCCAGGCCGTGATCGTCGATGGTGTACTTGAAGCGCGCGCGTTTGCGTACGGCGCGATTGCCGAGGTCGCGCTGGGTGGTGACCACGGCCGTGGCGATATCCAGCAACTGATCACGGGTGACGAAGCCGATCACGTTGGCGATGCGCGGCCAGGTTTCCGCATCGCCGTGGCTGGCGCCCATGCCGCCGCCGATGCTGACGTTGTAGCCGAGCAGCTGTCCCTCGCGCAGGATGGCGATGAAGCCCAGGTCGTTGGCGAATACGTCCACATCGTTATGCGGTGGCGCGGCAAAGCCGATCTTGAATTTGCGCGGCAGGTAGCGGTCGCCGTAGATCGGCTCGTCTTCAGCGCCTGAGCCGGACACGCGCTCTTCGTCCAGCCAGATCTCGTAATAGGCACGCGTGTTGGGCAGCAGATGCTCGGACACGCGCGCGGCATCGGCATACAGCGTGGCATGCGCCTGCGACAGCAGCGGGTTGGCCGCCACCTGCACATTGCGATTCACATCGCCGCAGGCGGCCAGCGTGTCGATCAAGGTGGCGTTGATCGCCTGCATCGTGGCCTTGAGCTCGCGCTTGATCACGCCATGGAACTGGAACGCCTGGCGCGTGGTGATGCGCAGCGAATGATTGGCATAGCGCGTGGCGATGCCATCCAGTGCAAGCCACTGGCTGGGTGAAATCACCCCGCCCGGCGTGCGCGTGCGGATCATGAACTGATACGCCGGCTCGAGCTTTTGCCGCCGCCGCTCATCGCGGATGTCGCGGTCGTCCTGCTGGTAGCTGCCGTGGTACTTGATCAGCGTCTGATCGTCCTCGCGCAACGCCCCGGTGACCGGATCGGCCAGGCTCTGCTCCAGCGACCCGCGCAAGCGGCGGCTGGTGGATTTGATGTCTTCGACGGAGTGGGTCATGGGAATCGGGAATCGGGAAAGGGGAATCGTGAAAAGCGGCGTGGTCGCTCGCGACAATTCGGGTGCAGGCCGTACCCACTCCCGATTCCCCACTCCCGAATCCCTGCTTCAATAAACATCGCGCGCATAGCGTCCCTCCACCTGCAGGCGGGTGAGATACGCTGCGGCCGCTTCGGCATCGAGTGCGCCGTGGGTGGCGACGATGTCCAGCAGCGCGGCGTGCACGTCCTTGCCCATGCCGATCGCGCCGCACACATACACATGCGCGCCGCCTTGCAGCCAGGCATAGACCTCTGCGCCGCGCGCGCGCAGGCGGTGTTGCACGTAGATCTTCTCTGCCGCGTCGCGCGAGAACGCCAGTTCCAGTGCGTGCAGCTCGCCGCGCTGCAGCGCCTGCTGCCATTCGGCCTGATACAGGAAGTCGGTGTTGAAGTGCTGCGCACCGAAGAACAGCCAGTTGCGTCCCTTGGCGCCGGTTTCGGCACGTTCCTGCACGAATGCGCGGAACGGTGCCACGCCGGTGCCGGGGCCGATCATCAGGATGTCGCGGTCCGGATCTGCCGGCACGCGGAAGCGCTCGTTCGGTTCGATATACACCGGCGCGGTGTCGCCTTCGGCCAGTGCCGCCAGAAATCCGCTGGCCGAACCCACGTGCCCATGGCCGTACGCCTGGTAATGCAGTTCATCCACCACCAGGTGCACTTCCTCGCCCACGCGCTTGCGGCTGGAGGCGATGGAATACAGGCGTGGGGTGAGCGGACGCAGGGCAGCCAGCAGGCCGCCGTGGTCCCAATCCGCCGGCCAGCGTCGCAGCACGTCGATCAACTGGTGATCGGAGAGCAGCGATGCCAGGCCGGCAGTCTGGGTCGGGGTGAGTAGCGCCTGCAGTTCGTCTGCATGGGCACGCTCGGCGTGGGCGGCCAGGAAGGGCCGCGAGAGCTTGGTCAGCTCGCGCCGCGTGGCAAGCCACTCGTTCAAGGCCAGAGTGTCCTCGCCGATGGTGACCGACGCATGACCATCCAGGCGCAGGCTCTCCAGCACCGCATCGACCAGCGCCGGCGGGTTGCGGTGACGGATGCCGAGCGCATCGCCGGGCTCATAGCTGAGCCCGCTGCCATCCAGCGAGAACTCCAGGTGGCGCACCCGCTTGATCGCCGGGCCATAGACACGGAAGCCCGGGCCCTTGAAATCGCGTCCGCTGATGATCTGGTTGGCCAGCAACTCGGCGGCGAACGGGTGCTGCTGCGACCACACCGGCGCGGCCGGCTGGCTGCGCAGCGGCGTGACCGTGGCCGATGGCTGGGCACTCTTGAGCTGCTCGCGCGCATGCCGCAGCGCGTGCGTGCGCCAGGGAGTGGCGACGCTGTCGATGTCCAGGTCGGCTTCGCCGCGCGGCTGCACGCGGCTGCCGCCGAGTTCGGCCAGGCGCTCGTCGATCCGCCGCGCAATGCCGCAGAAATCGGCGTAGCTGGAATCGCCCAGGCCCAGTACTGCGTACTTGAGCTCCGGCAGCTTGGGCGCGCGGCGGCCGCTCAGGAATTCGACCAAGCCAATCGCATCATCCGGGGGATCGCCTTCACCCTGGGTGCTGATCACCACGTACAACAGGCGTTCGCTGGCCAGCTCGCGGGCGGGGTAGGCGTCGGCGCGCAGCAGGCGCACGTTCACGCCGGCGGCCTCGGCCTCGGCGGCCAGTTGCTCGGCCTGCCGCCGGGCATTGCCGGTCTGGCTGCCGTACAGCACGGTCAGGCGCTGGCTCTCGTGCGCCACTGCATGCACCTGGCCACCCGGCAGCACCGCCAGCGAGCGCGGCGGGTGACCCTGGGCCAAGCCGGCGGTATACCCGGACAGCCACCACAGGGACGGGGCGTCCAGACCGTCGACCAGACGCTCCAGCAGCGCCTTGCGCTCGTCGGGCAAGGGGCTGGGCGGCACGGCGGGGCTGGCGGCGGTCATTCGGTTCCAGGGAGGGGAATGGATGAACGATGTTAGGGAAGCGTTCGCTCCGCCAGAAAGGATCAGCCGTTATCGCGTTATGCCGGGTGCTTATTTCGGCCCGGCATGGGCCCGCCACACACTGCGCTGCCTTGCCCTACCATCGGCTGGTCTCGCCGCCGATGCCAACGACACGCTGATGACCCTGCCGCCCCTGTCCCATCTCGACCGTCTCGAGGCCGAGAGCATCCACATCCTGCGCGAGGTCGCCGCCGAGTTCCGTGCGCCGGTGATGCTGTATTCGGTCGGCAAGGACAGCTCGGTGCTGCTGCACCTGCTGCTCAAGGCCTTTGCCCCCTCGCCACCGCCGATCCCGCTGCTGCACGTGGACACACGCTGGAAATTCCGCGAGATGATCGCCTTCCGCGACCGCCGTGCGGCCGAGACCGCGGTGGACCTGCGCGTGCACATCAACCCGGACGGCGTCGCGCAGGACATCGGCCCGATCAGCCATGGCGCGGCGGTGCACACCGACGTGATGAAGACCCAGGGCCTGAAGCAGGCACTGGAGCAGGGCGGCTTCGATGCGGCGATTGGCGGGGCGCGCCGGGACGAAGAGAAATCGCGCGCCAAGGAGCGCGTGTTCTCGTTCCGCAATGCACGCCATCGCTGGGACCCGAAGAATCAGCGCCCGGAGCTGTGGAATCTCTACAACGCGCGCACCAAACCTGGCGAAAGCGTGCGCGTGTTTCCGCTGTCCAACTGGACCGAGCTGGATATCTGGCTGTACATCTACCGCGAACGTATTCCGGTGGTGCCGTTGTACTTCGCCGCGCCGCGCCCGGTGGTGCAGCGCGACGGCGCCTGGATCATGGTCGACGACGACCGCCTGCCGCTGCACCCTGGCGAAACCCCGCAACTGCGCTCGGTGCGCTTTCGCACGCTGGGCTGCTACCCGCTGACCGGCGCGATTGAATCCACCGCCGACACGCTGGAAGCGGTGATCGCCGAGATGCTGGTCAGCACCAGCTCCGAACGCCAGGGCCGCATGATCGACCACGCACCAGGCGCATCGATGGAGCAGAAGAAACTCGAGGGGTATTTTTGATGGGCCGGGATTTGGGAGTTGGGATTGGGGATTCGCAACAGCGAGTCGCGGCGGGAGCGATGGAGGAAGGAGCTGCATTTGCAAATCCCCAATCCCCACTCTCCAATCCCGGTGCCATCGGCGCCTATCTGCAGCAGCACGAATCCAAACCGCTGCTGCGCTTCATCACTTGCGGCAGTGTTGACGATGGCAAGAGCACGCTGATCGGGCGGTTGTTGTATGACAGCAAGCGGCTGTTCGATGACCAGCTGGCCGCGCTGGAAAGCGACAGCAAGCGCCATGGCACGCAGGGCGAAGGCATCGACTACGCCTTGTTGATGGATGGGCTGGCCGCCGAGCGCGAGCAGGGCATCACTATCGATGTGGCCTACCGCTACTTCGATACCGACCAACGCAAGTTCATCGTCGCCGATTGCCCCGGGCATGAGCAGTACACGCGCAATATGGCCACCGGCGCCTCTACCGCCGATGTGGCGGTGGTGCTGGTGGATGCGCGCAAGGGCGTGCTGGTGCAGACGCGGCGGCACAGCTACATCGTCTCGTTGCTGGGCATTCGCCACGTGGTGCTGGCGGTCAACAAGATGGACCTGGTGGACTATGACGCGCAGGTGTTCGCCACCATCGTCGACAGCTACCGCGCCCTGGCGGCGCAGCTGGGCATTGCCGATGTGCAGTGCATTCCGCTGTCGGCACTGGCCGGCGACAACCTGTCCAGCGCGTCCACCCGCATGCCGTGGTACCAGGGGCCGCATCTGCTGCAGCATCTGGACAGCGTGCAGCTGGAGACGCCCGATGCAGTGAGTGGGTTGCGCCTGCCGGTGCAGTGGGTCAATCGCCCCAACGCGCAGTTCCGTGGCTATGCCGGCACCATTGCTGCCGGCCAGGTACGCACCGGCGATGCGGTGGTGGTGGTGCCGTCCGGGCGACGCGCGCATGTGGCGAGCGTGCTGGATGTCAATGGCGTGGTCGACAGCGCACGCGCCGGGCAGGCCGTGACGCTGACCTTGCGCGAAGAGATCGACATCAGCCGTGGCGACATCATCGCCGCCGTGGACGACCCGCCGGAAGTGGCCGACCAGTTCGCCGCGCACGTGCTGTGGATGGACGATGCCGCATTGCTGCCGGGCCGCCCGTACTGGCTCAAGATCGGCACCCGCACCGTCACCGCCAGCATCAGCGAGATCAAGCACAAGGTTGATGTGAACACGCAGGAGCGGCTGGCCGCCAAGCGACTGGAGCTCAACGAGGTGGGCTACTGCAACCTGTCGCTGGACGAGCCGATCGCCTTTGCTCCGTACGCGCGCAACCGCGTGCTGGGCGGCTTCATCCTGATCGACCGGCAGACCAATGCCACGGTCGCGGCCGGTGCGCTGGAGTTTGCGCTGCGCCGCGCCGGCAACGTGCATTGGCAGCACCTGGATGTGGATCGCGCCGCGCGCGCGCGCATCAAGGGCCAGGCGCCACGTGTGCTGTGGTTCACCGGCCTGTCCGGTGCCGGCAAGTCCACGGTGGCCAACCTGGTGGACAAGCGCCTGCATGCGCTGGGCTATCACACCTTCATCCTGGACGGCGACAACGTGCGCCACGGGCTCAACCGCGATCTGGGCTTCACCGACGAGGACCGCGTGGAAAACATCCGCCGTGTGGCCGAAGTGGCACGGCTGATGGCCGATGCCGGGCTGATCGTGCTGGTGAGCTTCATTTCCCCGTTCCGTGCCGAACGCCAGCTGGCACGCGAGCGCTTCGACTCGGGAGAATTCGTCGAAGTGTTCGTGGACGTGCCGCTGGCGGTCGCCGAGGCACGCGACGTGAAAGGCCTCTACCGCAAGGCCCGCGCCGGGCAGATTCCCAATTTCACCGGGATCGATTCGCCGTACGAGGCGCCCGAGCGCCCGGAAATCCATCTTCACGCCGATGGTGAGAACGTAGAGGCGCTGGCGCGACATGTCCTGGAATACCTGGGCCTGGAGCGCTGAGGGCAGGCTGCAACAACGCAATCAAGCGGTGGTCAGACAGGGCAGCAACAGGTGCATAGGCGCCGGCACGTACGCAGGTACGGGCCGCTTCCGGTACCGCTGATGCCAGTCTGAGCGACGTGCGCGCGCTGTGGTGGCTGCCTGAGCACCGCATCGTGGCGACGAGGACAAGGGTCTTTGGTCATGGTGCAAAGCACGCCCTTTTCGTCAACCGCATGGCGGCTGGGTCGTTAAACTTTCGCCGTACCCCGCCAGGATGTTCTGATGCTTGTTCGACCCAGCGCACGTTTTTGCGTGGCGCTTTTGTTGGCCGTCGGGCTGACCAGTTGCGCCCGCCAGACCAGTGCGCCCGCCGCCAGCAAACCGATTCCGGTCGTCGTGCAAGCGGTGAGCGTGCAGCCATGGAATTCGACCGTGCAGTCGATCGCGACCGTGCGTGCGCGCGAGTCGGTGGCGCTGACCGCCGCGGTGAGCGATGTGGTGGAGCAGGTCAACTTCGACAGCGGCGACGAGGTCAAGGCCGGGCAGCTGCTGCTGCGCCTGCGTGGCAATTCGCAGCAGGCCGCGTTGACCGCTGCCCAGGCCACCTTCGAGGAAACCGAGCAGCTGTATCGGCGCCAGCTGAGCCTGGTCGGCCAGCAACTGGTGGCCAAATCCACCGTGGACACCCAACGTGCGCTGCGCGACGCCGCCGAGGCACGCGTGCAGCAGATGCGCGCGGAGATCACCGACCGCGAGGTGCGCGCGCCGTTCTCCGGCGTGCTCGGCATCCGCCAGGTCAGCCCCGGGTCGCTGATCACCGCCAGCACCGTGATCACCACGCTCGATGATGTCGAGCGCATGTATGTGGATTTCCAGGTGCCCGAGTCGCAGCTCGGCCTGGTCGAGCTTGGCAACGCGGTCAACGGCAGTGCCGCCGCCTACCCGGGCGCGCAGTTCGAAGGTGAAGTGGCGGCGATCGATTCGCGTATTGATGAAACCACGCGGTCGGTGACCGTGCGGGCGGATTTCCCCAACGACGACCGCCGGTTGCGCCCGGGCATGTTGCTGGATGTGCGGCTGTTCCAGCCAGCGCGGCAGGCGCTGGTGATTCCGGAGATTGCGGTGGTGCAGGTGGGGCGCGAGTCGTATGTGTTCCGGGTCAAGCCGGACAGCAGCGTGGAGCGCGCCGACGTGCGGCTGGGCGAGCGCCGCGATGGCAAGGTGGAAATCCTCGAAGGCGTCAAACCCGGTGAGCGCATCGTGGTGGATGGCACCGGCAAGTTGCGTCCGGGCCTGAAGATCGACGCGCAGGCCGCGCCGGCAAACGCCAGTGCGACCGCCACCGCCGGCAAGCAGGCCGTGCAATGAAGCTCTCCGATCTGTCCATTACCCGCCCGGTGATGGCGGTGGTGATGAGCCTGTTGCTGATCGTGCTGGGCGTGATGTCTTTCACCCGGCTCACGCTGCGTGAATTGCCGGCGATCGACCCGCCCATCGTCTCGGTGGACGTGGAGTACACCGGCGCCTCGGCGGCAGTGGTGGAAAGCCGCATCACCCAGGTGCTGGAAGACGCATTGGCCGGCATCGAGGGGATCGAAACCATCGAGGCGCGCAGCCGCAATGGTTCGTCGGACATCAGCATCGAGTTCGTGCCGACGCGCGACGTGGAAGCGGCCGCAAACGACGTGCGCGATGCGGTCAGCCGCGTGTCCGACCGCATGCCGGATCAGGCACGTCCGCCGGAGATTTCCAAGGTCGAAGCCGACGCCGACCCCATCCTGTGGCTCAACATGAGCTCCAGCACGATGGACACGCTGCAGCTGTCCGACTACGCCGAACGCTATGTCGTTGACCGCTTCTCCAGCCTGGACGGCGTGGCGCAGGTGCGCATCGGCGGGCGGCAGCGCTATGCGATGCGCATCTGGCTGGACCGCGACCAATTGGCCGCGCGCGCACTCACCGTGGCCGATGTGGAAACCGCGCTGCAGAACGAAAACGTGGAGTTGCCGGCCGGCAGCATCGAATCGGCGCAGCGCGACTTCACCTTGCGCGTGGAGCGCAGCTATCTCAAGCCGGAGGACTTCGCCAAGCTGCCGCTGAGCAAGGGCGAGGGCGGCTATGTGGTGCGGCTGGGCGACGTGGCCAAGGTGGAGCTCACCTCGGCCGAACGGCGCGCGTATTTCCAGAGCAATGGCGTGCCCAACGTGGGCCTGGGCATCGTGCGCAACTCCACCGCCAACGCGCTGGATGTGGCACGCGAAGCACGCGCGCAGGCCGAAGAAATCCAGAAGACCCTGCCGCAGGGCACCAACATCTTCGTCGCCTTCGACACCACCACCTTCATCGATGCGGCGGTGGAGCGCGTCTATCACACGCTGATCGAAGCGGTTGTGCTGGTGCTGGTGGTGATCTGGGTGTTCTTGGGCAGCGCACGCGCGGCCTTGATTCCGGCCGTTACCGTGCCGGTGTGTCTGATCGCCGCGTTCATTGCGCTGTACGCGTTCGATTTCTCGATCAACCTGCTCACCCTGCTCGCGTTGGTGCTGTGTATCGGCCTGGTGGTCGACGATGCGATTGTAGTGGTGGAAAACATCCAGCGCCGCATCGACCTCGGCGAGCCGCCGCTGGTGGCCGCCAAGCGCGGTACCGGCCAGGTGGCGTTCGCGGTGATTGCGACCACCGCGGTGCTGGTGGCGGTGTTTTTGCCGGTGGGCTTTCTGGAAGGCAATACCGGGCGGCTGTTCCGTGAGCTGGCGGTGGCACTGGCGGCAGCGGTGGCGATTTCGGCCTTCGTGGCGCTGACGCTCACGCCGATGATGTCGTCCAAGCTGTTGCGCGCGCACGACCAGGCCAAGCCCAATCGGTTCCATCAGTGGTTCAACGGGCGCATGCAAGCGGTGTCGGCCGCCTACGGGCGATCGCTGGAGCGGCATGTGCAGCGCACCTGGATCTTCGCGCTACTGATGCTGTTGGCGCTGGGCGCCAGCGCGTGGTTGATGAGCCGCATTCCGTCCGAACTGGCTCCGGCCGAGGACCGCGGCAACTTCCAGATCATGATCGACGGCCCGGAAGGTGCGGGCTTCGATTACACGGTTGGCCAGATGCATCAGGTGGAAGACATCCTGCGCCCATACGTGGGCGCGGACAAACCCATCGTGCGTGCCAATCCGCGCGTGCCCGGCGGGTTTGGCAGCAGCGAGGAAATGCACACCGGCCGCGTGAGTGTGTTCCTGCAGGATTGGGAAAAACGTGACCGCCCCACCACCGAGGTTGCCGACGAACTGCAGCAGAAACTCAACGTGCTGACTGGCGTGCGTGCCCGTACCCAGGTGAGCGGCGGGCTGGTGCGCAGCCGCGGCCAACCATTCCAGATGGTGCTGGGCGGCCCGGATTACGCGGAGATCGCGCAATGGCGCGACCGCATCCTGCAGCGCATGGAATCCAATCCCGGCCTGGTGGGCGCGGATTCGGACTACAAGGAAACCCGCCCGCAGATGCGCGTGAATATCGATCGCCTGCGCGCGGCAGATCTGGGCGTGTCGGTCACTGCGATTGGCGGCGCGCTGGAAGCGTTGATGGGCTCGCGCCGCGTGACCACCTTCGTCGACAACGGCGAGGAATACGACGTGATGCTGCAGGCCGGCCGCGAAGGCCGCATGTCGCCCGAAGACCTCACCGCCATCCGCGTGCGCTCGATCCGTGGCGAGCTGATTCCGCTCTCCAACCTGGTCACGCTCAGCGAAGTGGCTGAAGCCGGCACCTTGAACCGCTTCAATCGCCTACGCGCGATCACCATCAGTGCCGGTCTGGCGCCGGGCTATCCGCTGGGCGATGCCATCGCGTGGGCCCAGCAGACTGCGCAGGAAGAGTTGCCCGAATACGCGCGGGTGGAATGGAAGGGCGAATCGCGTGAGTACCAGCAATCCGGCAGTGCGGTGTTGCTCACCTTCGGCATGGCCTTGCTGGTGGTGTACCTGGTGCTGGCCGCGCAGTTCGAGAGCTTCGCCCATCCGCTGGTGATCATGCTGACGGTGCCGCTGGCGGTGCTGGGCGCGCTGGTCGGCCTGTGGCTCACCGGCGGCACGCTCAATCTGTTCAGTCAGATCGGCATCGTGATGTTGGTGGGCTTGGCGGCCAAGAACGGCATTCTGATCGTGGAGTTTGCCAATCAGCTGCGCGACGAAGGCCGCAGTGTGCATGCGGCTATCGTCGAATCGGCATCGGTGCGCCTGCGCCCGATCCTGATGACCTCCATCGCCACGGTGGTCGGCGCGATTCCGTTGGTGGTGGCCGGCGGGCCCGGCTCGGCCAGCCGCGCCACCATCGGCGTGGTGGTGATCTTTGGTGTGTCGTTGTCCACGCTGCTCTCGCTGTACGTGGTGCCGGCGTTCTACAGCCTGATCGCCCCGTACACCAAGTCGCCCGAAGCGCTGGCGCGCGAGCTGGATGCATTGGAGGCACGCACGCCTTCGGTGGGTGGACACGCGTAATCCGAGTGCCGGCTGCGGATTTCGCTGCCGGCAATCGCTGCGCTGCCGAGCGATCGTTTCGGCATCCTGTGACGTAGCCCAACCAGTAACTGCGTATAGCCTGCTGCGCCGCGTGCGAGCAGGCGGCACGCGTGGTGCGCGCAGCGCCCTGCAATGCAGGCCATCCCATGCATGCATGTGGCCAAGCTGCATGCAATGACTCATGAGCTGCGGCACTGCCCCGCGTGTGATGCACAACCGGCGCTGTGTCGCCGCCAGCTGCCAGCCAACATGCCGACTTTGGCGGCGCGCGGCCGCAGCTGCGTGCACCGCCCGTGCAATGACTATGGTCACATGACAGCACTGCCTGGCTGTGGTCGACTTCGGCGGTTACCTTGACCGGAATCGCCCATGCGTCGTCTTGCCTGTTTGCTTGCTCCCTCCGTCCTTGCGCTGTGCTGCGGGAGCGCCCTGGCGCAATCCGCCGGCGAGCCGGTGCCCAATGGCCGCCTGCCCACCTGGGCGGTGCCCGAGCGCTACAGTCTGGCGATCAAGGTGGATCCGGAGCAGGCGCAATTCAGCGGCCGCACCACCATCCGCGTGCAGCTCAAGCAAGCATCGGACCATCTCTGGCTGCACGGCAAGGAGCTGAAGGTCAGCAAGGCCACTGTGAAGCCGGCCAAGGGCAAGGCGCTCACCGCACGCTACGTCGATGCCGATGCGCAGGCCGGCGTGGTGCGCCTGGACTTCGGCCGCACGCTCAAGCCGCAGACGCTCACCGTGGACATCACCTACAGCGCGCCGCTCAATCAGCAGCTGCAGGGCCTGTATCAGGTGAAGTACCAGGGCAAGGCATATGCGATGACGCAGATGGAGCCGATCAGTGCGCGCTACGCGTTCCCCGGTTTCGATGAGCCCTCGTTCAAGACGCCGTTCGATCTGAGCCTGACCGTGCCCGCCGGCGATCAGGCTTTGGCCAACACCATCGCCACCTCCACCACGCCGGCCGGCAAGGGCTGGAAGACGGTGAGCTTTGCACCGACGCTGCCGCTGCCCACCTATCTGGTGGCCTACGCGGCCGGCCCGTGGGATGTGGTGGATGTGCCGGCCATGCCGGCCACCCCGCAGCGCCCCGCAGCCACACCGCTACGTGGCATCGCCGCCCAGGGCCAGGGCCCGCGCATCACCCCCGCGCTGGACCAGACCCCGGCGATTATTGCGGCGCTGGAGGACTACTACGCCTTCGGTTACCCGTTCGACAAACTCGACCTGGTTGCCGCACCGGACTTCAGCGCCGGCGCCATGGAAAACCCGGGGTTTGTGACCTTCCGCGACTGGCTGTTGCTGCTGGACAAGGACTCGCCGGCCGAAAACGTGCAGCGCTCCTTCAATACCAACGCGCACGAGCTGGCGCACCAGTGGACCGGCGACACCGTCACCATGGCGTGGTGGGACGATTTGTGGTTGAACGAAGCGTTCGCCACCTGGATGCAGCAGAAGATCACCATGCAGCTGCACCCGGAATACCGCGCCAATCTGGACCGCATCGGCGGTGCGCAGCACGCGATGGACAACGACAGCCTGGTCAGCGCACGCAAGATCCGCCAGCCGATCACCGGCAATGGCGACATCGAAACCGCCTTCGACGGCATCACCTACCAGAAGGGTGCGGCGGTGCTGGCGATGTTCGAAGGCTTCGTCGGCGAGGACGTGTTCCGCGAGGGCATGCGCGCCTACATCGCCAAGCACAAGTTTGGCAGCGCCACCGCCGATGACCTGGTCGATGCGATCGCCGAAGCCGCCGGCAAGGGCGAGGATTTCAAGGCCGCATTCCGCAGCTTCCTGAATCAGCCGGGCGTACCGTACCTGCAGACGCAGGTGGCGCGCGAGGGCGGCAAGACCGTGGTCAAACTGCAACAGCAGCGCTACCTGCCGCTGGGCTCATCCGGTTCCACCGCGCAGCAGTGGGGCGTGCCGGTGTGCGTGAAGTACGGCAAGGGCAAGAACCAGGTGGGCACCGCCTGCCAACTGCTGGAAAGCGGCAGCGGCAGCATCGTGCTGGAAGGTGCCGGCAAGAACACCTGGGTGTTCCCGAATGCGCGTGGCGCCGGCTACTACCGTTTCAGCCTGCCCAAGAAGCAGCTGGCTGCACTCGGCAAGCAGGTCGCCCAGCTCGACGAAAACGAAAAGCTCTCCTACGCCGACGCCATCGATGCGGCGTATCGCCACGGCGATGCAGACACCGAGGTGGTGCTGGCGGCGATGCAGCAACTGGCCGGCGCCGAGTCTGCCGATGTGTCCACCGCGTTGGTGGACCGCTTCGTCTGGATCTGGCGCCACCAGGCCACCACCGATGCGCAGCGCGCCACCCTGCGCAAGGCGGCCGAGCAGGCCTACCTGCCGCGTCTGCGTCAGCTTGGCTACACCCGCCGCGCCAAGGAGTCGATCGACGACACCACATTGCGTGCGTCCCTGGCCGGCCTGTTCGGCCTGCGGCTGCAGACCCCGGAGGTGCGCAGCGCGCTGCTGGCCCAGGGCGATGCGGTGCTGGCAGGTGGCGCCAATGGCCTGAACTTCGCCGCGGCCAATCCCGACCTGCTCGGCACCGTGCTGGCGGTGACCGCACAGGAGCGCGGCGCCGCGGCCGTGCAGACGCTGATCCAGGCGCTGCGCACGCATGCCGACCCGGCGCAGCGCAACGCGATGATCGCCGCGCTCGGCGCGGTGCAGGATCCGGCGCTGCTCACCCAGGTGCGCGACTTTGCATTGACCGATGCAATCAAGGTCGGCGAGATGAAGAGCCTGCTGACGCGTGGGCATAGCTATGACGCCTCGCATGCCTCGATGTGGCCGTGGTTCACCGCCAACTTCGACCGCATCGTGCAGCGCAGTGGCTCGTTCGATGGTGGCGGCCTGCCGTCGCTGGGCGCGTCCAACGGCTGCAGCGTGGAGGAAGCCGATCGTCTGGATGCGTTCTTCAAGCCGCGCTTGGCCACGCTCAGCGGCGCCGACCGCGGCCTGGCCCAGACCGGTGAGGCGATCCGCCTGTGCGCCGCGCTCAAGCAGGCGCAGACCGCCAAGCGCTGAGCCTGGCGTGCGGCAATGGTGCAGCAGCGTTGCGACGCTGCTGCACGGTGAGGCCAGTGCATGTTCGATGATCTGCAATTGCAGGGCGAAGGGTTCGTGCTGCGCCGCTGGCGCCAGGACGACCTGGGCGCCTTGCTGATGCATGCCAACGACCCGTGGGTGCCGCGCGGGCTGAGCACGCGCTTTCCGCACCCGTATACGCGTGCCGATGGCGAGGCATTTCTGGCCGGCAAAGTGGTGGATCTGCGCGACCCGGTGCTGGCCATCGTGATCGACGGCCAGGCCTGCGGCAGCATCGCGCTGCGTCGTGCGGCCGGTGGTGCAGACGATGTCGCTGAACTGGGCTACTGGCTGGGCCGCGTGTATTGGGGGCGCGGCTGGATGACCCGCAGCGTGCAGACCTACCTCGCGTGGGCCTTGCACGCGCTGCCACTCACACGCATCGATGCGACCGTACTGGACAGCAACCCGGCCTCTGCCCAGGTATTGCGCAAGAACGGGTTCGTGGCCCAGGGGGTGCGGCGCGGCGCACTGCTGCGCCCCGATGGCGCACACGATCTACACGTTTTCAGCCGGTTCGCGGCCACACGCTGAGCCTGTGGCGCGCGTGCACGTCGCATCGTGCAGCGCTTTCGGCCAGAATCGGGGCACTCCCCACCTCGCTGGGGTCAACGGTCGGCGCGTCGGGGAGATTGCGTGGAAGCACTCATCAATGGCATCAACGGTATCGTCTGGAGCAAGGCACTGATCTTCATGTGTCTGGGCGCCGGCGTGTACTTCACCATCCGCACCCGCTTCATGCAGGTACGCGGATTCGTGGAAATGGTCCGCCTCACCGTGGGCGGGCAGAAATCCGATGCCGGCGTGTCGTCGTTCCAGGCCCTGGCGATGTCGATGGCCGGGCGCATTGGCATTGGCAATATCGCCGGCGTGGCCACCGCCATCGCCTTCGGCGGGCCGGGCGCGATCTTCTGGATGTGGGTGATGGGCTTTCTCGGCGCGTCCACCTCGTATGTGGAATCGACGCTGGCGCAGATCTACAAGATCAAGGATGCCGATGGCCGCTATCGCGGTGGCCCGGCGTACTACATCGAAAAGGCCATGGGCCTGAAGTGGTACGCGCTCACCTTTGCGGTGGCCACCATCATCGCCACCGGCTTTCTGATGCCCGGCGTGCAGGCCAATGCCATCGCCGACAGCGCCATCAACGCCTGCCGCGGCACCAGCCTGTGCGGCGCGATGGACGGGCAGTGGATGGGCCTGCCGATGCGCGATGCCGCCAAGCTGGGCATCGGCATCCTGGTGGCCTGCATGCTGGCGGTGATCATCTTCGGCGGCGTCAAGCGCATCGCCAACTTCGCCGAGATCGTGGTGCCGTTCATGGCCATGGGCTACATCCTGATGGCGCTGGTCATCATGGTGCTCAACGCCGAACGCGTGCCGGACATGTTCGCCACCATCTTCAGCAGCGCCTTCGGCAGCCATGCCGCGTTCGGTGCGTTGCTGGGCCTGGCGGTGGAATGGGGCGTCAAGCGCGGCATCTACGCCAACGAAGCCGGGCAGGGCACCGGCCCGCACGCAGCCGCCGCGGCCGAGGTCTCGCACCCGGCCAAGCAGGGCTACGTACAGGCGTTTGCGATCTACTTCGACACCATGATGGTGTGCACCGCCACCGCCTTCCTGATCCTCACCACCGGCAAGTACAACGTGTATTCGCCCGATGGCGCCAAGCCGGGGCTGTATGCGGGCCTGGTCGGCGTGGAAGAGGGCCCGGGCTATGCGCAGGCCGCGGTGGAATCGGTGCTGCCGGGCTGGGGTGCGGGCTTCGTGGCGATCGCGCTGTTCTTCTTCGCGTTCACCACGATCATGGCCTATTACTACATGGCCGAAACCAATCTGAGCTACATCAACGGCAACCGCCGGCGTCCGCTCACCGTGCTGCTGCTGCGCCTGGGCATCCTGGGCATGGTGATCTTCGGCGCGTTCCATAATGCGCAGCTGGCGTGGGCGCTGGGCGACATCGGCGTCGGCGTCATGGCCTGGCTCAACATCATCGCCATCCTGATCCTGCACAAGCCGGCGATGCTGGCCTTGAAGGATTACGAACGGCAGAAACGCCAGGGGCTGGATCCCGTGTTCGATCCTGTCTCGCTCGGCATCAAGAACGCGGATTTCTGGACACAACGATGAAACAGCATGATGGGCGCGGCGCACGGCCGCCGCGCGACACCGCCGGCAGCGGCGCAGCGCCGCTCAATCCGTGGGGCCGTGCGGCGCCGCGCGCACCCGCGCCGTCTGCTCCGGCGCCGCGCACCAGCGCTGCGGCGCCGGCCGCGGCCAGCGCCAACAATGCGCGCGAGCTGCGGCTGTACGGCATCAATGCGATCCAGGCGGTGTTCAAGGCGCGCCCGCAGGCGCTGCGCAAGATCTACCTGACCGAAGCGCGTATCCCGCAGTTCAAGGCCTTGCTGGCCTGGTGCGTGGCTCAGCGCCTGGGCTACCGCGTGGTGGAAGAGGCCGACCTCACCAAGCTGGCGTCCAGCACGCATCACGAGGGCATCGTGGCCGAGGTGTTGCGGGTGCCGCCGCAGCCGCTGCAGGACTGGCTGGCGGCCTTGCCGCAAGGCCCGGTGCTGGCGCTGTGGCTGGATGGGGTGGGCAACCCGCACAACTTCGGCGCCATCCTGCGCTCGTCGGCGCACTTCGGTGTGGCCGGCCTGTTGTTGCCGGCCGGCTCCACGCTGGGGTTGTCCGGTGCCGCCGCGCGCGTGGCCGAAGGCGGCGCTGAAGCGGTGCCGCTGGTGCAGCTTCCCGATACCGCGCAGGCGATGGCGCAGCTGCGGCAGGCCGGCTTTGCGGTGGCCGCCACGCTGGTGGACGGCGGGCAGGATGTGTTTGCCACCGCGTTGCCGCAGCGCCTTGTCTACGTGATGGGGGCGGAAAGCGAAGGCATGGACCGGCAATTCGCCAGCGCCTGCGATCTGCAGTTGTCCATCCACGGCAGCGGCTTGGTGGAAAGCCTCAATGTGGCCTCCGCCACCGCCGTCTTCCAAGCCGCCTGGCGCGCGCGCGCGCTGACAGGAGCGTAAGCATGCGCACGCGTGTCTGGATGTTTGCCGCAAGTTGCGCGCTGGCCGTTGCCGGCAACGCCGCTGCCCTCTCGCCGGTTGCGCCGCCACAGGTGCAGACCGACCACGGCCCGGTGCGCGGCCAATGGCAGGACGATGGCAGCGCGGTGTTCCGTGCGATTCCGTTTGCCGCCCCGCCGTTGGGTGCGCTGCGTTGGCGGCCGCCGCAACCGGCACCGGCCTGGACAGAGGTGCGCGATGCCACAGTCGCTGCCACCCCGTGCGTGCAGCCTGCGTTGGGCTGGAACAATGCCATGGCCAAGCGCGGCACCGAAGACTGCCTGTATGTAGAGGTGCAGACGCCCGCGTTGCAGCCAGCCAAACCACTGCCGGTGCTCGTGTGGATCCACGGCGGCGCCAATGTGGCCGGTGGCGCCGATGGGCATCTGCCGACCAACCTGGTGGCGCAGGACATGCTGGTGGTGACGCTGCAATATCGCCTGGGTGCGTTCGGCTTTCTGTCGCTGCCGGAATTGCGCGATGGCGACAATGCCGCCGCTGGCAACTACGCCTTGCTCGACCAGATCGCCGCGTTGCAGTGGGTGCACGACAACATCGCCCAGTTCGGTGGCGACCCGGCGCGTGTCACCATCGCCGGGCAATCGGCCGGTGGCCAGGACGTGGGCCTGCTGATGCTCAGCCCGTTGGCGCGTGGCCTGTTTTCCGCGGCGATCGAACAGAGCGGCACCGCCGGCTTCGGCTTGCCGGCACGGTCGCTGCAAGACAACCGCGCACTGGGTGTCAGCATTGCCGCGCGTGCCGGTATCGACGATGCAGCGACGCGGCTGGCACAGCTGCGCGCGCTGCCGGCCGAGCGTGTGATCCAGGCCGCGCAGGGTGTGGACGTGCCCGCGCTGGATGACGATGGCTATCTCTGGTTGCAGGCGGTGGTGGACGGGCGCGTGTTGCCGCGTGCGCCAGCGGCGCTGCTGGCCGATGGCAAACAGGCCAAGGTGCCGCTGTTGATCGGGTATGTGGTGCAGGAGCTCACCTATGGCGGCGAGCAGGGCGCGCAGGCACGTGTGCGCCGCGACTACCCGGCGCAAGCCGACGCCGTGCTGCAACGGCAGCAACGTGCGCAGGCAGAGCGCGCCGCGCGCGAAGGCAGCCCCGCCGTGCAGCTGTCCACCGATCTCACCTTCCGCTGCCCTGCGGTCACCGTCGCGCAGCGGCAGGCAGCGCTCGGCGCGCCGGTGTGGCACTACGTGTTCGATACCGCCGCGCCTGGCGGGCAGGTGACCCATAGTGCCGAGTTGCCGTTCCTGTTCAAGGGCCTGCCGATCGGCACGCCGCCGGTGAACCTGCAGCGTTATTGGGCAGCGTTCGTGCAGAGTGGCAACCCCAACGCGACCGGCTTGCCGGCCTGGCCGGCGTTCGCTCCGACACATGCGGCGCTGCGCTTCGATGCCAGCGGTGTGCAGCCCATCAAGGACGCGCGCCCGGAAACGTGTGCCGGGATCGATCTGCCGTAATCGGTCGCATCACCGCCTGCGCTGCGGGCGGTGATGCGCGGTTGTTGCAGGTGAGGCTGCAGCCAGCCATGACGGCAAGCTGCATGTGGAACAAGACGAGCCATCGTGTTCTGCAACGTGCGGAAGCAACGACGCCACCGCGTTTTCGCATGGTCGTAAACAGCGATCAGTGCCGGCGCTGCCCGATGCAGTGTTCGCAAGCCTGCATCGGCGCCGAGGCCATACGCCGCTACAACGCTTGTCAGCGTTCGTTGCATTGAGAAAATTTCGCGCGTAGCTGATGTGGCTGCGTCGCAATCCCTCGCGGCCGAAATCAGCGCGGCAGCAACGCGGCTGCGATGCTGTCGCGCCCGCCCTGCACATAGCGAAGTACGCACACGTGCCTGGTTCACGATAGTGCCGCGGCACGCCTACTTCTTGTGCAGCCTGATCGCCGCGCCGCCGCTTGCCGCCAGCTGTAGCTGCAAGCTGTCATTGCGGGTCAGCTTGCGTGTTTCGATGTTCACCTCGGTGGGCGCTACGCCATCGGCATAGATCGTCGCTGTCCAGGTGCCCTTGTCCAGGAACGTCAACGGCACCTGCAGCGTACGCGCCTGTTCGTTGGTCATCGCACCCACGTACCAGTCCTTGCCGCTGCGGCGCGCCAGCACGATGTGCTCGCCAATTGCGCCTTCGATCGCGCGGGTTTCGTCCCAGCTGGCAGGTACATCGCGCAGAAACTGCGCTGCGGGTACGTTTTCGTATTGCTCGGGGCTGTCGGACACCACCGCAAACGGGCTTTCGTACACCACATACATCGCCAGCTGCTGCGCGCGCGTGGTCATCACCTGTGGCGCGATGTGCTGCGGCTTGAACGCGGCAGGGCGCACGTTGCGGAAGCCGCCAGGGGTGTAGTCCATCGGCCCGAGCAGCATGCGGGTGAAGGGCAGGGTGAGGTTGTGGGTGGCGGTGATGCGCGTGGTCCACTTGTTGTACTCGGCGCCGAGCACGCCTTCCTGCGTAAGGTAGTTGGGATAGGTGCGGGTGAGGCCGGTGGGGTGGTACGCACCGTGCAGATCCACTAGCAGTTTGTGTTCGGCGGCCTTGGCGAGCAGGCGGTGGTAGAAGTCCACCATCTGCTGGTCGTCGCGGTCCATGAAGTCGACCTTGATGCCCTTGATGCCGAGTTGCTGATACCACGCAAGCGCCTCGTCCATGTGCGCATCCAGTGCGCGCCAATGCGCCCATAGCCACAGGCCGACACCCCGTTGCCGCCCGTATGTCACCAGGCCGGGCAGGTCGAGTTGTTCCACCGGGCGACGAATGTCCGCATCGCTGTTGTATTGCCCATCGCCGGTACTGCCGTGATACCAGCCGTCATCGATCAGCATGTACTCCAGCTTCAACTGATGTGCGTGGTCGATATAGCGCTGGATGGTGGCGGTATTCATGCCGGGCTGTGCAACGCCACTGGCCAGGCTGCCCGACCACCAATCCCACGCCGATTTACCGGGGCGCACCCAACTGGCATCGAAGGCCGGCGGCGGATTCAACAGCGTGATCAGATTGGAGTCGATCAGCGATGCCGGCGTGTCGCCGAGCATGATCACGCGCCACGGTGTGGCGAAGTCGCGGCCCTGCGAATCGATGCTCACCGCCAGCGCGGGTTGATCCAGCCGTGGCGACAGCTTTGCTGACACGCCCAGCCCGCCATCGGCACGGCCGGTGAGATACAAGCCGGCGTAATCGCGCAGATTGGCCTCGCCAATCGCCAGTGTCGTGCCCTGTGCATCGGTCTGGCACACCAGTGGCAGTTCGAGCAGGTTGTGCGGGCGCAGTTTCGACGCGGCAATGGCGTCGTATTCGCCCTCGTGGCTGGTGCCGAAGCGGCCCAGGTTCAAGGTCCAGCACGGATAATCGCGTGGAAACGCGAAGCTGGTGAGTTCGTTGCGGATCTCGAGCTTGCCCGCCTTGGGCAGCACATAACGCAGTGCGACACCATCGTCGTAGGCACGCAGTTCGATCTCAAGCCGGTGCTGTGCGGCGTCGACCAACTGCACACGCAGCTGCCGATAGTGGTCGCGTGCCTGGCGGGTTTTTCCCACCGTCAGCGTCACGCGGCTGTCGTGATCTTCGCTGCTGCTGCCCTGCACGGTCATGCCCTGGCCGAGCTTGTTGTTGCGGCCGAGATCCAGTCCAAGCGGTGCATCGTCGAGCACTACTTTGTTGCGGTACAGCACGCGATAGGTGGGAATGCCGCCCTCGCTCAGCGTGAACTCCACTTGCGTGCGTGCAGTGGGTGATTGCACGCGCAATGGCTGCGCAACAGCAGGAATAACGCTCAAAGACAGCAGCAGCGCCGCTGCCGGTAATGCGGACTGGATCAGGTTTCGCATGATTCCTTCCTCCTGGGTGCGCCAACCCTAACGCAGAACGGTTGTCGTCGATATCCTCCTGGGGTAACGTTACCTCGCACCGTGGCAACCGAAACAGGGGCGGCAGTTACGGGCAACATCGCGTCAGCGATGTTTACCGTTGCTTGGCAGTAGAGCTTGGGAGAGGCCTCTAATGCTGATGGTTCGTAAGGCGTTCCGCTGTGGAGCGCTGTGGCTGTTGTGTGGTTGCGTGGGCTGGAATGCAGTGGAGGCTGCACCCGCCAAGGTCGATCCGCCCGGTCCTTACGACGTGCGCGTGCTCGCAGGTGGCGTTGGCCTGAGCAAGACGCTGGCCGCTGATGCACCAATGCTGGCGGCCGACGCAGACTGGAGTGTGTCCGGTTGGGTGCGTCCTGCCATGGACGTGCCCGGTACCGTGCGCATTGCAGGTCTAGGTGATGCGCACGGCGACGGGCGCTTCTTCGTGATCGACAACGGCCGTCTTGGTTTTGCCCAAGCCGATAGCATACTGCGCAGCAAACAGGCGTTGCCGGTAGCTACGTGGACGCAGATTGCAGCGGTGGCGCAAGGTGCACGGCTGACGCTGTATGCCAATGGACGCCAGGTGGCCAGTGGCACGCGCGTGTCACGTGCGGTGGCGCCGGCGCTGGTCTTCGGCCCACGCGTGCCGGCCGATGCCGCGTCGCTGCACTTCGGTGGTGACATCGCCAATTTCACTGCGCGCGCCGGTGCGCTCGATGCAGCAGCTATTGCGCAGCAGGCACGGCACGCGCCGAATGAAATATTGCAGCGCTTCGAAGATGCGTCGCCAGGCTGGCGCGTGCAGACCAAACAGATGGCTGGGCAGCTCGAACCGCAACCGGCCGCCACGCTGCCACGCAGCGCCGCACCGTTCTCCGCACCGGTGGCCAAGCCCGTCACCAACGCGCCCGCATTGCAGCCGCTGGATGCGCTGTCATGGCGCGTGGGCGGCTGGCAGCTGGCCGCTGCGCCTGACCTCGGCACGCGTGGTGGTGCTGAGCTGTCGCGTGGCGCTGCACCTTCCAGTAGCGCATGGCATGTGGCCACCGTGCCGGGCACGGTACTCACCACGCTGGTCGATCGCGGTGTGTATCCAGATCCGGATATCGGCCTCAACAACATGGCCATTCCCGAATCGCTGAGCCGCCAGGACTGGTGGTACCGCAGCACCTTCGAGCTGCCTGCCAGCACGCAGGGCAAGCGCCTGGAACTAGTGTTCAACGGCATCAACTACGCCGGCGAGATCTGGGTCAACGGCGTGCAGGTGGGTCGTACGCGTGGCGCCTTCGCGCGTGGGCGGTTCGATGTCAGCAGCTACCTCACGCCCGGCCGCAATGCGATTGCCGTGCGTGTCTCGCCGCCGCCGCATCCGGGCATTGCGCACGAGCAGTCGATGACCGCCGGCGTTGGCGAGAACGGTGGCATGCAGGCACTGGATGGGCCCACCTTCATTGCCAGCGAAGGCTGGGACTGGATCCCGGCCGTGCGCGACCGCAATGCCGGGCTCTGGCAGGACGTACAGCTGCATGCCACCGGCCCGCTCGCGGTCGGCGACACGCACGTGGTCACCGCCAAACTGGCGCCCGACCATCGCCGCGCCGAGCTGGAAATTGCCGTGCCATTGCGCAACACCAGCGGCGCTGCGGTGCAGGGCACAGTGCAGCTTGCCTTCGGTGATGTGCGTATCCAGCGTGAGGTCAACGTGCCTGCGGGCGGCACCACGCTCACGCTCACTGCTGCAGACACGCCGGAGCTGGTAGTGACCAATCCACGCCTGTGGTGGCCCAACGGGTATGGCGAGCCCTCGCTGTACACCTTCCAGGTCGGTGTCGCGGCGGGCGGTGTGCAGTCGGATCTGCAGCAACTGCGGTTCGGTATTCGCGAGGTCACTTACGAGCTGTCGTTGTTCGACGAACGCGGCGCACTGCGTCGTGTGCTGGTGGATCTCAACCAGGCCCGGCAGCGTGGCGAGCGCATCGTCGATGTGCGACACGCCGCCATTCGCCCGGTGCTCGGTGGCAATGCGCAATCGCTGTATCCCGGTGCACTCGCGTCGCCAGCGGTGACGCAGCTGGATGACAGTACGTTGGCCCCGCATCTGGTGCTACGCATCAACGGTGTGCGGATTGCGGTCAAGGGCGGTAATTGGGGCATGGACGATTGGCGCAAGCGCGTCTCACGCGAGCGCCTGGAGCCGTACTTCCGCCTGCAGCGCGATGCGCACTTCAACGTGGTGCGCAATTGGGTGGGGCAGAACACCGAAGCGAGCTTCTTCGACCTGGCCGACGAATACGGCATGTTGGTGTTGAACGACTTCTGGCAATCCACGCAGAACTACAACATGGAGCCGGCCGACGCGGCGCTGTTCCTGGCCAATGCCGCCGAGGTCATCACGCGCTTCCGCAACCACCCTTCGATTGTGCTGTGGTTCGGCCGCAACGAAGGTGTTCCCGCGCCGATCCTCAACGATGGCCTGGACGCGCTGGTCGCCGAGCTCGATGGCACGCGCTGGTACACCGGTAGTTCCAACGAAGTGAATCTGCAAGGCAGCGGCCCGTACAACTACCGCGAGCCGGCGGCGTATTTCAACAAGCTGGCGCAGGGTTTTTCGGTGGAAGTGGGTACACCGTCGTTCTCCACCCTGGAGTCCTTCAAGGCGTCGGTACCTGCGGTGCAGGATCAGTGGCCGATCAGTGACAGCTGGGCGTATCACGACTGGCATCAGTCCGGCAATGGCGATACCGCCAGCTTCATGCGCTCACTCAGCGACAAGCTTGGCGCACCAACCAGTCTGGACGATTTCGAACGCAAGGCGCAGCTGCTCAATTACGAAACCCACCGCGCCATCTTCGAAGGGTTCAACGCGCAGTTGTGGACGAAGAACAGCGGCCGGCTGCTGTGGATGAGCCACCCGGCGTGGCCCAGCAACATGTGGCAGATCTACAGCCACGATTACGACACCCACGCCGCGTACTACGGCGTGCGCAATGCCGCCGAGCCGCTGCATGTGCAGATGAATCTGCCCGGCCACGAAGTCGTGGTGGTCAACAACACGACCACAGCGGTGCGCGGCCTGCGTGTGCGTGCGGAGACCTATGCGGCCGATGGCCGCCTGCTGCAACAACGCGAGCAGGCGGTGGATGCAGCAGCGGTGGCGGTGTCTGCACCCGTGCTGCAGCTGGCGCCACTGCTTGCGGACGCAAAGGAACTGGGTTTTGTGCGGCTGCAGTTGCTGGAGCGCGACGGCACGGTGCGCTCGCGCAATTTCTACTGGGTGGCGCGCGATGCCGCTGCCATGCGTGGTCTGGATGCCTTGGCGCCGGTGCCACTGGAGCTCACCACGCAGCTGCAGGCCGGCGATGCGCCGGTGTTGAACGCCACTGTGCGGAATCCCTCGCAGCACGTGGCCCTGGGCGCCAAGCTCACCTTGGTGGATGCGCAAGGCCAGCGCATCTTGCCGGCCTACTACAGCGACAACTATCTCAATCTTGCGCCTGGCGAGAGCCGCACCGTGGAGATTCGCGGGCCGGCCGAAGCCAGCTTGCGCGCCGCGCGCGTGCAGTTGCGCGGGTGGAATCTTGCACCGTCTTCGGGCACCGCCAGCAGCAGTCCCTAGCGGCGTCCTTGCAGTTGCTATGCCGTGCCCCCGCACGGAGCTCGCACTGGCGCGTTGCACGCGTCGGACACACCGTGCCGCCCCCCGGCGGCACCATTCGAAATGGTCGTGGAGTGTTGTCATCCCTGGGAGGGGACCATGAACAAGTTGCTGTCGAATACACGTCATACACCGCTGGCCGCCGCGCTCGCGGCCGTACTGACCTTGCTGGCTGGTGGCGCGCAAGCGCAGGACACCAGTGCCGGCGCAGGTGTCACCGAGTTGGACAAGGTCATGGTCAAGGGTGTGCGCGGCGCGCAGGCCGAAGCCATCGAAAACAAGCGCACTGCCGCGCAAATCATCGATTCAATTTCGGCTGAAGACATCGGCAAGCTGCCCGACGTCACCATCACCGATTCGTTGCAGCGCGTCCCCGGCGTGCAGATCCGGCGTTCGGCCGGCGAGGGCTCACAGCTCAACATCCGCGGCATGCCGCAGGTGCAGACCACCATGAATGGCGAGCTGTATCTGAGCGCAGGTGGTGGCGATCAATTCGGCCAACCGAACATCGGCCGCGCACAGCCGGATTTCGTCGACATCCCGCCGACGCTGTTCAGCGGCGTGGACGTGATCAAGTCGCCCACTGCCGCCGATCTGGATGGCGGCATCAGCGGCACGGTCTCGCTGAAGACGCGTCGCCCGTTCGATCTGCCCGAAGGCTGGACCTTCAGCGGTCAGGCCGAAGGTTCCTACGGCGACCGCGTGGAAGAACTCAACGAGTTGTACTCGGGCCTGGCCAGCTTCCGCACCGAACGTTGGGGCGCCCTGCTGGCGGTGTCGTATTCCGATGCCACCCTGGAAAACAAGCACCCCAGCGTATATTCCAACGGCGCGCAAAAATCCACCGAGCAGAACGTGGGCTTCGACTTCAACGGCGATGGCCGCATCGGCAGCAATACCGATCCGTCCAACCTGCCGCGTGATTATTTCTATAACTGGGTTGCCACCGAACTGGATAACCGCAGCACTGACCGCCAGCGCACCGGCGTCAACGGCTCGTTTCAGTTCAACATCAACGACTCGTGGACGGTGCTGGCCGACGCAGCCTATACCAAGCTCGAAGACCAGGACACCTCGGTGGCCGCGCAGCTGCATACCGGCTGGGCCACCAATCAGCTGCAGCCTGGATCGGTGGTCGATTCCAACGGCGTGCTCGAATACGGCCAGTTCGGCTACAACCGCTTCCAAGCGCATTCGATGGCCGGCGTGGCCGATTCGGATTCGCTCAACACCAACCTGGAGCTGCGCTTCGATGACGGCGGCCCGTTCCGTGCGTCATTCCGCTGGGTGCATGGCGATGCGCAGCGCACCTACGACGAAGCGCGTGCCGATGCGGTGGTGACACGCGGCGATCAGATCACCCGTGCCGGTGGCTTGACCCAATGGGCAAATGCCAATGGCTTACCAACCGTGGATGCCTCCGTGGATTTCCGCGGCACCTACCCGGCGGTCAACCTCGGCACCGATGTGTCCAACCCGGACAACTGGCAGCTGATGTCGACCTGGGCGCAGGGCAACAAGATCGAAGCGACGATGGATGCATTCCGTGCCGATGGCACCTTCGAGTTCGACGAAGGTGTGGTACGCGGCTTCCAGTTCGGCATCCGCTACGGCGAGCGCGAGGTCAAGCTGGACACCTATCGCTACCTGTCGCCGGTATCGACCACATGCGCAGACCCCAACCGCTCGCTGTACTACTTCAAGGACCCGCTGATCTCCGATACCTGCAGCGGCGTGTCCGAAGCACGCCTGCTGCCGTTCAATTCCATCCCCGGCTACTGGGCGTACTTCAACGACTTCGATCCGCTCAAGGTCACTGGCCTGGGGAGCCAGGGATTGCCGGCGATCAATCCGCAGGTCATGAAGGACCCGGTGGGGTATCTCAACAGCCTGTATCCGGGCAACGTGGCCTACCAGCAGGCTGCCGATTCGTACAAAGTCACCGAAAAAAGCACGGCGGCGTATTTCCTGGCGAATCTGGAAGGCGGCACCGGCAGTGCGGTGCCGTGGACGGCCAATATCGGCGCACGCATCGTGCAGACCAAGCTGGCGATCGATCAGTATCTGAGCAGCGGCAATGTGTTTATCGGCAATGTCGAATGGAACGGCGTCAGCCCGGCGATCGGTACCAACCGTCTGAATCGCCAATACACCGACGTGCTGCCCACCGCCAACCTGTCGCTGGACATCACCGACGCGCAGAAACTGCGTTTCGCCTACAACAAGGCGGTGGCGCGCCAGGATCTACCCGATCTCGGTCGCGGTCTGGTGAGCTTCTACGCCGTCAACGGCACGCCACCGCGTAACCCCGCGTTGCCCTCCGATGCGGTGCTGTTCCTCAATGGCCGTTCCGGCAACCCGGACCTGGATCCGTACCGCGCCACCAACTACAACGCGTCGTGGGAATGGTATTTCTCCGATGCGTCGTTGGTCAGCGTGGGCGCGTTCCTGATCGACGTGAAGTCGTTCCCCACCACGGTGACCAACATCGAGCCGCAGCCCGATGCCGACGGTGTGGTGCGGCTTGGCGGCCCGGTGGAGCGCATCGTCAACGGCGGTGGCGGCAAGATCAAGGGCTTCGAAATCGGCTATCAACAGGCCTTTGATTTCCTGCCCGGCTGGCTGAGCGGTTTCGGCACCAACATCAACTACACCTTCTCCGATGCCGATACCGACAACACCGATATCGAAGGCAACACGCTGCCGATCGGCGATAACTCCAAGCACCAAGCCAATGCGGTGCTGTGGTATCAAAAGGACAAGTTGCAGGCGCGCGTGGCCTACAACTGGCGCAGCAAGCGTTTCAGTCAGGTCAATAGCGGTGCATGGGGCGATGAGTTGGCGATCTGGAACGACGACGTCGGTTATCTGGATGCCTCCTTCAGCTACGACGTCAACGACCACCTGACGCTGTACGCACAGGCCACCAACCTTACCGGTGAAAGCGAGCGGCGTTACGCGCAGTGGACCAACCACTATTACGACCAGAACATCTTCGAGCGTCGTTATTACGCGGGCCTGCGTTTGCGTTTCTGATCCGGCTGCAACCCATGCGGCATGGCGCGCATCTACGTCGTGCCGCATGTTCTTCTAGCGAAACTCTCCACGCGATCCTTGCGCGTTCTTCCCGTCGCCGTTTTCATGCGGCGCTGCAGTACGCCTGACGGAAACGTCGGGCACCCTCCCATTCGGCCGCATCGTCGGGAAGCGATGTGGCCGTTTTTTGTGCGTGCTGGCACATCCATTTGTGTCGTAATGCCTGGACTGCACCGATGGGTGTAGCGGGTGTTCGGATCTGTGTCCGAACGCAATCTTTGGCGATTGCGCCGCTCACAGCTGCGGCGTAGTTTGCGCATGGCGAGCTTGGTCACGCCGCTCGCAAGCACAGCAGTCAATGCTGCTCGCTCACTCGCTCCCTGGAGATCATCCACTCATCACGCAAGTGCCGGAACGCGCTTATCGGCCCGGTACTCTGCCCCTGATACACGCTGAGCGTTATGCGTTTTCGTATGGATCAAGGCCATCCGGCCTGCCTCCTTGCGTGCGCGTTGCTGATGTCTTGCTCTCGTACGCCGTTACGGATGTGCGCTGGCGGAGCGTGTCCGATCGCCTTCCAAGGAGTCTTCGATGGGTGCCTTTACAGGAATGGGAGTAGGCCAATACCACCACGGTCGTGCTGAAAGAACATCCGCAATCCCTGAGAACCAACCACGGAAAAAGGTGAATACCATGCGTTCCAATCAAGGCATCCGTTGCAACATCAAGCGCACACTGGCGTTGTCATTGCTGGTTGCAAACCCTTTGCTGATCGCGGCGGTGTCCGCGCAATCGCATGTCGATAATCCCTTCGTAGGCGCAACCGGCTATGTGAATCCGGATTACGCAAAAAAGGTGGATGCATCGATTGCGAAAGTGAAAGGTGTGCCGCTCAAGGCGAAAATGGGTGTGGTCAAAAACACTCCCACGGCGGTCTGGCTCGATCGCATCGATGCGATTGCCGGCGGCTCAAAGAACGCCGGGCGCCTCGGTTTGCGCGCGCATCTGGACGCGGCGCTGGCGCAAAAGAAGGCCAACACACCCATCACCGCCAGCTTCGTCATTTACGATCTGCCCGGGCGCGACTGCCATGCATTGGCATCCAATGGTGAACTGCCGCTCACTCCTGCAGCGCTGGAGCGCTACAAGAAAGAATACATCGACGTGATTGCCGGCATCTTTGCCGATCCGAAGTACAAGGACATCCGCATCGTCAATGTCATCGAGCCCGATAGCCTGCCCAACCTTGTCACCAACTTGAACGACATGCGCTGCGCGTTGGCCAATTCCACCGGCATCTACGAGGCCGGCATCAAGTACGCGATCGACAAGCTGCACGCAATTCCCAATACCTACAATTATCTGGATATCGGCCATTCCGGCTGGTTGGGTTGGGATAGCAATCGCGGCCCGACCATTGCGCTGTACACGCGCGTGGTGCAGGGCACCGCCGCGGGCCTGTCCAGCGTCGATGGCTTTGTGACCAACACCGCCAATACCACGCCGTTGAACGAGCCCAATTTGCCCAACCCCGAGTTGAGCGTGAATGGCCAGCCGATCAAATCGGCCAAGTACTACGAATGGAATCCGTATTTTGACGAGACCGATTTCACCCAGGCGCTGTATAGCGGATTCGTCGGTGCGGGCTGGCCGGGCACGATCGGCTTCATCATCGATACCGGGCGTAATGGCTGGGGCGGGCCGAATCGCCCGACTGCGGCAGTCGGCAGCGACATCACGACCTATGTGAATACCGGGCGCATCGATCGCCGGCTCCATCGTGGCAATTGGTGCAATCAGAGCAACGCAGGGATCGGCATGCCGCCCGCTGCAGCGCCCGGTGCGCATCTGGATGCCTACGCATGGGTCAAGCCACCGGGTGAGTCGGATGGTTCCAGCACGCTGATTCCGAATAATGAAGGCAAGGGCTTCGACCGGATGTGCGACCCGACCTACACCACGGCCGACGGCGTGCTCAGTGGTGCGATGCCGGGCGCGCCGATTTCCGGCGCCTGGTTCCACAACCAGTTCGTTGCGCTGGTCAACAACGCCTATCCGGACATCGCGACCGCCAGCGCCGCATCTGTTGTACTGCCACCGCGCCAAGTACCGGCTGCAACCCGTGGGCTCACCGCTACGGTGGGAGACAGCAACGTCAAGCTGAGCTGGTCGGCCGTCAGCGGCGCAGCCAGCTACACCGTGCAGCGCCGCGCCGGCACCACGGGGGCATTGACGACGGTGAGCAGCAACCTCACCTCAACCACCTATGTAGACCGCGCGGTCGACAATGGTGCCGCGTACACGTACGTGGTGACGGCCAACAATACGGCAGGTGCGAGTGCACCGTCGGAGATGGTGATTGCGCGGCCGAACAACTAGCCGTCTTGCTCTTCTCAGTGCAGTGAGATGATCGCAACGCAGTCTGCGGTGATGGCGGTCGTGAACACGACGGCCGCCATCAGCGAGCCCCGCAGCCGTACACATCGTGTCATGCAGCTGTTTTCGCGCTTTGCCTGCATGGGCGTCGTGCGTCAGTACGAAATTGCGAACTTCGCTCTGATCGTCTGAGCCGGATTGCTGTGCTTCCCATCACCGGCATAGGCCGGTGGCTGCAGTTCGCCCGGTCGCAAGCCCGGGCACCCTCCCATTTGGCCGCATCGGCGGGAAGCGATGCGGCTTTTTTTATGCAGGCGCATTGCGCCGCAGTGACATGCGCGTTGCGATCTGTGCGCGCTTGCAGGGTTTTGCGTTGGAGCAGGGAGTAGGTTCGATCTTGCGAGCTCAACCGTAACTGGCTCGCGGCGCTACCTGTGTTTCTACCTGGTTTCATCCCCCCGCAAGGGCAATCCCACCTGAAGGATTCCGCTCATGAAACTGTTGTTTGCCATCAAGCATCGCCTTGCTTCCAACAAGAGCCTGAAGTCGCACGCTTGGTACATCTGGTACTGAACGTGCACCCGCCGCAGAGATGATGCGGCCCGGTGAACCGGCCCGCGCCGGCGATCTCCAGGTTGTCGGACGCGGGCTTTCTTTCGGAGTCATACGATGTCGCACTCGCTTGCCGGCGACATGCGCCGCACCGTGTTTGCACCACGGCTGCAGGCCTTGCTCGATGCGTACATCGGGCAAGACGTCTTTCGTCTGGAGCCCGACACGGTGGGCGTGGCGGGGCCGGTGCTGACGCATCGCCTGCTCGCTGCACGCCCGGCCTCGGAGACGGAACGACCAACCTTCAAGCCATTGCATGGGCGCTCCATTGCACGCGTCGATGCCTCTCGCCTGATGCAGGCGATTGGTCGCGATGTGCGCGAAGCTTTGAAAATGCCAGCGGTACAAGTCGATCTGTCGGGCAGTTGGCCGCATGTTGGCCACGTGTATCTGCGCGACCTGTTGCTTGGTGGAGATCCGTTGCGCTTGCGCGTGCTGATGGACCGCGTGCTCGAACTCAGACCCAAGTTGACCTGGGCGGTGATTGCCGCCGGCGCCGCGTTACCGTTGACGTTGGCACCCAATGCCTCCTCGTTGGCGCGGGTGACGGCGGCCGCAGGCAGTTATGACGAACGCCGCTACGCCCTGGGCCTGTACCGGCGTACCGCAGCTCCGGTGTGCTTTACCATTTCTACTTTGGTAGCCAATGCCATGTGGTTGGGATCGCCGTTCTCAGCGAGCGACAGCAACCGCAGTATCATTTACGAAGCGCTACGATTGTTGCCGCCATCCTGGAACATCCTGCGCAATGCATCACCGGGATATCCCGCCTTGGATCACCGCATCGGTGCGGCCGATGACGTGTTGGTGTTGCCGTTGCTCAGTCACCGCGATCCCGCGCTGTGGGACGCGCCCAATGTGTTTCGTCCGGCGCGTTGGGACGCGTTGGATCCAGACAATCACCCCGGCTATTTTCCGTTTGGTCATGCCTCGGAGCGCTGTTGGGGCAGGCACATGGTGATGCCGCTTGCCGAGCGCCTGCTGGAGCTGTTGCGCAGCCAGGGCCTGACAGCGGCAACCAGCCAACGCCGCGCCGATGTGCCATTGACTGGGCTTTTAGGTGTTGCGGACGTCACCCTGGTCAGGGCCTAAAACAACGCGATCGCATCGCCGATGCGCAGGGCGTTGTGCTGTTGGGTGATGTGCTCTCATCGCCCAACAGCGTAGTTGAGCCATTACCACATCACCCCACCGGCGCCGCCGTCGAACCGCGCTTCACCAGCGTGTACTTCATCACCTGATGCACGCCCTGCACTGGTGCACCTTTGCGTCGTTCGCGAATGGCGTCGGCCAGCAGCGAGACGGCGGCGCGGCCCATTGCGGTGACCGGTTGATGCACGGTGGTGAGTTCGGGCCAGATGGTGGTGGCCACCGGGGTGTCGTCGAAGCCGGCCACTGACACATCCTCGGGCACGCGCAGGCCCAGCCCGTGCGCGACCGCTACGGTGGCTGCTGCCATGTCGTCGTTGCTGCAGAAGATCGCCGTGGGCGGTGCGGGCTGTGCGAGCAACGCGCGCGCGGCGAGCAGGCCCGAATGATAGGTGAACAATCCGTCTGCGATCAGCGCCTCATCGATCTCCAGCCCCGCCGCCTGCAGGCTGTCGGCGTAGCCACTGGCACGCAGCGCGCTGGGTGTGTGTTTGGGGTCGCCCTTGATCAAGGCGATGCGGCGATGGCCAAGCGCGATCAGGTGATCGACGAGCGCGCGCGCGGCCTGGTAATCGTCGATGCGCACCGAGCTGATCTGCGCCATCGGTGCGCCACTGGCCACCGCAACCACCGGGATGCCGCGTGCATCGAGTTCGGCAATGGTCTGGCGTGAATCGCACAACGGCGGCGGCAGGATCACGCCATCCACGCCGGCGGCGAGCAGGCGTTCGGTGGCAGCACGCTGGCTGCGGATGGCGCCGCATTTCTCCACCAGCACCTGGCTGCCATTGAGACTGCTCTGTTCGAGCAGGCCGAGCATGAATTGATTGAGGTACGCCGCACTCGGGTTGCTGTACAGCACGCCGATGCGCAGCAATCCACTGGTGCGCAGCGAGCGGCCGGCCAGATTCGGCCGGTAGCCCAAGGCCTGCACGGAGGCCTCCACCCGCACCCGCATGTCTTCGCCCACATGCGGGTGGCGGTTGATGACGCGCGAGGCTGTCATCGGCGAGACGCCTGCGTGTTTGGCGACATCCAGCAGGGTTGCTGCCGTGGTCGCAGTGCGTTGCTGCTTGGCCGCCATCGTGTGTGCTCGTCCTGGAGTTGAAGCGCACCGCTGGCAGTGCGCCTCAGCTTACTCGTTCGGCGGCTGCACAGACTTTGCGCGGCTGCCGAAATCGCCATCGGCTTCGGCGGCCAGATACGCGAACACGGTGTAGGCGGCCACATTCTGCGCGAGCGCCTTCGGGTCGATCTTGTCCAGGGTGTCGTCTGCGGTGTGGTGCAGATCGAAGTAGTCGGTGCCGTCCTGCGCCAGCCACGCCCAGGCACCGCCCTTGGCGGAGATCGGCCCCACATCCGGGCCAGGGCCGCCCTTGCTGGGCTCATACGCGATGCCCAGCGGCTTCAGCACTTCGGCAATCTGCTGGGTGGCCGCGCGCGATTGTTCCGGCGCCGCCGAACCGGTGTTGAAGGCGTAGATGCGCCCGGCACCGAAGTCGCTTTCAGCGCCAATCTGATGCAGCGCCATGTCCTTGGCATCCTTGCCATGCGCAGCCGCATACGCCTTGCCGCCGTACAGGCCCTGCTCTTCGTTGGCGAAGGCCACCACGCGAATCGTGCGCTTGGGCGCTTGCTTGAGCTGGCCGATCAGATGGCCGGCGGCCATGGTGATCGCCACGCCTGCGCCGTCGTCAATGGCGCCGGTGCCCAGGTCCCACGAATCCAGATGCCCGCCGATCACCACCACTTCCTTCGGCTTGCTACGCCCGGTGATTTCGCCGATCACGTTGTACGAAGTGGATGTGCCATCCCAGCCGCAATCCAGCGCCAGCCGCACGCGGGTGCTACCCAGGGCTGCCAGGCGTGCCAACTGGTTGGCATCGGGCACCGACAATGCCGCTGCGGGTACCGGGGTGAGGCCTTCATCGAAACGGGTGATGCCGGTGTGCGGTACGCGATGCGAGTCGGTGCCGGCCGAGCGCATCACAAAGCCGATGGCGCCTTTGCGGATTGCTTCGGAAGGGCCCTTGCTGCGCACTGCGCCGCCGTTGCCGTAGTCCTTGCCGTCGCGCGCCTTAACCATCTGGTAATCGACAAAGGCAATCTTGCCGGCCAGGGAACCCGCCGGCGCCGCCTGCAATGCAGCCAGATTCTCGAAGCGCACGATCTCGCCTTGCACGGTGCCGCCCGGGCTACCGCCCAGCGCAGTGATATGCAAGGGCTGCGCATGTGCGCCGATGACGGCGGCCTGCTCGCTGCGGCGCTCCCACTTGGGGAAAGTGACCGGCTCGGTCCAGACCTTGTCAAAGCCCAAGGCCTTGAATTTCGCCTTGGCCCAGGCCACCGCGCGTGGATCCGCTTCACCGCCGGCAATGCGCGGGCCCACTTCGGTGGTCAACGATTCCACCACTGCAAAGCCGGTGCTGTCGGCCAGCGCCTGCTCGCGCAACTGCGCGGCGGTGCGCAACGCGCTATCGGGAATGCTGGTGGGCGCGGCAAGCGCCGCGGAGGTGGCAAGCAGGGCGGAGATGGCGACAGCGAGGCGACGCATGCAGGGCGGCTCCAACGACAAGGGGGACCCCGAGCTTATCAGCGCGAGGTCCCCCGTCTGCGTGCGAAAAGTCATCCTTGTGTGCGAAGTGCGTGCAAGGATGTGGCCGCTTGCTTACGGCACGGTTGGATTCTTGAGCGTGTCGTTCTTGAGCGAGTCGCGGATCTCGCGCAGCAGCAGCACTTCTTCGCTCGGTCCCTTGGGAGCATCCGGCTTGCGCTGGCTGAGGCGGTTGATCAGCTTGACCACCAGGAAGATCGCAAAGGCAATGATCACGAACTGCACGACGGTGTTGATGAAGCCACCGTAGCCGATCACCACGGCAGGAATTTCCTTGCCGGTGGCATCCACGCCCGCCGGTTTGAGCACCCACGCCAGCCGCGAAAAATCCACGTTGCCGATGGCCCAGCCGATCGGCGGCATGATGATCTTTTCCACCAGCGCGGTGACGATCTTGCCGAACGCCGCGCCGATGACCACACCGACCGCCAGGTCGATGACATTGCCACGCATCGCGAATTGCTTGAATTCGCTGACCATTCCCATAGTGCACTCCAGATGGGGACGCGGACCCACTGCCGCTGCAGCGATCGTAGCCCGGCCGATGTCAGCCCGCGATGATGCCGTGGCGTTCGGCCACGTTTTCCAGGCGCGCACTGAATTGATCGCCCGGCAACAACGGGCCGACGCCGGCCGGCGTGCCCATGAAGATCAGATCGCCCGCGCGCAATGCATAGAGCTTGGACAGCTCGTGCAGGATCTCCGGCACATTCCAGATCATCTGGTCCAGCAACGATTGCTGGCGCACTTCGCCGTTGACTTCCAGCGACAGGTTCAATGCATCCAGTGCACCCACTTCGCCGGCATGCACCAGCTCGCTGATCGGTGCGGAATGATCGAAGCCCTTGGCGATGTCCCAGGGCAGGCCCTTGGCCTTGGCCGCGGCCTGCAGATCACGACGGGTCAGGTCCAGGCCCACGCCGTAGCCATAGATCAGGGCCTCGGCCTGGTCCACAGGCAGTTCACCGGCGGGTGCATCGCTGCCCAAGGCCACCACCAGCTCCACCTCGTGGTGCAGCTCCTTGGTGCCGGGCGGGTAGGGGATGTGGTCGCCATGACCCACCACGATGGCGTCGGCCGGTTTCATGAAGAACGTGGGCTGGCCACGTTCGGCCTTGGACGCTGGCGCGGTGGCACCCATTTCGCGGGCGTGATCGGCAAAGTTGCGGCCGACGCAATAGATGCGGTGCACCGGAAAACTACCGCCACCCACCACCGGAATGCGCGGGACATCGGCAGCGGGAATCACATCGTGGGTCATGCACGCATCCTCAAAGACAGGACGCGTGAGTCTAGCTGCTTGGCGGTGCAGGCGAAAACAACGCGCGCCTCAGGCGCGCTGCAACGTGCGGCTCAGTGCGAGAGCGGCAGTGCCGGTTTGCGGACCACGTGGTACTCGGCGTCCACTACGCGGGCGTGCTGCGGCGCGCGGCGGTTGGACTTGCTCAACAATTTCCAGGCCACGCCACCGAGGATCATCGCAGCGCCCACGAACACGCTGAAGAAGATCAGCACGGCCAGGATAGCCAGGCCGGCGAGGCCAGCGGCAACGCGCACCAACGGGTGACGCGGCTTGCGCGGCGCAAACAGGTGGTGGAGGTTGCCGAATTGGAAGATGCGTGCGGGCATGGCGGTGGGCTGCCGGAGGAAACGAGGGGGCAGTATCGTTGCGGTTTCATGTCATTGAGTGAAAAGTTCGTTAAATCGAGTGCCGTTTTGTTAAACCCATCACATGGGTTGTGTTGAACCACGCGCTTCGCGTGTCGTTGGGTCTGCGCGCGGTTGTGTCTGCTAACTGCGATCGCTTGGCTGTAATCAGCTGGTTGCAACTGGTTGCAGCTGGTTGCAGAAGCTGCGGCGTGTAGTGGGGAAGTTGCCGTGCGGCCTGGCTGATAGTCAGACGCGTTGGTTGGTAGGTCTGCGCGATGGCGAAGCCGCGCGGAGCCGCAGTGACGCGGACGCCGCCGCCTTGAAATGGCGCAAGGGGCCAAGGCGCAGTGCCCAGGGAGCGGCATGGCACAATCAGGTCTGTTCGCAGCGATCGATCCCATGTCGTCACTACCGCCCACCGCGCCGATTCCGTTGGCGCAGATTCCCGATGCCGGATTTCTAGAAGTCGAAGCGCTGTGGGATGGCGGGCCGGAATCGGTGGTGTTGTATCGGGAGGGTGCACAGGTCCGCGCCTGGTTGAACGTGTGCCCGCACGCTGGCCGCCGGCTGGATTGGGCGCCCGGCCAGTTTCTCAAGACCAAGGAAGGCCAGCTGGTGTGCGCCGCGCACGGCGCGGCGTTCGAGCTGGATGCCGGCGAGTGCGTCAGCGGGCCGTGTCGCGGCCAATCGCTGGTGGCGGTGCCGGTGCGCATCGATGGCGAGCATGTGCTGCTGGGGTGAGGCGGCGTGGGCGTAGATGCGCTTCATGCGGCGTCGCGAGGGCAGTCGTCGCTATGCTGCAGACCGCACGCTTCAAGACTGTTGTACTGCAAGACTGCTGGACTGCTGGAGGTAGTGCGCGCAGTGCACCGGCATCCGCCACGCACTGCCAGTGCCAGTGCCAGTCACGACTATCCGCGTGTTGCGATGCCGCCGCCAGTCAGATGCTCACTGCAAAGAGTGCCCATCGATCGCAGCGCCACTGCAATGGATTACATGCATCGACCGCAGCGCAGCGCACGTATTCGAAAGTCGGCACGACGGCGCGCCATCAATCAGCAAAGAAGCAGCAACGCTTCGCGCTGCCGCAACAGCGCGCTCAGCGCACCGCCCACCAGAACATCAGGTTGATCATCGTCACCATCACCACGATGTAGATCAGTGACAGCGGAGCGCCCACGCGCCACAGTTCGCGCGGCTGGTAGTTGGCCGGGCCGGTCACCATCGAGATCACCGGGTTGGAGGCGGTCATCAGGTTGTTGGATGCCGACAACGCTACGATCAAGGCGAACGCCGTGGGGTTGCCGTTGGCCGCTAGCGCCAGGTTGACCGCGATCGGCACCATCACGATGGTCGCGCCGACATGGCTGATCACCAGCGAGAAAGCGGTCGTCAACAAGGCCAGGCTGATCTCCAGCGCCCACACCGGCATGCCTTCCGGCAGGCGGTCGATGGTGTGGCCGGCCACCCACGCCGCGGTGCCGCTGCTGTCCATCGCCCAGCCGAGCGGAATCAGCCCGGCCATCATGAAGATGGTCTTCCAGTTGATCGAGGCGTAGGCCTCGTCCATGCGCAGCACGCCGGTCACCAGCATGCAGGCCACGCCGGTCATCAAGGTCAGTGCCACCGGCAGCTTGGAAGTCAGCGCAATCAGGATGGTAAAGGCGAAGATCGCCATCGCGATCTTGAACTTGTGCGGGCGCTGTTCGCCCTTCGGGAAGTCGGTGACCGGCACGAAGTCGCGGCTTTCCGCGGCCTGCGCCAGGTCCTGCCAGATGCTGTGGAACACCAGCATGTCGCCGGCGCGCAGTGCCACGTTGCGCACGTCCTCGCGAATCACCTGCTTGTCGCGGTTGATCGCCAGCAGGCTGATGCCGCTTTGCTTGCGCAGCCGCAGCTCGGCGGCGTTCTTGCCGATCAGGCGCGAGTTGGGCGGAATCACCGCCTCGGAAATACCAGCCAGGCTTGGGTTGAACAGATCGCCCAGGTTGCGCAGGCGCGAGGACATGCGCAGGAAATGGTTCTGCGCAAAGTCGGTCACGTCCTGGCGCTTGCCCATCGCACCCAGCACGCTGCCGACCCAGATGCGCATGTCGGCCGGCGGGGCCAGGCGGGTGTCGTTGCCGGTCTTCAGCGCCAACAGCAGCGGCGCATCGTGAATGGCTTCGGCCTCGCCCAGCGTCATGCCCACCAATGGGCTTTCGGCAGTGACGGTGAGTTCGAACACATCGCCATCGATGCCGTAGGTCTTGGCGAAATAGCTCTCGGTGCGCGATGGCGTGACGCCCTCGTTGATCAGGCGCTCTTCCTCGATCAGCTTGCGGTCGCCGTAGAACCGGAAATACAGCAAGGCAGCCATCAGCAGTGCCAGACCGATCGGCAGCGGTGCAAACATGGTCAACGGCTCGATGCTGGCCATGCCCGAGGGCAGGTTGTTGTTGGCCGACACCAACAAATCGTTGAGCAGGATCAGCGGCGAATTACCCACCATGGTGAGCGCGCCGCCCATCACGATCGCCGCGGCGATCGGCAACAGCATGCGTTGCAAGGTGAGCCCGGTGCGTGCGGCCAGCCGCGAGGCGACCGGCAGGTAGAGCGCCATCACCGAGGGGTTTTGCATGAAGGACGAATTCAGGCCGGAGATCCCCAGCGTCATCATCATCAGCCGCTGCTCGCTGCCGTGCGAACGCCGCAGCAACCAGGTGGCCAGGCGGTTCAAGGCGCCGGTGCGCTCCAGCCCCGCGCCTAGGATGGTGGTGGCGATGATGCTCATCACCGCGTTACCGGAGAAGCCGCCAAACAGTTCCTCCGGCGCCACCAGCCCGGTGACGCCCAACACCACCAACACGATCAACGCCACCACGTCGGCGCGGATGCGCTCGAACAGGAACATCGCCATCGTAAAGCCGACCAGCCCGAGGACGAGCTTCATGTCGTTGGTCAGCGTTAGCGCGGTGTCCATGAGGTGCCGGGATTCGTGATTCGGGAATAGGGATTCGTGGACAAGCGGAGCGTCGGGCTGCGGCGATGCCGCTGTTACGAATCCCGAATCCCGACTCCCGAATCACGGTCATACAGCAAATCCCACACGCCGTGGCCCAGCTTCTGGCCGCGGGTCTCGAAGTGGGTTTGTGGGCGCCAGGCGGGGCGTGCGACGTGGCCGCGTGGGCCGGCGCGGTTCACCAGGCCCTCGGTGGCGTCGAGCACGTCCCACATCTGTTCGGCGTAGTCGGCCCAGTCGGTGGCTGCGTGCAAGCGGCCGCCTGCGCGCAGCTTGCGCACCAGCAGCTGCGCAAACGCCGGCTGCAAAAGGCGGCGCTTGTTGTGGCGCTTCTTGTGCCATGGGTCCGGGAAGTAAATGCGTACTTCGTCCAGCGCGCCATCGGCGATCTCGCGCTCGAGCACTTCCACTGCATCGTGGTGATACAGGCGCACATGCGTGGCGCCGTCATCGTCCAGCGCATTGAGCAGCCGCCCGACACCGGGGGCATGCACCTCGATGCCGATGTAGTCGCGCGCAGGGTCGTGCTGGGCTGCGAAGCGCAAGGCCGCACCATTGCCGAAACCGATCTCCAGCACCTTGGGTGCGGGGCGGCCGAACACGGCGTCCAGGTCACGCGGGGTGCCGGTGTAGTCCAGGCCGAAGCGCGGCCACAACTCGTCGAACGCGCGCTGCTGCGCCGGCGTAAAGCGGCCCTGGCGCAACACGAAGCTGCGCACCTGGCGGCGGCCCTCTTCGATGGTGAAGGGCTTGGGCGGCATCTTGGCGCCCTCGCTGGTGAAAGGATCAGTCATGAAAATCAGCCATCGGCAAACAACGCCCCTGTCCCGCCGGGAGAGGGGTGTGAGTAAAGGAAAAATGCAAGCCAAGCAGGCGTCGCGCGCCGCGGCCCGCGCCAGGCGCAGGCCGCGCATGCAAGGCCATCTCGGCGCGCCTGCTCATCCGATCACGCCATCGACCGGGCTCGACGCCGAGGCGTAGCGCTTGCGTGGAATCCGGCCGGCCAGGAATGCCTCGCGGCCGGCTTCGATCGCCTTGCGCATCGCGCTGGCCATCAGGATCGGGTCGCGGGCACCGGCAATGGCGGTGTTCATCAGCACGCCGTCGCAGCCCAGTTCCATCGCAATGGCGGCATCGGAGGCGGTGCCAACGCCGGCGTCGACGATGATCGGCACCTTGGCGTTTTCGATGATTTCCAGCAGGTTGTACTTGTTCTGGATGCCCAGGCCCGAGCCGATCGGCGCGGCCAGCGGCATCACCGCCACGCAGCCGATCTCTTCCAGCCGCTTGGCCAGGATCGGGTCATCGGAGGTGTACACCATGACCTCGAAGCCGTCGGCGACCAGTTGTTCGGCGGCCTTGAGCGTCTGCACCACGTCCGGATAGAGCGTGCGCTCGTCGCCCAGCACTTCCAGCTTGGTGAGGTTGTGGCCATCCAGCAGCTCGCGGGCCAGCCGGCAGGTGCGCACCGCGTCTTCGGCGGTGTAGCAGCCGGCGGTGTTGGGCAGCAGGGTGTAGCGGTCCGGCGGCAGCACGTCGAGCAGGCTGGGCGCGTTGGGGTCCTGGCCAATGTTCACCCGGCGAATGGCCACGGTGACGATCTGCGCGGCAGCGGCCTCGGTGGCCAGGCGGGTTTCGTCCAGGTCCTTGAACTTGCCGGTGCCGGTCAGCAGGCGCGAACGGTAGGGCTTGCCGGCGATCACCAGCGCATCGGAGGGGGCGGAAAGTGTCATGCGGCGATTATCACCGATCGGGCGTGGATGCGCCGGCCATCACCGCGATCAACCGCCGCCTAGTGCATGCACGATTTCCACCACGTCGCCCTCGCGCAGCGCATGGGTGGCGTGCAAACCGCGCGAAACGATTTCGCCATTGACCTCTACCGCAACGCGGCGCTGCGACAGACCTTCAAGTTCCAGCAGCGCGGACAACAACACGTTGTCGGGAAGCGTGCGTGGAGTGCCGTTGAGTTGAATGTTCATGTCATCATTGTTGCATCGCGTGCCGCCAGGGCGCGCGTTTTGCGTTATGCGGCAATGCAGCGTGAGCGTGGACGGCGAGGGTGAAACGATGTGCCATTCGCCGGCGTACGTATGCAGGCCGGTCCGGTTCCACTCTACCTTGAGCAGGCATTCCCATGGCTTCAACCCTTCGCCCGATCCGTTCCCTGATGGCCGTGGCCATCGCGCTGGCGGCCAGCCCGGCCATGGCCGACTCGGCCTTCGATCAGACCGTGTTCTTCGGTGACAGCCTCACCGACAGCGGCTACTACAACCCGCTGCTGCCAGCCGCCTCGCGCGCGGTCACCGGCAAGTTCACCACCAACCCGGGCTGGGTGTGGGCCGAGTACGTGGGCGACCACTTCGGCACCAATGCAGCGCCCAACGGCAATGGCCAGACCGGCGACAACTACGCTGCCGGCGGTGCGCGCATCCAGGCCAGTTCGGTCAGCGCGCTCGGCGCAGCGCCGTCGGTAACCAGCCAGATCAACACATATTTAGCGGCCAACGGCGGCCAGGCCAACCCGAATGCGCTGTACACCGTGTGGGGCGGCGCCAATGACCTGCTCGCTGCGGCCACCGCGCCTGCCCAGGCGCAGGCCATCATCGGCAGCGCCGTGACCGCCCAGGTGGGCGCGGTGGGCGCGCTGCAGGCCGCTGGCGCACGTTATGTAATGGTGCCGACAATTCCGGATGTGGGCATCACCCCGCGCTTCCGCGCTGGCGGTGCCGCCGCCATGGCGCAGGGCACGGCCGCTGCCACCGCCTACAACACCGCATTGTTCAACGGTCTGCAGGCGGCCGGCCTGCGGGTGATCCCGGTCGATACCTTCCACATCCTGCAGGAAGTGGTTGCCGACCCGGGCACTTACGGTTTCAGCAACGTCACCGGTACCGCCTGCAACCCGGCGCTCGCGCTGCCGGCCTGCAACCCCACCAGCCTGGTCGCCGCGAACGCGCCCAACACCTATGTGTTCGCCGACGGCATCCACCCCACCACGGCCACCCACCAGATCCTGGGCCAGTACGCCATCTCGCTGTTGGAAGCGCCGCGCCTGCAGCAGGTGCTGACGCGCTCCGCCCAGGCCGGCGGCCGCGCACGTGCCGACCAGGTGGCTTGGCACCTCGACGGCAAGCCCGAGGCCGATGGCCTGCGTTGGTGGGGGAGCGTGCGTGGCGACATTCAGCGCTACGACGATGCGGACCTGTACGACGGCATGGCGCCGGCCGGCCTGTTCGGCGTGGATTGGACCGCCGGTGACCTGGTGTTCGGCGGCTTTGCCGGCTTCGGCCGCATGGACGCCGACTTCGGCAACCGCAACGGCAGCTTCAAGCAGGACGACACCACCCTGGGCGGTTTCGTCGGCTGGTACACCGGCCCGGTCTGGGTCAACGCCCAGGTCAGCTACAGCTGGCTGAGCTACGACGTGGACCGCGAAGTGCAACTGGGGCCAGCCACCCGCGTGCACAGCGGCTCGCCGGACGGCAGTAACCTCACTGCTGCGGTCAATGCCGGCTATTCGCTGGGCGAAGGCAACGTCAAGTACGGCCCGGTGGTCGGCCTGACCTGGCAGAAGCTCAAGCTCGATGGTTACACCGAAAGCAACGCAAGCTCCACCGCGCTGGGCTATGCCGACCAGGACATCGACTCGCTGGTGGGCCGCATCGGCTTCCAGGTGCGCCTGGATGGCGCGCCGGTCAAGCCGTACCTGCAGGCCACCTACGACCACGAGTTCAAGGACGGCACCGAAGCCAGCGCCTGGCTGCAGTCGATGCCGGAAGTGGGCATGTACACCGTCCCGGGCCAGAACTTCGACCGCAACTACGCGACCGTTGTGCTGGGCGCCCGCACCGGCATCTGGGGCCTGCAGAGCAACATCGGCCTGAGCACCACCACCGCCCAGCGCAGCGCCCGCGACGCCACCGTGTTCGTGAACTTTAGCGGCAACTTCTGACCGTACCCGCTGCACCCCCAGCGTCAAGGCTGTCTACGACAAGGGCCGGGTAACCGGCCCTTGTCATGTGCGACACGCATTGCGCCCAAGGCCTGCCGGCGCATAAACTCTGCCCACGCCACGCGGGCGTAGCTCAATGGTAGAGCTGTAGCTTCCCAAGCTACTGACGTGGGTTCGATTCCCATCGCCCGCTCCATGCACCGCAACTGTTTTTCGGTGGCGAGTTGCTCCATAAGAGCACCCACGCTCAGCGATCCAGCAATCACTCCTCGACCGGCGAACAGGCTTGCTTATCAAGCCAGGTCTGCATGCGCCATGCGTCGTAAGGGAATGAAACGATGACGCACCACACCGCAACCGGCCCCAGCGTAGCGTCGTAGGAGCTTGGACCTCGCGTGCATGGCATCCAATCTGCCTCGATTCCCTGTTGGCCAAACCCACTAGCGATGATGGCTCGCTGGCTGGAGGCCACCCAAAGTGCCTGTCCGACAAAACACAGCGGTTGATTCGATAAATCGCATTGCATAGAGCATTCTCCAACGATGATCGCGGATCATTGCGCATCTAAAATTCGTAGGGGTGACATGCGGTTTATCACCGCAGCACCTTTCGATTAAGGAGTTTTTCTCTTGTTCATCGTTGTCACGCATGTGCCGGCCATGGAGCGCAGAGCCGCGAAGCTGGAATCCGCCGCTTTTTTATCCTTAATTACTGCGCGCTGGGACCGATTAATGACGTCGCGCGCCTAATTGCGGCCTAGCTTCGTTCGCCCTCAGTTGACCCTACGCACGAATTGAAGGGCGGTCAGACCATTGATATCCCTTGGGCGGCTAGCGCTGCCCTTGCGGCGTCTGTCGCATGCATTCCAAGCGCAGCACTATCGCGGTCGAGTCGCCGATCGCCATGTAGTGCTCGGCATGGTGATGGTGATATGTGCACGCTTTCCGCTGCGCTTGTCGGTTAATTGATTTAAGAGGGTGTCTGCGAAAAACGCGACGTATCAGATAGCTTGATGCTCGGCTTGAGGGTGTGCTCCATCCGCTCAACTGCGTGACATCTGCGATTCGAACGAAAAGCTCAAACACGCAATGCATGCCACCGCCTAACGTCGAGGCCGTCATGGCACAGTCGATCGCACTCGCGCGCAGCGGATCAATCACACGTCAGGCTCACGCACCCTGAGCGACGGTGGGCAGGTGGCACTGTTGCCCTGGGAGAAACGCATGAGCACCGACAACGACACCAATCGAGGCCCCTCCGATCCAAACCCGCCGGATGGCGTCAAGGCGCCGGGCAAGCCGCACGCCCCTGTGCAGGAAGGTCCGGCACAAGACAGCGAGATCGATGATGACGACAGCATCGAGGGCGACGACGTTTGAGCACGCCGTCCTATCAGACCGATGCCGGGCAGGTGTGTAGGACGCTACTGGCGCCATCGTTGGCGAAGCGGCCGCGCAGATCGCTTCGCAATTTCCTTCCCCGCCGTCAGGAAGCTCCTGATTGAGCGGGGTCGAGCGTACGCCCATAGTGGCAACATCCTTCGACACAAGCGCCATGGCCACCACGCACACCCAATTGGTTGGAGCACTCCTCAAAGGCATGCGGCGCGCCGAATATGCGCGTGCCGCGTCGGTCGCCTATGCCGCCGGTATGGCGGATCAGATGAACAGTGGCTTCGGCACCCTGGACGATGCCGGCAAGGTGCTGGAAATGTTTGGGCTGGATGCCGAGCAAATTCAAGAGCTTGGCTTGATCGGTGTGGAGGAGCTCGGGGAGACGGTGTTCCATGCCTGGTCGATCAATGCCGGCGAAGTGGAGCGCGTCAGGCAGTGGTTTTGCGCGCCACGGGTCGAATTCGTCGGCAAGCACTGCAGCGAGCTGATCCGTAACGGGCGCATCGGCCCGGTTTTGACCATGGCGCGCGAGCAGGCGCTGCTGCGGCCACGCTGAGCGGGCCTGCAACTGCCGTGCTGCAGCCGCTTTACGCTGGGCGGGCCTGCAACTGCCGTGCTGCAGCCGCTTTACGCTGGGCGGTGCAACGGCAATACTCGCTGACCTGTCCAAGAATTTTGCTTCGCCCATGCGCCAAGGTTCGCCCGCGTCACCCTCCGCCGCCGCCAAAGCCCAACTGCTGGAAGAGCTGCGCAAGCTCGAGCAGGAAGAGGCGCAATTGAAATACGCCCAGACCCTGGAAGCGTTCGACCAGGTGATCGAGACGCTGACCCAGTTCGGTGGCCGCTTCAACACCAAGCAAAAAGCCCAGATCGCTTCGCTGGCCACGACCGGCAAGGTCAAGGGCCCGTTGACGTCTAGCGGCGAGGTGGCCGCCAAGTACTGGCTGCCGCATTCGGGCGAGACCTGGTCCGGTCGTGGTCGCACGCCGCGCGCGTTCAAGGCGTGGGAGGGCACCAGCTCCTATAAGGAATGGAAGGCCAAGCACCCGGACAAGCGCTTTCCGTTGTATCCGGGCTGAGCTGCGGTCGATCGCTGCTACTTGTGGCACACACACAGAGATGGAAATCAAACGGCCGCGCGGGCGAGATCGACAGCCTCACGCTTGGTAGCGCGGCTGCGCGCTGGGGGAAAGGTCAACACAGTCTGGCGGCCTCCGGCGTGACCCTTTGTCGGAAGTGATTGCTGGGCTCGGCTACGCGATACCCGATGCCGTTTGCAAGCGCATCGCGATCACGGTCGAACATCATCCGCGTGCGCGTAGACAAGAGGCTTAGGTAAGCACGAGGCTGCAGACGGCATTGCACCCTGCATGGCAATCGCTGATAGGGTTCATCGCCTGCCTACACCAGCCGGACAGCGGCGCGTGCTGCGGCGTGTGGCGCAAGCTGGCCATGATCGGCGCTGGGCCGGCTTGGCTACGCAGCCAAATCGATAAGCCCCAATTGTGTCGGCTGCGCCCGCGCTGCAGGCTGCCAGATATCCGCATACAAACAAGTAGCCAAAAAAAAGCCCGCCTTCCATCCAATGAAAGGCGGGCTTGCTAACGCACGCTCAAGGCATCAGCCTACCTTGCACTCGAATACCGTGATGCTACGCGGCGGTGCCAGGAACTCGCTGGCACCGGCCGGCATGCTGTCCACTTCCAGCGCTTCGTCGGTGGAGAGCGCAAGCTTCCAGTGCACCGGTTCGTCGGAAGAGGGCAGGGTGAAGGTCACGCCCTCGTGGTAGGCATTGATCACGATCAGCAAGGTAGCGTCGTTGCCGCGTTCCTTGACGCCGGAGGTCTGCGCCTTGCCTTCCAGCAGCAGTCCCACCGAGCGCGCGCCGGCATCGGTCCAGTGCGCGTCGTCCATCTCGGTGCCGCCCGGATTGAGCCAGGTCAGATCACGCAGGCCAGCTTCTTCGTTGTACTGCCCGTTGAGGAAGCGGCCACGCGACAGGATCGGGTAACGTTTACGTAGCGCGGTCAGTGATTTGACGAAGTCGGTCAGGCGGCCGTCGGTGGGGTCGTTTTCCCAGTCGAGCCAGGTGATTTCATTGTCCTGGCAATAGGTGTTGTTGTTGCCGCCCTGCGACTGCGCCCGCTCGTCGCCGGCCAGCATCATCGGCGTGCCTTGCGAGAGCAGCAGCGTGGCGAGCAGGTTCTTCATCTGCCGCTCGCGAAGTTGCAGGATGTCGGCGTTGTCGGTCTCGCCTTCTTCGCCGTAGTTGCATGAGCCATCGTTGGAGGACCCGTCGCGGTTGTCCTCGCCGTTGTCGATGTTGTGCTTTTCGTTGTAGCTCACCAGATCGCGCAGGGTGAAACCGTCGTGCGCAGTGATGAAGTTCACCGATGCCCAGGGGCGGCGGCCGCGGCGGTCGAACAGGTCCGCAGAGCCGGTGAAGCGTGTTGCAAACTCTGCCAGCTTGCCGTCCTCGCCCTTCCAGAACTCGCGCGCGTTGTCGCGGAATTTGTCATTCCACTCCGACCAACCCGGCGGGAAATGCCCCACCTGATAGCCGCCCGGGCCGCAATCCCATGGTTCGGCAATGAGCTTGACTTCCGACAACAGCGGATCCTGGTTGCAGGCATCCAGGAAGCCACCGCGTTGATCGAAGCCGCTCGGCTCGCGGCCCAGGATCGTGGCCAGGTCGAAACGGAACCCGTCCACATGCATTTCGCCAGCCCAGTAGCGCAGCGAATCGTTGACGAACTGGATCACCCGCGAATTGCTCAGGTTGAGCGTATTGCCGGTGCCGGTGTCGTTGATGTAGTAGCGCTTGTCTTCGGCAAGACGGTAATAGCTGGCGTTGTCGATGCCCTTGAACGAGAGCGTCGGCCCAAGTTCGCTGCCTTCGGCGGTGTGGTTGTAGACCACGTCCAGAATCACTTCCAGGCCTTGCTTGTGCATCGCCTTGACCATGTCGCGGAACTCGTCGCGATGGCCGCTGGAAAGGTAGCGCGACTTCAACGCGAAGAAGCTGATGGTGTTGTAGCCCCAGTAGTTACGCAGGCCCTTGTCCAGCAAATGCTGATCGTCCAGATACGCATGCACGGGCAGCAATTCCACTGCCGTAATGCCCAGGTCCTTGATGTACTGCAGCACCGATGGCTGCGCCAGGCCGGCAAAGGTGCCGCGCACGGCTTCCGGCACCTGCGCGTTGCGCATGGTGTAGCCACGTACGTGGGTTTCGTAGATCACCGTCTCGTTCCACGGCTTGAGCAGGCGCGCATCGTCTTCCCAGTCGTAGGTGTCTTCAACCACCACGCACTTGGGCATGAACGGCGCGCTGTCGCGCTCGTCGAAGCTCAGGTCGCCATCAGGATGCCCGACCGTGTAGCCATACAACTCATCGGCCCACACCAGATCGCCATCGAGTTCACGCGCATATGGATCCAGCAACAGCTTGTTGTGGTTGAACCGGTGTCCCTCGGTGGGCGCATAGGGGCCGTGCACACGGTAGCCATAACGCTGGCCGGGCTTTACGTCGGGTAGATAGCCATGCCAGATCTCGTTGGTGTACTCGGGCAGGTCGACCCGGCTTTCGTTACCTTGTTCGTCGAACAGGCACAGCTCCACACGCGTGGCATGCGCGGAAAACAGCGCAAAGTTGGTGCCCTTGCCATCGAAGATGGCGCCGCGTGGGAACGGGCGGCCTTGGCGGATACGGGATGGGGTGGCATAAGCCGCGCTGGCGGGATGTCGCATTGGGCAGGATCTCGTGAACCGGCACGCCGGCATTTAGGGGGCTCAAGCATTGCTGGTGAGACTGTGCAAGACACGTCACGGCCGCAGTGGGGCCGCGTGAGGGTGGCTGCGTATATGTCGTTGGGTGATCAATCAACCACGCACGGTCAGCAACCGGCATCGTGATGCGTTGGTGGTTCGGCTCGATATCGCGCGTCATGTCGCGTCCGCTTGGTGCCACAACACGCGGCGTTGCCATCACCCTTTGCTTGAGCAGCGCGCCGGCGCCCTGCTAGCATCGATCCCGGTTGAGGCCGCGCGGTTTGCGTTGCCACTTCCTCGCTGAGTCGCTTTCGCTTCCCACTCCTTGGGGCCGTCGCATACCAGTCGGATCGACGCGTGCAGGGCGCATGGCAGCCTGGCAACGATCGGCTCATTGGCAGCGGAACGGGCTTGGGGCTTTCGTCGCCATCAGATCCCGACCATGACCAGGCCGCGCCGCGCGAATGCCGCGATGAAAATCGCCATCCTCTCCCGCAACAGCAAGCTGTATTCGACCCGCCGCCTGATCGAGGCCGGCCGCACACGCGGGCACACCGTGCGCATCCTCGACCCGCTGCGCTGCTACATGCGCATTGCCGCGGACGGCTTCAGCCTGCACTACAAGGGCAAGCCGATCACCGGGTTTGACGCGGTGATTCCGCGCGTTGGCGCATCGGTCACCCGGTACGGCACCGCGGTGCTGCGCCAGCTCGAATTCATGGGCACCTATACGCCCAACCCCTCCGACGCCATCCTGCGTTCGCGCGACAAATTGCGTGCGCACCAGCTGCTGGCGTCGCAAGGTATCGATATGCCGGTGACTGTCTTCGGCGACAACCCCGACGACACCCAGGACTTGCTGTCCATGCTCGGGCCCCCGCCGCATGTGGTGAAGTTGAATGAAGGCGCCCAGGGCGCCGGCGTCATCCTGACCGAGAAGGCCAGCGCGTCGCGCGGCGTGGTCGAGGCGCTGCGTGGGCTATACGCCAATTTCATCGTGCAGGAATTCATCGGTGAGGCTGAAGGCGCTGACCTGCGTTGCTTCGTGGTGGGCGACCGCGTAGTGGCGGCGATGCGGCGCCAGGCCGCCGACGGTGACTTCCGATCCAATCTGCATCTGGGTGGCACCGCCGCCATGGCCGAGGCCTCCCCGCAGGAGCAGGATGTCGCGGTGCGCTCGGCACGTGCGCTGGGCCTGGCGGTGGCCGGGGTCGACCTGATCCGCTCGCAGCGCGGGCCCTTGGTGCTGGAGGTCAACTCCACCCCAGGCCTAGAGGGGGTGGAGGGCGTCTGCGGCGTGGATGTGGCCGGCACCATCATCCAGCATCTGGAGCAGGCCGTCCGTTGATCGGGACGCCAGCTGTTTTAGCAGAAAGTTAACGAAACTCTAATCCTTGCCCCGCTAACGTCTGCCGACCGTAGCTCCGCTCTCGGCAGTGACGGTGATCGGGATGAACGTTTGGCCCAGGTGCCTAGCCGCACCTGGGCCTTTTTGTGACGGCTTGCCGGCCCTCAGGTTCAGGTCTACATTCAGCAACAACTGCAATGGATCAGCGGACAACACGCATGACGCAACAGGGGGCGAGACCAACATGGAGAGAGGCGTCTGCACTCGGCGGCACGATCTCCATTGCCCGCCAAGTTGCGCTTGGCCAGCGTGGGCATCTGCAACGCGTACTGCCAGCAGCCATCGTTGATCCCGCTGGCGTAGGTGTCCGGCAGTGGAGTCCGCGCTGCAACTTTCCAGCCCCATTGCCTGTCATAACAGACGCTGTGCGTGCTTCAGCACATGCAGGCTGTTCAATGCGGTATGACCGGCCAGCGGGCCTGATGCATGTGGGCCACCTGAACGCGTTAGGCTACCGGCCCAGGCGCATGACGAACGACGGCGGCCGAATGGCGCCGGATGCAGAATGCCAACCAGAAAACGATAAGGCGCGGCGGCAACGGCAGATCGCCAACCGCCGCGTCAGTGACTCAAAACAATCGAGGTTCCAGTGCGAATTCTAGTAATCGAAGACAACAGCGACATCGCCGCCAATCTGGGTGACTACCTGGAAGACCGTGGCCACACGGTGGACTTTGCCGCTGACGGCGTTACCGGCCTGCATCTAGCGGTGGTGCACGAGTTCGACGCCATCGTGCTCGACCTCAACCTGCCGGGCATGGACGGCATCGAGGTCTGCCGCAAGCTGCGCAACGAAGCGCGCAAGCAGACGCCGGTGCTGATGCTCACCGCACGCGACTCGCTGGACAACAAGCTGGCCGGTTTCGATTCCGGCGCCGACGACTACCTGATCAAGCCGTTCGCGTTGCAGGAAGTGGAAGTGCGGCTCAACGCACTGTCGCGTCGCGGCAAGGGCGTGCACACCCGCGTGCTGGAAACCGGCGACCTGGAATACAACCTGGACACGCTGGAAGTGCGCCGCCGCGGCAAGCTACTGCAACTCAACCCCACCGCGCTGAAGATCCTGCAGGCGTTGATGGAAGCGTCACCGGCCGTGGTTACGCGCCAGGAACTGGAAACCCGCGTCTGGGGCGAAGAACTGCCCGACTCGGATTCGTTGCGCGTGCACATCCATGGCCTGCGTGCCGTGGTGGACAAGCCGTTCGACGTGCCGATGATCCAGACCCGTCACGGCATCGGCTACCGCATCGCCTCGCCCGATGCCTGAGAGCTCCAGCGGAACGCGGCCCGCGCGCAGGCGTGGCCGCTACCGGCGGCGCCTGCGCAGCCGCATCATTCTCTCGTTCGTGTTGCTGGGCTTCTGCCTGACGACGCTGTTCGCCTTCGCCACCAACTGGGCACGCTCGCGCGTGGAAAACCAGCTGGTGGAGGACGTGATGAACCGCAATATCGACGCGTTCGCACAGCGGTTCTATTCCGACCCCCTGCGTAACCCCGACCTGCCAGTGCAGCAGATGCGCGGCCGCGTGGTGAAGAGCGACAAATTCGAAGCGCTGCGTCGCGAGCAGCCCGAGTGGTACCAGCTACGCGATGGCATTCACACCATCTCCGGCGTGGACGAAGGCGGCAACGCATATTCGTACAAGCTTGCGGTGCGCAAGACGCCCAGCGAGTGGTTTTTCCTCGCGTACGACATGACCCAGACGCTCAAGGGCGAGATCCAGCTCAAGCGCACCTTGACGTTGTCGGTGCTGGTTTTCAGCGGGCTGTCGTTGCTGATCGGCTGGTGGTCCGCGTCCAAGGTCATGCGCCCGGTGTCTGACCTGGCCGCGCGCCTACGCGCCTACCGCGGCGGCACCAGCGAACCGAAGCCGCTGGCCGCACATTTCCCCGATGACGAAGTGGGCCAGCTCGCCGAAGCGTTGGACGACTACTCCGCGCGCCTCACCGAGGTGGTCCAGCGCGACCGCGAATTCAACGCCGACGTCAGCCACGAACTGCGTACCCCGCTGGCGGTGATCCGTGGCGCTACCGAGCTGCTGCTGACCAAACCCAACCTGGATGAAAAGGTGCTGCAGCGGCTGCAACGCATCCAGCGTGCCGAACAGCAATGCAGCGATCTGATCGGCTCGCTGCTGCTGCTGTCGCGCAACGAGCGCGGGCAGGGCAGCAGCAACGTGGCCAAGGTGGCCGAGCAACTGATCGACTCACACCGCGCCCAGCTCGGCGGAAAACCGCTGGAACTGCTGCTGGAAGGCGTGCGCGACCTGGTCATCGACGCACCCGAATCCGCGCTCTCCGTCGCGCTCGGCAACCTGATCGGTAACGCCGTCAAATACACCCAGGATGGCCAAGTACGGGTACGCGTGCTGGCAGACGCGGTAGAAGTCATCGACTCCGGCCCCGGCTTGAGCGAAGAAGACGCCGCCAAGCTGTTCCAGCGCGGCTATCGGGGCACCCACGCCGGCCACTCGCAAGGCGGCGGCATCGGCCTGTCGATCGTCAGCCGCCTCTGCGACCTCTACGGCTGGCGTGTGAGCGTGCGGCCAGGGCAGGAGCGGGGCGTCATCGCAACACTGGCTTTCCATCGCTAACCAAGCCGCTTGGTAGAAGCGCACTCGTGCGCGAGGGCCTTACCCATCAATCCGCCGCGCGGCAGGGCTCCTGGCGATCACTGTGGCCAAGCAACTCTCAGCACTCCGCCCTCGTCACTACTAGCTCTTCCAGGCGAACAGTGACTTGTAGCTTGCAGCCAGCCACAAACTCCACCTACTCCAGCCACCGCCCGCGTAACCGCACGCTGGGAATCCGTTGGCTATGCGCCCGGCCGAGCTACGCTTCGTAGAACGCAGAGGTGACCGCAGCGCGCTAGCGTGCGTGCCCCGCAAGGCGAACGCTTCGAAAGATCATCGATGCCGAGCCTCGCGGACGGGGTCGAAGTCGACATTTACAGATCGATAATGGCGACAACATCAGCTGCACTAGGCTGCGTACCGATCACGGATGCAGCCTGCCCGTCAGGCGGGGCAGGCTGCTCGGCGTCTAGTTTGGTCCGCTTCAGCGTTTGAGATGAGTCACGCTCACGGCCTCAATCCCCGGATTCATAATCAGGCGATGACGCATATGAGCCGCGATGCCACTCAGTTCCGACTTTGAGAGGCGTGAAGCAAGGCCCGGTACGTCGCATCCAGCTCTTGCGCGTGCCGCGCTAAATCGGCCGTATCGCCCTCATTACTGACAACATCATCGGCCATTGCTAGTCGCTGTTCGCGAGAAGCTTGCGCGGCAATCATCTGATCAGCCAAGACTGATGAAGTGCCGTCCCGCTGTATTAGGCGAGCGTGTTGAAGTGACACTGGAGCATCGATGACGAGGATGCGATCCAGCCAGGGATACGTGGCTCGGCCGCCCGCTTCGGCCAGCAGGGGGATCGCGACGATGGCGTAAGCGCCTTCGGCCGCCTGCGCGGCGCGCTGCAGCTCTGCACGAATGGCAGGGTGCGTGATGGCTTCCAGCGCTTTGCGTTGACTTGGATCGTCAAAAACAACGTTGCGTAAGGCTCGCCGGTCCAGCCTGCCATCCGGCAGCAAGATGTCTGGACCAAATCGGTCCACGATTGCATCCAAAATGGGCCCAGGCGCCACCACTTGCCGCGCAACGACATCGGCGTCGATCACCGGTACACCCAGCTTCTCGAACTCAGCGGCGAGCGCGCTCTTGCCGGAGGCGATGCCGCCGGTAAGGCCGACGATGAAGTTGCTCATCGTCGTGGCTTGCTCAACGCAGGCCTGCGAAACGCAGGTAGCCGTCTACCAGGTCGTTACCCCAGAAAAACACCACCCAGCCGGCGATGGCCAGATAAGGCCCGAACGGGATCGGCGTGGCGCGGTCGCGTCCCTTGGCGAACAGCCAGATCGAACCGAGCACGGCGCCGACCAGCGAGGAGATCAGGATGATCGGCAGAATGCCCTTCAACCCGCACCACGCCCCCAGCGCAGCCAGCAGCTTGAAGTCGCCGTGGCCCATCCCTTCCTTGCCGGTGAGCTGCTTGAACAGCCACCACACCGTCCACAGCGAGACATAGCCGACCGCCGCACCCAGCAGGGCGGGCTTGGCTGGCATGTAGAGGTTGTCCATCGAACCGACCAGGCCCAGCCACATCAACGGCAGGGTCAGCTGGTCCGGCAGCAGCTTGTGGCGCAGGTCGATGCCCGACATCGCCACCAGAAAACAGCTCAGCACGATCGCGCCGAAGCCCTGCCAGCCGAAGCCGAAGCGCCAGACGCTGGCCACGCACAGGATCGAGGTTAGCAGCTCCACCAGCGGATACTGGATGGAGATCGGCTTGCCGCTGTAGCGCGATTTGCCGCGCAGCATCAGCCAGCTGAAGAGCGGAATGTTCTCCCACCACTTGAGCTTGTCGCCAGTGACCGGGTCGTGCGACGGCTCCACCACAATGCCCGGCGGCGGCGGCTCGTAGATGTCCGGCAGTTCCAGGATTTCGCGCGCATCGCGCCGCCACTGCCACTCCATACGCTTGGGCAAGCGCAGGATCACTACATTCAGGAAGCTGCCGATCAGCAGTCCCAGTCCGGCCGCGGCGGGAAAGCCGAGACCGGGATGCTGGTCGAGAAATGCCATTACGTCTTATCCAACCACCGAAGCGAGCTTGAAGATGGGCAGGTACATGCCGATGACCATGCCGCCGACGATGGTACCAATGAACACCATGATCAGGGGTTCGATCAGACTGCTAAGCGCGTCGACGGCGTTGTTGACCTCCTGCTCGAAGTATTCGGCCACCTTGAACAGCATCGCATCCAGCGCGCCGGCCTCTTCGCCGATGGCAGTCATCTGTACCACCATGTGTGGGAACAGGTTGACCTGCTTCATTGCCACGTTGACCGGGTAGCCCACGGACACGTCGTCGCGCATCCGCAATACTGCTGCTTCATAAACAGAATTGCCTGTAGCGCCAGCAACGATACTTAGGGCTTCCACCAACGGCACGCCTGCCTTGAACGTCACTGCGGTGGTACGGGCGAAGCGGGCGATGGAGCTATTGTGCATTACCTGCCCGATGATCGGCACCTTGAGGATCAAGCGATCCATACCGTGCTGCATTGAAGGTGAACGTTTGTAGGCAAAGATGAAGCCCACGACGGCTCCGATGGCGACAAATAGGATCAACCACCACCACGACACCATGAAACGCGACATGTTGACGATCATCTGCGTAAATGCCGGAAGTTCCGCGCCGAAGCCCCTGAAGACATCTTCGAATTGTGGCACGACAAAGATCAACAAGATCGCGCTGACCAGTAGCGCTACAGCGACGACCATCGCCGGGTAGAACAGCGCCTTCTTGATTTTGCCTTTCAACGCTTCGATGTTTTCTTTGTAGCTTGCAATGGTGTCGAGCACTGTCTCAAGGACACCGGCGCCTTCGCCTGCCTTGACCAAGTTTCTGTACAACTCGTCGAACTGGACGGGATGCTTGCTTACCGCCTCGTGTAGCGACGAGCCTCCCTCGATGTCAGTTCGGATCTGGCCGACCATTGTGCGCATGCGCGGATTCTTTTGGCCGCTACCAATGATCTCCAGTGCGCCGACGATAGGCACGCCCGATTTCATCATGGTTGCCATTTGCCTGCTGAAGAATGAAATATCCTTCGCTGTAATCTTCTTTCCAGCAGCGCCAAACAAGGGCTTGGGTTTCGCCTTCACTACTGTCGGCGTAATACCCTGGCGTCGTAGCTCCGCACGTAGCAAGTTAGGGTTCTTGGAAGTCTGTTCGCCCTTCATCTTCACGCCACGCTTGTCGGTCCCCTCCCAGACAAACGCGCTCATCTGTTCGACCTGCGAGGTCGGCTTGCTCTTGACTGCTCCACGCACTGCTGCCATATCAAATCCCCATCCGGCCATCCCCAGGCGGATACCGGTATGATAGTAGCCGTTTCTGTGTTGCTTGACACCCATCCCACATGATGGATCGTGCCATGCAAAGCCTCGCAGTCGACTGACCCTCTGCGTCACCTAGTGACCTGGCGAGGCCTAGTTGGCAATTGGTCGCAATTCCTTACCCTCGTCCGCTCTTGCAAGGGAAGATCCTTCATCATCTGGCCCCAGCGGACACTTTCGGCGGGGCGGGAAACTTGGCATGCATCCTGCTTGAGTGTTCCTGCACGCCGAGGTTGCCGTGCGGAGCCCAAAGGGAGTGGCCCGCGGGCAAACACTACTTTCAACAACTCTAGGGAATACCCATGAAGAAGCAGAACGGTTTTACGCTGATCGAACTGATGATTGTTATTGCGATCATTGCAATCCTGGCCGCCATCGCGCTCCCGATGTACCAGGACTACGTCGCCAAGTCGCAGGTGACTGCGGGCCTGGCTGAAATCAATCCTGGCAAGACGCAGTACGAAGTTGCACTGAACGAAGGCAAGACCACGGTCACCGGCATCGGCGATCTCGGCCTGAAGTCGCCGACCGAGCGCTGCACCATCAGCCCCATCACTGCACTGAGCGCCACCGGCACCATCGTCTGCACGCTCAAGGGCAACACCCAGGTTGTCGGTAAGACCGTCACCCTGACCCGTGCTACTGATGGCACGTGGACCTGCGCGACCAATGCTGCTGCCAAGCATGCGCCAGCAGGCTGCCCGGGCGTCTAACGGTTACTCGTGCCGCCAGAAAGGCCCCGCTACAGGCGGGGCCTTTCTATTTCTGAGCAATTAGAGGGGGCTATATGTCTGGGCAAAAAGGCTTTTCTCTAATAGAACTGATGATTGTTATAGCGATTATTGCCATATTGGCTGCTATAGCATTCCCCGCTTATCAAAGTTCAGTTGCAAAAGCGCAGCTTACCGCTGCATTAGCCGAGATAAGGCCAGGGAAAACCACGCTCGAAACAGTGGTCCAGGATGGTAGGGATCCGTCACTCGTTGATAAAAGTTACGTGGGTTTGACTGTATCCGCGAGGTGTTCCAGCGTCAGTGCGATTTTGGATTCCTCAGGGGTTGGTGAGATTAGTTGTACCCTCCAAGGATCATCCCTGGTTTCAGGGCGTGATTTAAAGTTGAAGCGTTCTGCCGCTGGTCTCTGGACCTGTGATGCTTCTGCTTTTGACCAAAAATATCGCCCTGCTGGTTGTTGAGCATGGCTGTATCGCCGCACCCATCGACTGGCCGAGGAAACTTTAATGGACTATTGGTTGCAGAAGATTTGACCAACTAGCGTAAACTAGAGCTGATATCAAAAAATATGTGAGAAGCCTATGAGCGCAGTCACTTCCGCTAACTTGGTCGGTATAACCGGCATAGCCAGACGGCTAGTTCAGGACGGTGCGTTGGAAGAGGCGACAGCGCGTGCTGCAATGGACCAGGCTACGGCAGCAAAGATTCCCCTGCCGCAATGGTTCTCTGAGAAGAAGTTGGTCACCGCATCCCAGCTCGCTGCCGCCAACGCAGTCGAGTTCGGCATGCCGCTGATGGATGTGTCGGTATTCGATGCCAGTCAGAATGCAGTCAAGCTGGTTAGTGAAGAGTTGCTCCAAAAGCATCAGGTGCTGCCGCTGTTCAAGCGCGGCAACCGGTTGTTCGTGGGGGTGAGCAACCCAACCCAGACCAGGGCGCTGGACGATATCAAGTTCCACACCAATCTGGTGGTGGAGCCGATCCTGGTCGATGAGGATCAGATCCGGCGCACCTTGGAGCAGTGGCAGGCCAGCAATGCGGCGCTCGGTTCGTCGATGGGTGACGACGACGAGGGGATGGGAGACCTAGACGTGTCCGCCGGGGACGAGGACATGGGCGCCGGCGGGGATTCTGGGGTCGATGCCAAGGGCGATGACACGCCGGTGGTGAAGTTCGTCAACAAGGTGCTGGTGGATGCGATCCGGCGGGGAGCCTCGGACATCCATTTCGAGCCGTATGAAGACGACTACCGGGTGCGGTTGCGGATCGATGGGCTGTTGAAGAACGTGGCCAAGGCGCCGGTGAAGCTCAACCAGCGTATCGCGGCGCGCCTGAAGGTGATGTCGCAGCTGGATATCGCCGAGAAGCGGGTGCCGCAGGACGGGCGCATCAAGCTCAACCTGTCCAAGACCAAGCAGATCGACTTCCGCGTGAGCACCTTGCCGACCCTGTTCGGCGAGAAGGTGGTGCTGCGTATCCTGGACGCCAGCGCGGCCAAGCTCGGTATCGAGAAGCTGGGTTACGAGGCGGACCAGCAGAAGCTGTTCCTGGACGCGATCCACAAGCCCTACGGCATGGTGCTGGTGACCGGGCCGACCGGTTCGGGCAAGACGGTGTCGCTGTATACCGCGCTCGGGATTCTCAATGACGAGACGCGCAATATTTCCACGGCCGAGGATCCGGTCGAAATCCGCCTGCCTGGCGTCAATCAGGTGCAGCAGAACGTCAAGCGGGGCATGACGTTTGCGGCGGCGTTGCGCTCGTTCCTGCGTCAGGACCCGGACATCATCATGGTCGGCGAAATCCGCGACCTGGAGACGGCCGAGATTGCGATCAAGGCAGCGCAGACGGGCCACATGGTGCTGTCGACACTGCACACCAACGATGCGCCGCAAACCATTGCGCGTCTGATGAACATGGGTATCGCGCCGTACAACATCACCTCCTCGGTGACCCTGGTCATCGCGCAGCGCTTGGCGCGGCGCTTGTGCAACAACTGCAAGCGCAAGTCGACGCTGCCGGAACATGCGCTGCTGGCGGAAGGCTTTACGCCGGAGCAGGTTGCGAACATCGAGCTCTATGAAGCGGTCGGTTGCGATGAGTGCACGGAAGGCTACAAGGGCCGTACCGGCATCTATCAGGTGATGCCGATGACGGACGAAATCGGCGCGATCGTGCTGGAAGGCGGCAATGCGATGCAGATCGCCGAGGCCGCACAGAAGATCGGTATCCGCGACCTGCGCCAGTCGGCGTTGATGAAGGCTTCGCACGGGGTGACCAGCCTGGCCGAAATCAATCGTGTGACCAAGGACTGACAGGCCGGGAATTGGGAATCGGGAGTGGGGAATCGGAAAGGCCCACTCCGGATATAGCGATTTAGCTCTTGATCTATAGGCTTGCGAGCGGGGCAGTCGCAAGGCCTTGCCGAAACGGCGCTTCCTCCTGGCGGGTAGCGCCGTTTTCTTTTAGGGCAGCTATCGAAACGCGTGCGTCGCCATAGGCGGGCGCGACCAGTGCTCGTTAGTCCTCAGGCACCCCGTGCACTCCGGTTCCTCCGTGCCGTCCGCCCCGCCTGACGGGTGCTAGCGACGTTTCGCAGCCGCTCTGAGTTGAGCACAGCAGCGCGCAAAAGATGCCGTATCCAGTAGCGATGGACGGCGGGGCCAAAACAAGCGAAACCAACCAACCCGCTTTTACGATTCCCGATTCCCGATTCCCGATTCCCGATTCCCGGCCCCTCTACTCCATCCCCAACTTCTTCAGTTTGTAGCGCAACGCACGAAACGTGATGCCGAGCTGGGCGGCGGTTTTGGTCTTGTTCCAGCGGTTTTCTTCCAACGCCTTCTGGATCGCGGCCCGTTCCAGTTGTTCGATGTAGGAGGGCAGGGCGGAGGAGGCAGGGTCGATGTCGACGACCGCTTCGCGCGGTTCAACCGCAGCGGTGCCCGGGCTGGCGGCAAGGCGGTGGCCGCCATGGGCGGGCAGGCGCAGGTCGGTGGCACTGATCTGGTCGTCTTCGGCCAGGGCAAGCGCACGTTCGAGGATGTTTTCCAGCTCGCGCACGTTGCCCGGGAATCCGTATTGGTTCAGGGCATCGAGCGCGGACTGGGTGAGCAAGGGAATCGGACGGCCATGGCTGCGGGCCAGGCGCGCAATGATCGCGGCGGCCAGTTGCGGCAGGTCGCCACTGCGCTCGCGCAGTGGTGGCACACGCAGCTCGATCACGTTGATGCGGTAATACAGGTCGTGACGAAAGCGGCCGTCGGAGACCAGGTCGCCCAGGTCCTTGTGCGTGGCCGACAGAATGCGCACGTCCACCAGCGTCTCGCCCGAGGCGCCGACCGGGCGCACCGATTTTTCCTGGATCGCGCGCAGCAGCTTGACCTGCATCTGCAGCGGCAGCTCGGCCACTTCGTCCAGAAACAGCGTGCCGCCGTGCGCGGCCTGGAACAGGCCCGGCTTGTCGGCATGCGCGCCGGTAAAGCTGCCCTTCTTATGGCCGAAGAACTCGCTCTCCATCAGCTCGGCCGGGATCGCGCCGCAGTTGACCGGAATGAACGGCCCGGCCGCGCGTGCGCCTTGCTCGTGGATGGTGCGGGCCACCAGTTCCTTGCCCACGCCGGATTCGCCGACGATGTAGACCGGCGCCTGGCTGCGCGCGACCTTGCCGATGGTGGAGCGCAGGCTCTCCATGGCGGTCGAATCGCCGAGCAGGCGGCTGGCCTGTTCCGGCGGAGGCGGTGGCGGCGCCGGCCGGTCGCGGTTGTTCAATTCCAGTGCGTGCTTGACCAGGCCGCGCAGCACGCTGATGTCCACCGGCTTGCTGACGAAGTCGAACGCGCCGGCTTTCAGCGCTTCCACCGCCAGGTCCATGCTGCCGAACGCGGTGATCATGGCCACCGGCGTCTGCGGGTATTGGCGCGCGATCTCGGTCACCAGCTCGATGCCGTTGCCGTCGGGCAACCGCATGTCGGTCAGGCACAGGTCGTACGGGTTGCTGGCCAGCAATTCGCGTGCTTCGGCCAGGTTGGCGGCGGTGCTGATGCGCAGCCCCATGCGGCCCAGGGTGAGAACAAGCAATTCGCGGATGTCACGCTCGTCATCGACGACCAGGGCACTTTTCGTTTCGTTCATGTTGCGCACGATAGCCCAGCGTGATGACAGTCGACAATTACCGGCGCTGTTGGACCTGAAGCGTCACGTGTTGCGCGTGCAAGGCCGCCATCGATGTTCGTCCCACGTTCGGCACCACAAGGCCTCGCGCGCGCGGAGATCGATGCTGATTACAAGCCGGTTGCTGCCCGGGCAGGACAGTCGGACCGCGGAGAGTCGCTCCGTTCGCCTACTTGCCGAATAGCCCATTCGGGCCCTGTAGCAGGATGCGGAAACACGCGCCGCCGCCGGGGACGGAGACGTAATCCAGTTGCGCCTGGTTGGCGCGGCACAGCTCCTGGGCGATGTACAGGCCGAGCCCGGTGCCGTGTTCGGAGGTGGTGTAGAACGGCCGGAACAGCTGCGCTGCCACGGTTTCAGGAATGCCGGGGCCACGGTCGATGACGTCGATGGCTACCATGCGCTCGCGCCGCTCCACCCGCAGCTTCACCCGTGCCGGCTCGTCCAGGACGCGGCCGTACTTGAGTGCGTTGTGCACCAGCGCGGTCAGGACCTGATGCAGGTGCTTGGGGTCGATCAAGGCATGCACCGAGGCGCCCTCGATGCTGGCTTCCAGGATGTCGGTCTCCATCGACAAGGTCTGCCGGTATTCCACGACGAATCGGCGCACGAACGCGGCCAGGTCCAGGTTTTCCGGGTTGGCGCGCTCGCGCCGGGCCAGGCCGAGCACGCTTTCGACGATGCCGTTGGTGCGCTGGCATTGCTGGTGGATGATCTGCAGCAGGCGGCGGTCGGCATCGCCGATGTCCGGCGATTCCTCCAGCAGCTGCGAGGCGTAGTTGATGGCCGCCAGCGGGTTGCGGATCTCGTGGGCCAGGCTGGCCGAGAACCGGCCCATGGCCGAGAGGGTCAGCGATTCGGCGCGCCGCGAGACCACGCTGGCATCGTCCAGGAAGATCAGCACCAGGTCGCTGTCGGCGAGCAGGCGCACGAAGCGCGGCTGCACTTCGGGGCGGTCCGCGCCCAGCTGCAGCGGGGATTCTTCCTGGCGCCAGCCGCTGCGCCAGCGCTGCAGCCGGCGCGCCAGTTCCGGGGTGAGCGCGGCCAATGCCAGGTCGGCCGGGGCGTTGCGCTGGTCGCCATCGCCGAGCAGCGCCAGCGCGGCTTCGTTAGCCAGGGTGATGCGGTTGTGGGTATCGACCACCAGCACGCCGGTGCGCATGCGGCGGATGATCAACTCGTTGATTTCGTAAAGGTTGGCGACCTGCGCGCCGCGCTGTTCGGCCAGCGCCTGGTTGCTGCGCGCGCGTGAGGCGATCTGCTGGCAGATGTAGGCCACCGCCACGTAGCTGGTGGCGAACATGGCCAGCTCGGCCACCGGGCGGGTGGTGCCGCCTTCCAGCAGCGTCCACAGGTACTCCAGCACGATCGCGATGCTGGCGACCACCGCGACACTCATGCCGTAGCGCAGCCGCAGCAGGATCGAGCCGGCCGCGACGTTGAACAGCAGCATCATCGCGATGCCGGCGCTGGCGCCGGGCAGGGCGTGCGTGGCCAGGGTCGCGGCCAGGATGTCGGCCAGCACCGCGCACAGCACGGTGGCGGTGAGGCGGCGCTCACTGCGGCCCCAGAACAGCAGCGGGATGGCCATCGACAGATAGCCGATCGCCACGCCGGCGGCCAGGCGTGGGTAGCGCGGCTCGGGGATGGCGTCGGACAACGGGCTGAACACCAGCGCGGCGATCAGGCCGGCCACCAGCACGCGGTACAGCGAGAAGAAATACAGCTCGCGCTGCGGTGCCGACTGGATCCGGTCGATGAGCGATACGCTGGATGCCACGCCTGAACCCCCTGCTGAAACGAGCCGCGAGTATAGGCAGCTGCGCCGCCCACGGCCGCTTGCGCATGCATTCACGCATTGCGCAAGCGCACAGATCTGGCTGCCAATGCCGGCGAATTTTGCGCCGCAGGGCGTGGTCGGCCACAATAGGCGGCCCGCTCGCGTCTCCCGACGTGACCGCCCCGTCGGTCTGCGTTGCGCGCAGCGGTCGTTTCCTTTTCCCACGGTGACGCATGAATTTCCACGAATACCAGTCAAAACAGCTGCTTGCCGAGTACGGCATCCCCGTCCCGGCCGGTAAGGTCGCGTCCACGCCGGACGAAGCGGTTGAAGTCGCCAATTCCTTGGGCAAGGGCCCCTGGATGGTCAAGGCGCAGATCCACGCGGGCGGCCGCGGCAAGGCTGGCGGCGTCAAGTTCTGCAAGACCACCGACGACGTGAAGGCCGCAGCAGACAAGATGCTCGGCACCAAGATGTCCACCTACCAGACCGCAGGCGTCGAGCTGCCGGTCAACCTGGTGCTGGTGACCACCGCCGGCGAGATCGTCAAGGAGCTGTACCTGTCGATCCTGGTCGACCGCGGCACCAAGACCATCACCTATATCGCCTCGTCCGAAGGCGGCGTGGAGATCGAACAGGTCGCCGCCGAGACGCCGGAGCTGATCCACTCGCTCAACGTTGATTTCGTCGAAGGCGTGCAGGGCTACCACGGCCGCGATTTCGGCTTCAAGCTCGGCCTCAACGCCAAGCAGGCCGGCCAGTTCGCCAGCATCATGGTGAACCTGTATCGCCTGTTCAACGACAAGGACCTGGCGCTGGTTGAAATCAACCCGCTGGCGATCCTGGACGACGGCAACCTGTACGCGCTGGACGGCAAGTTCGACAGCGACGACAACGCCGCATTCCGTCAGAAGGCGCTGGTCGCCATGCGCGACAAGACCCAGGAAGACGAGACCGAAGTGACTGCTTCGGAGCTGGACATCAACTACGTCACCATGGACGGCAACATCGGTTGCATGGTCAACGGCGCCGGCTTGGCCATGGCCACCATGGACGTCATCAAGCTCAACGGCGGCGAGCCGGCGAACTTCCTAGACGTGGGCGGCGGTGCCAACAAGCAGCGCGTCATCGAAGCGTTCAAGCTGATCCTGTCCTCGGACAAGGTCGAAGGCATCTTTGTCAACATCTTCGGCGGCATCGTCCGCTGCGACATGATCGCCGAAGGCATCATTGCCGCGGTCAAGGAAGTGGGCGTCAAGGTGCCGGTCGTGGTGCGCCTGGAAGGCACCAACGTGGAAGAAGGCAAGCAGCTGCTGCGTGACAGCGGCATGGCCATCATCCCGGCCGACAACATCAACGACGGCGCCAAGAAGGTCGTTGAAGCTGTCAAGAACGCTGCCTGATCCACGACACCGAAGGAACTATCCATGTCCGTTTTGATTAACAAGAACACCAAGGTGATCGTGCAGGGCTTCACCGGCCAGCAGGGCACCTTCCACGCCACTCAGATGATCGAGTACGGCACCCAGGTCGTTGGCGGCGTGACGCCGGGCAAGGGCGGCACCACGCACATCGATCTGCCGGTGTTCAACACCGTGGCCGACGCCGTGCAGAGCACCGGCGCCGACGCGTCGGTCATCTACGTGCCGCCGCCGTATGCGGCCGATGCGATCCTGGAAGCGGCTGCGGCCGGCATCAAGGTCATCGTGTGCATCACCGAAGGCATCCCGGTGCTGGACATGCTGCGTGTCAAGAACGTGCTGACCCGTTCGCATCCGGACACCGTGCTGATCGGGCCGAACTGCCCCGGCGTGATCACCCCGGGCGAGTGCAAGATCGGCATCATGCCGGGCCACATCCACAAGCCGGGCAAGATCGGCATCGTGTCGCGTTCGGGCACCCTGACCTATGAAGCGGTCAAGCAGACCACCGAAGTGGGCCTGGGCCAGAGCACCTGCATCGGGATCGGTGGCGACCCGATCAACGGCCTGAACTTCGTCGACTGCCTCAAGCTGTTCAACGAAGACCCGCAGACCGAAGGCATCATCATGGTTGGCGAGATCGGCGGCGACGCCGAGGAAGCCGGTGCCGAGTACATCAAGCAGTTCGTGAAGAAGCCGGTCGTCGGCTTCATCGCCGGTGCCTCGGCGCCGGCCGGCAAGCGCATGGGCCACGCCGGTGCGATCGCATCGGGCGGCAAGGGCACGGCCGAAGGCAAGTTCGCGGCGATGGAAGCGGCCGGCGTCAAGACCGTCCGTTCGCCGGGCGATCTGGGCGCGGCCATTGCCGCGCTGGTGAAGTAAGCACCACCTCGCGCGCGCAAGCGTGTGACTAAGAGGCCGCCTTCGGGCGGCCTTTTTTATGCGCGGATGCAGCGTTGATGTGACGCGGACTGTGGCTTGGTTAGCGCAACTACGCAACGTGATGGCGAGGCACACTGCGATCGACCAAGCGCGCTGCTGCGCGTGATTCACTGTTGCTGCAAGGTGTTCTGCTCCAGCAACAGCTCGACGAAAGCGCGCACCTTCGCCGGCCGAAAGCGTGCTGCCGGAAACACGGCGTGGATGCCGCCGGAGGGCAGCTGCCACTGCGGCAGCACGTGCAGCAGGCGACCGGCCGCCAGGTCGTCGGCCACCACATACTCGGGCAGCACCGACAGCCCGACGCCATGGCAGACCGCTTCGCGCACCGCGAGCGTGGCATCGAGCAAGACGCTCGCGTGCAGGTCCACCATCTGGTGTTCGCCGTCGGCATGGGTGAAGTGCCACTGCTGATACGTGCGCAAAGCGGTGTTGGCGACGAAGGGCAGCTGGCCAATCTCTTGTGGCGAGGCAATCACCGATAGCTGCCGCGCCATGGCGGCCGGGGCCACCAGCAGTTGCCGAAACGCGCCGATCTTGCGGGCCTGCAGCCCGCTCTCCGCCAGCCATCCAACCCGGATCGCCAGTTCGATGTGGGAACTCATCAGATCCAGGGTCTGGTCGCTCAGGACCGCGTCCACCTTGCAGGCGGGATGGCGCCGGGTGAATTCGGCGATTGCCGGCACCACGACGCGCACGCCGTAATCCAGCGGCGCGGTGAGGCGCAGCACGCCAGACAGCTCGGTTGCGGTATCGGTGAGGCTGTCGAAGGCAGCGTCCGTGGCACGCAGGATCGCCGCGCACCGCAGGTAGAACGCCTGGCCCAGTTCAGTGGTGCGGACCTTGCGCGTGGTACGCAGCAGCAGCGAGGTATGACATTCGCGCTCCAGCCGCGCCACCTGCTGGCTGACCACGGCCTTGGTGATGCCCAGCCGCTCGGCCGCAGCGGTGAATGAGCCGGTTTCCACCACCGCCACGAAGTAGGCGAGGCGGCGCAGGTTGCCCAGGCCACCGGGGCCGACCTCGACATGATTGTGTGTGCCTGACATACAGTCTGTGTAGGACGGATGGATTCAAGAGTCAACCGCCGGCCTCTAGCATGGCGTTCTCTCCTCCGGGGCGCGCACATGACCACCACCGTCTATTCCCTCTACGATCCGTTGTGCGGCTGGTGCTACGGCGCCATGCCGGCACTGGCCGCGCTGCGGGCTGCCGGCGTGAGCCTGGAATTGCTGCCATCTGGACTGTTCCTGGGCAACGGAGCGCGTGCCATGGACGACACCTTTGCCGCCTATGCGTGGACCAACGACCAGCGCATCGCGCAGCTTACCGGGCAACGCTTCACCGAGCAGTATCGGCAGCACGTGCTCGCCGATCGCCAGCAGCGCTTCGACAGCGGCCTGGCAACGCTCGCGCTCACCGCCGTGGCGCAGACCGAGCCTGCGCGCGAATTGGAGGTGCTGGATGCCATCCAGCAAGCGCGCTATGTCGATGGTAAGGACGTCACCGCAATGTCGACGCTGGCCGGCATTCTGCAGGCACTGGGCCTGCAGCGCGCCGCCGCGCAGATCGCCCAGCCCGATGCGGCACTGATCGCTGCCGCCCAGGCGCGCATCGCCACTGCGCAGTCGTTGCTGCAGGCGTTCAATGCGCGCGGTGTGCCGACATTGATCGCACAGCGGGCAGACACGCGCTGGTTGTTCGATACCCGCGAGGCGTACGGCAACCCGCAGGCATTGCTCGGTCAGCTGCGCGCTGCCTGAGGCCACACGCACGCGGTACCCGTTCCACTCTCTCACCCAAAGGACTGCGCAATGGCAACCCGACGCGATGTCATCAAAACCCTGGCCGCCGCGACTGCCGCGACGGCCTTTCTCAAAGGAACCAGCGCCATGGCTGCAACCAGCACACTGAGCTACCAGCACTTCCCGGCCGGCGAGCACGGCTTCTTCCGCGCGCCGGTGTTGATCTCCGGCGCCCGCGAGGCGGTGTTGATCGATGGCGGCTTCACCTTGCCGGACGGCAAGGCGCTGGCCGCGGCGATCCGCGCCAGTGGCAAGACCCTGACCACCATCTACATCAGCCAGAGCGACCCGGATTATTACTTCAGCCTGGCGCCCATCGCCGCGGCATTCCCGAATGCCAAGGTGCTGGCGGCGTCGGCCACGATTGCCGCGATCAAGGGCAACGTGGAGAAGAAACTGGCGACCTGGGGTCCGCAGCTCAAGGACAACGGCCCGCAGTCACTGGCCGACATCGTGATGCCGCAGGCCTTCGACGGCGCCGCGCTGACGTTGGAAGGGCATGCGCTGGAAATCGTCGACGCCGCTGGCCTGGCCAATCGCCGCTACGTGTGGGTGCCGTCACTCAAGGCGATCTTCGGCGGCGTGCTGGTGTTCTCCGGCACGCATGTGTGGACCGCCGATACCAAGGGCGCGGACGGCCGCGCGGCGTGGCGCAAGACGTTGGAGGCGATGGCGGCGCGCACGCCGGCGGTGGTCGTACCGGGCCACATGACCGTGGGTGCTCCCACCGATGCCACGGCCATTGCCTACACGCGCGATTACCTGCTGGCATTCGAGGACGAGCTTGCCAAACACACCACCAGCGCCGCGTTGATCGACGCGATGACCAAGCGCTACCCCACCGCGGGCATGGACGTGGCTTTGCAGATTGGCGCGAAGGTCGCCACCGGCGAGATGCCGTGGGGTTGATGCGATGACCACACGCCTCGACATCATTCGCGCCACCTACGAAGGCAGCACGGACGACAACGCCCGGCACTTGCGCGCCGCCTTGGCGCCCGACGCGCAGTGGACCGAAGCGGCCGGCTTCCCGTATGCCGGCACCTACGTCGGTGCCGATGCCATCTTCGCCAATGTGTTTGCGCGCCTGGCCAGCGAATGGGAGGGCTACCAGGCCAAGGTGCATACCTATCTGGCCGATGGCGATCACGTGGCGGCCTTCGGTGTGTATTCCGGCCGCTACAAAGGCACCGGCAAGCACATGCAGGCGACGTTCGCGCATCTGTATGCATTCGTCGACGGCAAGATCGTGCGCATGCAGCAGGTCGTCGACAGCGCGATCGTGCAGCAGGCCGTGCAGGCGGGCTGAGCCAGCGGCTGCGGCAGATCGACCGGCGCACAGTGCAAGGCGGTGCGCCGGTCGATCGCAGGCACCGCACGCGCAGCGCAGGCAGATGCCTGCAGGCTGTCGTGCTTCTGGAATAATGGGCGCTGGCAGCCAGCTCGCGCCGCGGATTGTGCGGTACCGGGTCAGTGGCGCTTTCCAGTCGCATCTGCATAGGCCCCCACATGTCCCAGACCCTTCGCATCGCCATGGCCCAGTTCGACTTCCCGGTCGGCGCGGTGGCACAGAACACCGATCGGATCATCGAGTTCATCGCTGCGGCACGCGACGAGTTCGAAGCCGATATCGTGCTGTTTCCGGAATTGGCGATCAGCGGCTATCCGCCGGAAGATCTGCTGTTGCGCCCCGGGTTTCTCGCCCACTGCGAGCAGGCGCTGGCGCGGATTGCCGCAGCCACGCGTGGCATCGTCGCGGTGGTCGGCTGGCCGCAGAGCGCCGGCAGCGTGGTCTACAACGCCGCCAGCGTCTTGCGCGAGGGGCGCATCGAAGCGACCTACCGCAAGCGCGAATTGCCCAATTACGCGGTGTTCGATGAGCGCCGCTACTTCGACGTGGACCCGGACGGCGACAACTGCGTGGTGACCGTCAAGGGCGTGCAGGTGGGCGTGGTGATCTGCGAAGACCTGTGGTTTGCCGAGCCGCTGGCCAAGACCGTGCAGGCCGGCGCCGAACTGGTGCTGGTGCCCAACGCATCGCCATACGAGCGCGGCAAGCATGCGCAGCGCGATGCCTTGCTGGCCGAGCGCACCCGCGAGAGCGGGGCGGCAATTGCCTATCTCAATGTGGTCGGTGGCCAGGATGCGCTGGTGTTCGACGGCGCCTCGGTCGTGGCCGACGGTGATGGCACCGTGCATCCGGCCGCAGCAGCGTTCGTGGACCAGTGGCTGGTGGTTGACTATGCCGCCGGCGAGCGCAGCTTTACCCCGGTGGTGTGGGTGGACGATGGCGACGAAAGCATGGACGCGCTGGCCTGGCGCGCGGTGGTGCGCGGGCTCAAGGATTACTGCGGCAAGAATGGTTTTCGCAAGGTGTGGCTGGGGCTGTCCGGCGGCATCGACTCGGCGTTGGTGCTGGCGATGGCGGTGGATGCGCTGGGGGGCGAGAACGTCACCGCAGTGCGCCTGCCGTCGCGCTACACCGCTGGGCTGTCGAACGATCTGGCCGAAGAACAGTGCCGCGCGCTGGGCGTGAAACTGGAAACGATCGCGATCGAGCCGGCGTTCGAAGGCCTGCTCGCGGCACTGGGGCCGCTGTTCGCAGACACCCAGCCCGACATCACCGAAGAAAACCTGCAGTCGCGCAGCCGCGGCGTGATCCTGATGGCGTTGTCCAACAAGTTCGGCGGGCTTGTGCTCACCACCGGCAACAAGAGCGAATACGCAGTGGGCTACGCCACCATCTACGGCGATATGTGCGGTGGCTACGCACCGCTCAAGGACCTGTACAAGACGGAGGTCTTCGGCCTGGCCAAGTGGCGCAACACCGTGGGCGGCGCGCCGGTGATTCCGCCGGCAGTGATTTCGCGCCCGCCCTCGGCGGAACTGCGCGACAACCAGACCGACCAGGACTCGCTGCCGCCCTACGACGTGCTCGACGGCATCCTGTACCGCTACGTCGACCAGGAGCAGTCGCGCGATGACATCGTCGCGGCCGGCTACGCGGCCGACACCGTGGAGCATGTGCTGCGTCTGGTGCGCCTGAACGAGTGGAAGCGCCATCAGGCAGCGCCCGGCCCGAAGGTGTCGCGGCGCGCGTTCGGGCGCGAGCGGCGTTACCCGATCACCAATGGCTATTCGGGTCAGTAACCGGGAGCACTGGGCGTCGCGCGCGCTGGCGCCGACGCTGGAGGCTGTGCGAAACCGGTGAGCAGCTCCAGTGTCGGCTTGGGGCGCATCAGGTCGTACATCAGGCCGAAATGGCCTTCGACGCCCGGGATGGTGGTCTGGTCCAGCAGCTCGTAGACGTTCACCTCGGCCACCACGTCGGCATAGTGGTCGCGCACGGTGCGTAACAGCTGGGCCAGGCTGTCGTAACAGCCGCCATCGCCCTGGGCGCCGCCGTTGACATTGCCGGTATACACCTCGGCGCAGTTGAGTTCGTTGAAGAACACCGGCGTGTTGTAGGTCTGCGCGGCGGTGCGCAACTGCCCCAGATACAGGTCGGTCCAATAGCCGGCATCGTGGTGAAACGCGTAGTAGTGGAAGCTGATGTGGTCGAACGCAAAGCCGGCCGCCCTGGCCTTGGCCAGAAACCAGAGCGAGCCATTGCGATCGCCGGGGCAGCGCGCGGTGGCACTGTGGTCGTCGCTATTGCAGGCGGTGATGTTGATGGTGAAGCGCAGCCCTGCGCCCAGCTCGTTGGACGCCTGCCGCATGCCCTGGTACATCGTGGTCATCGCCGCGATCCTCGCGTCGGCTTCGGCACGCACCAGATCCTGCTCGTTACCGATCTCCCACACCTTGATGTCGGCGGCATAACGGCGCGCCAGCTGGTAGCCGATCTCGCGGGTCATCGGGTAGACCATCGGGCGCAAGGTGATGCCGTATTTGCGCGCGAGCGGAACCAGCGTGTCGAGCGTGGCGTAATCGCGCGGGTCCACGTCGAAGCGATAGCTGCGCAGGTTGCGCGCAGCCAAGAGTTTGAAGCGGGCCTCGGCCTGCGTCATGGCGTAAGCGGGGCGGTTGTCGTGGGCGTTGACGCCGTAGACGATGGGGGCGGCGTGGGCGGTGGCCGCGAGCAGTAGCAGCCCGAGCGCGAACAGGATCCGTTGACCGGACATCGACATACAGCCTCCTTGGCATGCGCCGGCAGGATGTCGTACCTGCCTTATGCCTGGAGTATAGGAAGCCTCGCCAGGTCATTCGGTGACCTGGTGCCGGGTCTCGGGCGCTCGCGCTGGCGATGTGACCCGGATCTGTTCGGGATGCATGAGCTCGCCCCGGCAGAGCGCGTTGCTGCCCAGGCCTCGTGCGCATGCAACTGCCGCACACGGACACACAGTGGCCCAGGGTGAGCACGGCAGCGAAGTCGATGGCGATATCTGCCTCGCGTAACACTCAGGAAGACCACGCCACGGACTGCAGCTGGAGCTGGCCCGTACCAACGTGTCGCCTCGCGAGCACGTCCTGCCAAGTGAGCGCCTTGTCGCGCTGCCAGTTGGCGCTGCGGCAATAAAGCGTTGTGGCAAAAATAAAGGGGCCTTGCGGCCCCTTTCATCTCATCGCCGATCGATCTCTCAATCGCGACTCATCTGTGCATTGCGCTGGCCGGTGGCGGCGGACTTCTCGCCGGCGAACGGATTGAGCTTGCGCACGGCCCACGGATACTTCGGCCAGTCGCCGGTCAGCCACGGGTGCTGCGGGCTGTTGAGCTCCAGCACGCGGCGCGCGTCGGCGGCCAGGGTCTTGTTACCCAGGTGGGTGTAGGCCTCGGCCAGCACGGCGACTGCGTCGTACTGGAACGCGCTCTGCGGGTAGGTTTCCAGCAGGTAGTTGGCACGCCCGGCAGCCGACACCCAGGCATCGCGGCGCAGGTAATACAGCGCGTTGTCCAATTCGTGCTGGGCGAAGATGTCGCGCAGCTCGATCATCCGCTTGCGCGCGTCCGGCGCGTAGCGGCTGTTGGGATAACGGTCGGTGACGGTGTTGAAGTCGTTGTAGGCCTGCTGCGGCGAGGACAGGTCGCGGCGGCTCGGGTCCAGCGACCACACGCGGCGCAGGAACACCGTGTCGCGGTTGCTGTTGGCCAGCCCGCGCAGGTAATACAGATACGAGATGTTGCGGTGCGTCGGATAGGTGCGGATGAAGCGGTCGACGCTGGACACCGTGTCGTCGTGCTTGCCGGCCTTGTACTGGGCGTAGGCGGTTTCGATCATCGCCTGCTCGGTGTACGGGCCATACGGGTACTGGGCGATCAGGCGCTTGTAGCTGGCTTCGGCGCCGGCCCAGTTGCCTTTCTCCATCAGGCCGTGGCCCTTGCCGTAGAGCTGCTCGACCGGCATGCCCTCGTCGGGATTCTTGTCCTTGGCGCCGCGGTGGCAGCCGGTGACGACAAACGCCATGACCAGCATGAGGGCAATCAGGCGCGCAGGCGCGGAAAACGTGGACCGTCGGATCATGGGGTCTGGGCAGGACGCGTCAGGAAAACGAAAGGGCGATGATAGCCTAGTGGCCTGTCCGGCGACTGACTCCCGCCGCCCGGACCCCAAATTCCTTGGTTTTTGCCTGAGTACCCGCGTCCATGTCCGACCAATCCTCCGAACCCCTCGATTCCTCCCTGCGCCAGGCTGTCGTGCCGGACAGCGCCGCCGGGCGTCGCTTCGATGCGGTGCTGGCCGAGCTGTTTCCCGAATTCTCGCGCTCGCGGCTGTCGGAGTGGATCAAGTCCGGCGACGCGCTGCTGGACGGCGAGACCGCCCGCCCGCGCGACACCTTGCGCGGCGGTGAAACCGTCCAGGTGCAGGTGGTGCTTGAAACCCAGACCCACGCCGCGCCGCAGGACATCCCGCTGAACGTGTTGTACGAAGACGACCAGGTGCTGGTCATCGACAAGCCGGCGGGCCTGGTGGTGCATCCGGGCGCCGGTAACCCGGACGGCACCCTGGTCAATGCGCTGCTGTTCCGCGACCCGAACCTGGCTGCGGTGCCGCGTGCCGGGGTGGTGCATCGCCTGGACAAGGACACCAGCGGCGTGATGGTGGTGGCGCGCACGCTGCAGGCGCAGACCGCGCTGGTGGAGCAGCTCTCCGCGCGCGATGTGCATCGCCAGTACTTGGCGGTGGTCGTGGGTGCGCTGGTCTCCGGCGGCACCGCCGATGCGCCGATCGACCGCCACCCGCGTGACCGGCTCAAGATGGCGGTGCGCGACGACGGCCGCGACGCCGTCACTCATTACCGTCTGCGCGAGCGCTTCCGCGCGCACACCGCGCTGGAATGCCGCCTGGAAACCGGGCGTACCCATCAGATCCGCGTGCACATGGCGCATCTGAAATCGCCGATCGTCGGCGACCCGCTGTACGGCGGCGCGCTCAAGCTACCCAAGGGCGCCACCGACACACTGGTGGCCGAGCTGCGCGGCTTCAAGCGCCAGGCCCTGCATGCCGAAACGCTGGAATTCCTGCACCCGGTCAGTGGCGAGCCGGTCCGCGCCAGCGCGCCGGTGCCGGAAGATCTGCAGCGGCTGATGAACGCCCTGCGCGAAGACAGCGCTCGCGCCGCCGAGTTGGCGCGGCGCTGAGGTGAGCGCCGTGCCGTCGTTTGTGTTGCCGGCGCAGTGGCCGGCGCCGCCGCGTATCCACGCGTTGACCACGCTGCGGCACGGCCTGGGCGTGTCGCCGGCACCGTTCCACAGCCTGAATCTCGGCAACCGCAGCAGCCCGCAAGGGGACCTGCCAGCGAATGTGGAACGTAACCGGGCGCTGCTGACACAGGCGCTGGGCTTGCCAGGCGCGCCGCATTGGCTGCGGCAGGTGCACGGGGTGGAGGTGGTGCGTGTGGACGCGCCGCGTTCTGCGGATGCGGTGCACACGCAGCCGCGGGAGCTGGACGAGCCGGTGGCCGATGCCGCCGTCACCAGCGTGCCCGGCGTGGTGCTGGCCATCCTCACCGCCGACTGCCTGCCGGTGGTGCTCGCCGCCGCCGATGGCAGTGAAGTGGCGGCCGCGCATGCAGGCTGGCGCGGGCTGGCCGACGGCATGCTGGAGCGCAGCGTGGCCGCAATGCGGACCCCGCCGCCGCAGCTGGTCGCCTGGCTGGGACCCGCCGCAGGGCCGCAGGCATACGAGATTGGCGCGGACGTCTTCGAGGCGTTTGTGACGCGTGATCCGCAGGCCGCCAGTGCGTTCGTCGCCACGCGCCCGGGTCACTGGCGAATGGATCTGTACGCGTTAGCGCGGCTGCGCTTGTGCAGTGCGGGCGTGCCGGCCCAAGCTATCCATGGCGGCGAGCTGTGTACCATTTCCGACCCGACGCGGTTTTTCTCGCACCGGCGTGATCGTCGCAGTGGGCGCATGGCCACGCTGGCCTGGATCGCGCCCTGAGCCCGCCGCTGTTTGCGCAGGTGCTGGGCGCGGCAGCCTTCGCCCAATTGCCGGCGCCGGTGCGCGCGCTGCACGCGGTGCAGCAACGGCAGCGCTTCGTTGGCCGTGCGCTGGTGCGCCGCGGCGCGCATCCGCTGGTCCCGCTGCTGGCATGGCTGAGCCGCCTGCCGCACAGCGGACAGGTGGCGGTGGAGGTGGAATTCCTGGTCGATGCAAACGGCGAGCGCTGGCATCGGCGCTTTGCTGGCCTGCCCATGCACTCACGCATGTGGCGTCACGGCGCATGGTTGCGCGAACACCTGGGCGCAGTGCGTTTCGAGTTCGCACTGCGCGCCGATGCCACCGCGCTGTACTGGCAGGCGCGGCGGGTGTGGGCATTCGGCTGGCTGCCCTTGCCGGCGCGCTGGTTCGAGCAGGTGCGTTGCCGTGAGCATGCCGACGACGGCCGCTATGGCTTCCTGGTCGACGTGCATCTACCGTGGGTGGGACCATTCATTCGCTACGAGGGTTGGCTTGAACCGCACTAAGCACGCCGCACCGCCTGCCACCATCGTGTTCGATGGCGTGTGCCTGCTGTGCAATGGCTGGGTCAGGTTCCTATTGCGCCACGACCACCGCAGGCGCTATCGCTATGCCGCCATGCAGGGCACGGCCGGGCGCGCATTGCTGGTCCAGCACGTGCTGGACCAGGACGACCCGCTGTCGTTCCTGCTGGTGGACGCGGCAGGCGCCTGGACCGATACCGATGCAATCGTGCGGGTACTGAGCGGGCTTGGTGGCCCGTGGCGCGTGGCGGCAGTGCTGCGGCTGGTGCCGCATTCGTTGCGTGACATCGGCTATCGCGTGGTGGCGCGCAATCGCTACCGCTGGTTTGGCCGCAGCACGCACTGCATGTTGCCCACGCCTGAGCAACGCGCGCTGTTTCTGGATTGATGCCGCCGCATGTGGGATGGGGTGCTGGGTAGGAGCGCGCTTGCGCGCGATGGGGCGTTACCGGTGAGGCCACGCCGCGCGCAAGCGCGCTCCTACGCAGGCTTGGTTTCTTGCGCAGTTTGGGATGCGGTCGCGTCGTTGATACGTGTGCAAACCTGTTTCGCAATGTCTGCAGTTATTGGATGGAACACGCGCGCACGTACCGCGGCCGGTCACGCAGAGGCTGCTTTCGATTGCAGTGCACAGAAGGGTTTGGGGCGTTGTTTTCGAACGACACACATGACGTAGGAGCGCGCTTGCGCGCGATGAGGCGTTACGGTGAGGCCCCATCGCGCGCAAGCGCGCTCCTACGCGGGTTGCGATTTCTAGCGCTTTGGTGATGCCGCCGCGTTGCCGATACGTGCGTAAAACCTAGTCCGCAATGTCTGCCGATATCGGCTGGAACACGCGTGCACGCACCGCAGCTGGTCACGCAGTAGCTGCTTTCGATGCAGTGCACAGATGGGGATTCGCGCCGCCGTTTTTAACGACACACATGACGTAGGAGCGCGCTTGCGCGCGATGGGGCGTTACCGGCGAGGCCCCATCGCGCGCAAGCGCGCTCCTACGAATGCGGGTGGTGTGCGGGGTTACGCCGCCGCACTTCCAAAGCTGCCGCGCACCACGTTCGAGCTACCGCGGGTGTCCGATTGCAGGCGGAAGATGGACACCGCATCGGCCAGTTCCACGGCCTGTTCTTCCAGGCTGCGTGCGGCGGCGGTGGCTTCTTCCACCAGTGCGGCGTTGCGCTGAGTCACTTCGTCCAGCTGCGCCACAGTGCGGTTGACCTGCTCGATGCCGCTGGACTGTTCGGCGCTGGCCGAGGTGATCTCGCTCATGATGTCGGTGACGTGCTTCACCGAGCCGACGATCTCGCGCATGGTCGCGCCGGCGCGGTGCACCAGACCCGAGCCCAGTTCCACCTTGTCGGTGGAGTCGGCGATCAACGATTTGATCTCCTTGGCCGCATCGGCTGAACGTCGCGCCAGGGCGCGCACTTCCGAGGCCACCACCGCGAAGCCGCGGCCCTGTTCGCCGGCGCGTGCCGCTTCCACCGCGGCGTTGAGTGCCAGGATGTTGGTCTGGAACGCGATGCCGTCGATGACGCCGATGATCTCGCCGATCTTGCGCGAGGCAGTGCTGATCTGGCTCATGGTGGACACCACATCGTCCATCACCTGGCCGCCGTTCTGCGCCACTTCGCCGGTGCCCAGCACCAGCTTGTTGGCCTGCTGCGCGCTGTCGGCGTTCTGCTTCACGGTGGAGGTGAGCTCTTCCATGGAGCTTGCGGTTTCTTCCAGGCTCGCGGCCTGTTGCTCGGTGCGTTCGGACAGATCGGTGTTGCCGGCGGCGATTTCCACCGCGGCGCGGCGAATGGTGTCCGACGCAGTCTGGATGCCGCCAATGATTTCGGTCAGGCGGATCACGGTCTGGTTGGTGTCGTCACGCAGACGCGCGAAGATGCCATGCGCATCGCCATCCACGCGCTGGGTGAGGTCGCCCTCGGCCAGCGCGCTGATCACGCGCGCCAATGCGGCCAGATGCGTTTCCACCGAGTCGTAAATGCGGTTGATGCCTTGCGCCAGCGACAGCAGCACGCCGTCCATGCCGTCCATCTGCATGCGGCGGCTGAAATCGCCAGCGGCCGCGGCATCGATGATCTCGATCAGCGCCTGCTCGGCGTTGACCTGCGCGGTGACATCCATCCACTGCGCGATGGTGCCGAGCTTGGTGCCGTCGGCGGCAATGATCGGGCTGTAGACGAAGTCGATCTGGCGGCCGAAGAACGGCGCACGCACGGCCTTGGAGGCGGTGAGCGCACGCATGCGGTCGATGGCGGCCTGGCTGTCCGGATAGATGTCGCCGATGCTGCCGCCGACGAAGCCTTCGGCATGGAAGCTGGGGCGGAAGCTCTGCACGTCCGGCTCGATCAGCTTGAGCATCTTGAGCAGTTTGCGGTTGGCGAACAGCACCTGGCCGTCGTCATCGGCGATGCGGATCATGGTGTCCAGATCGTCCAGCGCCTTGATCACGAACTGGCCGTGGCGCAGGCCTTGCTCCATCACGTCGAGGCGGATGGCGAGCTTGTCCTGAGTGGCTTGCAGGGTGCGCAGCAACGGCGCGAGTTCGCCGCTGGCGCTGCGCGCGTCCAGGCGCTGGAAGCGGCCTTCGCCGATGGCGGCGATGGCGGTGACTGCCTGGTCGAGCTGGGCGGCAGTGCGCCGGCGCGACCACCACCACAGCCCAGCACTGGCGGCGCCGAGCACCAGCAATGCCGGTAGCAGCGCGCCCAGGCTATGCCAGAAGCCACCGGGCATGGCCGTGGCGGCGTAGACGGCAAGCAGGATCAGCAACGCGGCCTGCGCGGCGGCCGGCAACCAGGCTGTCCAGGTGGCACGCGCAACGTTCCGGCCGGTGGGCGGAGGAGAGGCGGGTGCGGCATCGAGGGTAGGCAACATAGGCTGGTGTCCGACTGGTGTTCTGGGTGGGGAGCGTGTCCGGCAGTGTGTGGCTGCAATGGGGTATCGGCGGCCGGGCCCGGATCATGACGGTGTGAAGGTGCCGTTCGTCGGAATCAGCACGTCGGTACCACGAAGATGCCGATGTACTTGATTTGGAAGCGGTTTCAGTCCTGAGGCAGGGTTGGGCGCTCCTGGCGATTTCCCGACTAAGCGCACATTTATTTGTTATTGAAATGTGAAATTTCGGCCTGCCCGACAGTGCATGGGGTTCAAGACGAAGGGTGCAGCCTGCGCTCCGTACCCCAGGCAGGAACCCCCGCGATGGCGAGGCTGGGCCGATCGCCGCCGCTGCATCGCAGGTCGCCTCGCGGGCAATGGCGTACTGCGATCGCGCTAACGCGCTGTGATTCGCTTGCAACATCACGCGACTCGACGGGAAGTGTCGCTCGGAGCGCGGCGCTCTTCAGGCACGCATAAAAAAACCGGCCGTCTCGCGACGGCCGGTTCAACGTCACTGCACAACCTCAGACGTTATTTGGCGCTGGCGGCCGCGTCGTCGGGCAGTGCCCAGGCAATCACGCTGTCGCCGGACTTGGTTTCCATGCGGTCATGGCCACCCACCGCGGCAACGATGTACTGCTTGCCATCGATGGTGTAGCTCAGCGGCGCGGCCTGCGGGCCGGCCGGCACGCGGGTCTCCCAGACTTGCTTGCCGGTGCGGGTGTCAAAGCCGCGGATGAAGTTGTCCAGGCTGGCACCGATGAAGGTGACGCCGCCGGCAGTGGCCAGCGAGCCGCTGTTGTTCGGCGTGCCGATCTCGAACTTGGTCTTGGACGGGATGCCCATCGGGCCCTGGTCGTAACCGGTGCCCAGCGGACGGCGCCAGATCACCTGCTGCGTGCGCAGGTCAACGCCGGAGATATAGCCCCACGGCGGTGCCACGCACGGCGTGTTGAGCGGCGACATCCACGGCTCCTTGCGCGCGCCATAGGCCAGGCCTTCCTGCGCCATGTAGCCCTTGGTCTTGCTGCTGCCGTTGAACACCGACACCACGCCCAGCTCGTTCATCACCGTGCGCGGGTAGACGTGCTCGGTGTAGGGCAGGCGATTGCTGTTCATCACCATGATGCCGCGCTGCAGGTCGACCGACACGCCGCCCCAGTTGATGCCGCCATGGTTGCCGGTGAACGACAGCGAGCCCTGCAGGCTTGGCGGGGTGAACATGCCTTCGTACCGCAGCTTCTTGAACTCGATGCGGCAGGCGAGCTGGTCGAACGGGGTCATGCCCCAGGCATCGGATTCAACGATGGTCTCGTAGTCACGGCTGGGCGCACCCACGGTGTTGGGCATGCCCGGCGACACCGGCTGGGTGGACGCGGTCCAGTCGCCATGGTCGGTGCCCTGCGGCACGGCGATCTGCTTGACCGGCATGATCGGCTGGCCGGTGGCGCGGTCGAGCACGAACACCTGGCCGGACTTGGTGGCCTGGATCACGGCGGGGCGGGTGCCACCGCCGGCAACCGGCCAATCAACCAGGTTCGGCTGCGGACCGATGTCGTAGTCCCACAGGTCGTGGTTGACGGTACGGAAGTGCCAGCGCTCCTTGCCGGTTGCCGCATCCACGGCCACCAGCGAGGCGGTGTATTCCTCTTCCTGCGGGGTACGGCCCTTGCCGAAGAAGTCGCCGGCGGCGTTGCCGGTGGGCAGGTACACCAGCCCCAGCTCGTCATCGGCGGCCATCAGCGACCACACGTTCGGGGTGGAGCGGGTATAGGTCTGGCCAGCCGGCGGTTCGGCGGTGATGGCCGGATTGCCCAGATCCCAGGCCCAGCGCAGCTGGCCGGTGAGCGCGTCGAAGCCACGCACCACGCCGGACGGCGCATCGCGTTCCTGACCATCGCGCACCTGCCCGGTGGGCTGGATCACCACACCGCGCATGACCACCGGCGGCGAGGTCGGGCCGACGAAGCCCGGCTTGGTGTTGCCGGTGCCGGCATTGAGGTCCACATAGCCGTTGTTACCGAAGCTGGCGCAGAGCTTGCCGGTCTGCGCATCCAGCGCACCCAGGCGGCCATCGACCATCGGCCAGAAGATCCGCGTCGGGCACTCGGCAGTGCCTTCCGGCGCCTGGTAGTACGACACACCACGGCAGGTGGTGGCGGCCACGCCGGCCATCGCCTTCGGATTGGTCTGCGGGTCGAAGCGCCAGCGCTCCTTGCCGTTGGCCGCCTCCACCGCGATCACCTTCTGGGTCGGGGTGCAGATGTAGAGCAGGTCGCCGACCTTGAGCGGGGTGTTCTGGAACGCATAGCCCAGCTTGGAATCCTTCGGCTTGAGATCGCCGGTATGGAATTCCCAGGCCACCTTGAGGCCCTTGACGTTCTCCGGCGTGATCTGCGCGCCGGGGGTGTAATGGTTGGACAGGTTGGAACCGGCGTAGGCGGTCCAGTTACTGGCATCGTGGTTGGCCGCCACGTTCCCGTCCGGGCTGGGCACGCTGCCACGGCTGAACGGCGTTGCCGCATCGGCCGGCTGCTTGGATGCATCGGCCAGTTCCACATTGCGCGGCACCAGCAGCGGCCACAGGATCAGCGCTGCGCCCAGCACCGGCAGCACGCCGGTGACCACGACATGGCCGAGCCCGGACAACGGCTGCATGCGCCGCCGCGCCACGCCCCAGAACGGCAACAACACCAGGCCGAGCACCGAGATCCAGGCCAGACGCGGGATCAGGCCCCAGCCATCCAGGCCCACTTCCCACAGCGCCCACACGATGGTGGCCGCCAACGTAGCGCCAAACAGCCAAAGGCCAGCGCGTTTGCCCAGTGCCAGCAGCACACCGGCCACTAGCACGGCGATACCGGCCAGCACGTAATACCAGGAGCCGCCAACGGCCACCAGGCGCCCGCCTTCATAGGCGAGCGCCGCACCAAGCACGGCGAGCACCACGGCATAGGCCACCAACAGCCAAGTGCCGAGCCCGCGTTTAGAGGATTGATCAGTCATTTTGAGTTATCAGGAAGGACCCGGGCACCAAACAAACGTTGCAGGTCGTGGAGGGAGAGAGGCAGCGGACTGGCGAAAGCGGCCGCACCTGGATATGAACGCGCCGCCCCTCCCAGGGTCCTCGGCGCTAATCATGTGAATATTTTAGACCCATCCTTATCCCGTGTCCGTGACGGAATAGGAACCATCGTTCCAACCTGCACACCTGAAGTACACGAAATAGGCAAAAACTAAACGCAATTGCTGATTCGTTGACTGCTAGTCGTTAGTTACCGGTCGCCTGTGTTGATTGCCGATGCTAGTGACGGTGCCGATTCTTGAATTTCTCTAATCAGCTTCGGTGACGCACACGTACCTGATATCCGTCAGCCTCGCTGTCGCTGTCGCTGTCGCTGTCGCTGTCGCTGTCGCTGTCGCTGTCGCTGTAGTTCTCTGTGTGCGCTCGACACGTCGCCCCCCGCCTGCCGAGCCTGAGACCCTGCCGCAGCACCGCCGTTCCGCTCTTGCTCCCGCTCCACCCAGTCGCCTTAAAGCAAGCCGAGCACCGCAGTCACGCGTGGCCGAAGAGGCGCCCTTGTTTGAGCGTAGCGAGTTTGGGCGCCGTGCCACGCGTGGCGAGGAGCGCAGGGCACCGGTGCGGCTTCACCGCACCGGATTGCGTCGGCGACCGCGGTTTTGGTTCCTTTTGCCAAGACAAAAGGAACTCGCGCCGCAGGCGCGAAAGCTCTGCACTTGCATTGTTTTGCCGTGAAGTGCCTTGCATCGAAAGACGCTATCAACAACTCAGCAGCTGAACCCCTGCGCGCAGTCATCTAGGCAACGCTTTCTCACGCTGACGGCGAGAAAATTGCATCAACGCAGTGACGCGAAACGCGACACCGCGCATGGCACAGCCAGACTCAGATATCGGCCAACGCCTGCAAATACCGCTGCCGCCAATGATTGATGTTGTTCTTGCGCAAGTGATCCATCATCGCGTGCCAACGCTCCACCCGCGTTGCCAACGGCATGCTCGCCGCCGTCGCAATCGCATCGGCCACACCATCCAGATCATGCGGATTGACCAACAGCGCCTCTTTCATCTCATCGGCCGCACCGGCCAGCAGCGACAACACCAGCACACCCGGATTCTCCGGATCCTGCGCTGCCACAAATTCCTTGGCGACCAGATTCATGCCATCGCGCAACGGCGTTACCAGGCCCACGGCCGCAGCGCGATAAAACCCGGTCAATGTGGCGTGGCTGAAGTTCTGGTTGACGTAACGCAGCGGCGTCCAGTCCGGCTCCGCATGACCACCGTTGATATGTCCGGCGATCTGCTCAAGCTGCCCGCGCAGCTGGCGATATTCGTTGACGTCGCCGCGCGAGACCGGTGCAATCTGCAGATAGGTGAGGCTGCCGGATTGATCCGGATAGCGCTCCAGATAACGCTCAAAGCCCTGGAAGCGCTCGGGCAGACCTTTGGAATAATCCAGGCGATCCACGCCGATGGCGAGCTGGCGCCCGCGCAGGCTTTCGCGCAGATCGCGCACCGCCTGCTTGGAGACCGATGCCTTGGCCTGATTGGCAATCAGGTCGGTATCGATGCCGATCGGGAACGCCGCGGCACTGAAGCGGCGCCCACCCGGACCTTCCACCAGATCGCCCTCCAGCACGCGCCCACCACCGAACAGGCGCACATACGCCTTGAAGCGCTCGGCATCGCGCTGGGTCTGGAAGCCGACCAGGTCGTACGCGTAGAACGTGCTGAACAAGCGCGCGTGATCCGGCATTGCCTGCATCAAGTCGGCCGACGGCATCGGCACATGCAGGAAGAAGCCCATCTTGCAGCCCACACCGAGCTCGCGCAGCATCGCGCCGAGCGGAATCATGTGGTAATCGTGGATCCACAGCGTGTCGCTGTCCTTGAGCAAGGGCGCCAGCTTCTCGGCGAACAGTCGATTGACGCGCATGTAGCCCTCGCGGGTGGCGCGGTCGTAATCGACCAGGTCCAGGCGGAAGTGCAGCAGCGGCCACAGCGTGCGGTTGGCGAAGCCGTTGTAGTAGGAATCGATGTCGCGCTTGTTGAGGTCCATGGTGACGAACTTGATGTCACCGTCGGTCTGCTCGTGCATGCCGCCACTGTCGCCGCGCACGGTCTTGCCGCTCCAGCCGAACCACACCCCGCCGCGCTCCTTCAGCGCCGCCAACAAGCCCACTGCCAGGCCACCGGCCCGGCTTTCGCCGGGCACGGCCACACGATTGGATACCACCACCAGACGACTCATGACGCCTCCTGCCAACTCCGCGACAAGCGCATTGCTGCAATGATCAAGCCCACATGCGAATAGGTCTGGGGGAAATTGCCCCAGGCTTCGCCGTTTTCAAACGATAGGTCTTCAGAGAGCAAGCCGAGGTGATTACGGCGCGAAAGGATGCGCTCGAACAATTCACGTGCCTCGTCCTTGCGCCCGATCGCGGCCAGCGCGTCGATGTACCAGAACGTGCAGATGGTGAAGCTGGTTTCCGGCTCACCGAAGTCATCCGGTGCGATGTAGCGGTAGAGCGCGTCGCCATGCTTAAGCACGCGGCCGACTGCCTCGACCGTGTGCACGAAGCGCGGATCGTCGTTGGCCACGATGCCGATGTCGGCCAGCAGCAATAGTGAGGCGTCCAGGCGATGGCCACCCAGGGTGTCGGTGAAATGGCCGTGCTCGTCGCTCCACGCCTCGGCCAGCACGCGTTCGCGGATGGTGTCGGCGCGCTCGCGCCAGTACACGCTGCGATCGTCCAGCGCGAGCCGTTCGGCGATCTTCGACAACCGGTCGCAGGCCGCCCAGCACATCGCCGCGGTATAGGTATGCACCTCGGCGCGGCCGCGGAATTCCCACAGGCCCGCATCGGGAACGTTGTGCAGGGCGAAGGCACGCTCGCCCAAGGGTTCGAGCTTGCGGAACGTGGACGCGTCGCCTTGATCTTTCAGGCGCAGGTCGAAGAACAACTGTGTGGAGGCCAGCACCACGCTGCCGTAGACATCGTGCTGCTGCTGGATCCAGGCCAGGTTGCCACGACGCACCGGGCCCATGCCGCGGTAGCCGTCCATGGTGTCGACTTCGTGCTCTTCCAGCTGCGATTCGAAGCCGATGCCGTACAGCGGCTGCATGGTGCCGTCGGTGGTAGCAATGTTGAAGATGTAGCCGATGAACTGCTCCATCGTGCGCGTGGCGCCCAGGCGATTGAGTGCCCGCACCACGAAGGCGGCATCGCGCAGCCAGCAATAGCGGTAGTCCCAGTTGCGCGGTGTGTTGGGCGCTTCCGGGATGGAGGTGGTCATCGCCGCAATGATTGCGCCGCTGTCTTCGTACTGGCAGAGCTTGAGCGTGATCGCACTGCGGATCACCGCTTCCTGCCAGTCCAGCGGAATCGACAGATAGCGCACCCATTCGCGCCAGTACTCTTCGGTGCGTTCCTGCGCTTCCTGTACATAGCCGGTGAGCGAGCGGGTGAGCGATTCGTCCACGCCCAGCACCAGGCTGACCGGATGGCTGAGCACGAACGGCAGGCCGTCGCGGACAAAGCGCACCGGCACATCGGTGGTCAGGCGCAGGGTGAAATCCGGCAGCACCCAGCGGATGTGGTTGCTGCCCCAGGTGGTATCCGGCGTGCGTCCGCCCCAATCGGCCAGCGGACGTGCGCGCACCACGATGCGCGGGTTGCCGGCCAGCGGGCGGATCTGCCGGATGATGCTCACCGGCCGATAGAAGCGGCCGTTGTTGCGCCAGCGCGGCGCGAAGTCGATCACTTCGACTTCGCCGCCCTTGCTGTCGCGCAGCACCGTGCGCAGGACCGCGGTATTGGGTAGATAGTGTTGTTCGCTGCTCTCGAAATCCTCGAGCTCCACCGCGAAGTCGCCACCTTCGCCCTTGGGCGAGAGCAGCGAGCAAAACGCAGGGTCACCGTCGAACGCCGGCAGGCAGCTCCACACCACGCGTGCCTGGCGGTCCACCAGTGCACCAAAACTGCAATTGCCGATGACGCCCAGATCCAGAGAAGACTCGGTCATGAAATGCGTAACGTCCTGGGGGAAAAGCGATGGGGAGCGCGTAACGCGCTCACGCAGTGTGCGCGTTGCGCTGCAACCAGGCATGCACGGCGGCGGTGCCCGACACGCGGAAGCGTGCGTCGGTCTGGGCGCGGTCGCCGACCAGCACGCTCCAGCCGCCGAGGCGATTGGCCGCCTGGAAACCGAATTCGTCGGTGAGATCGTCGCCGACAAACACCGGCGTGCGGCCCGCAAATGCCGGCTGCTGCATCAGCTGCTCGACCGCCAGGCCCTTGTTGCTGCCTTCGGGAACAAATTCAACGACGTGATCGCCCGGCTGCAGGCGGTAACCGGAAAGTTGCGCGATTTCCTGTTGTGCGAAGGCGAGTACGTCGGGGCCGGCAAGTGGTTGCGCGCGCCAATGCAGCGCGACGCTGACGCCTTTGTCTTCGACCAGCACGCCAGGATGCTGATGCGTGAGTGCAGCGGCGCGTTTATGCAGGCCATGCAGCCATTCGGAGGTGTCTTGCGGCATTGCCGCGCGTGCGGCTGCGTCGCTGCGCAACTCGTGCCCGTGCAGGCCAGCGGCCGGCAGCAGCAAGGGTGCGAACAAGGCGTCCAGCTGGCACAGCGGCCGCCCGCTGACCAGGGCGACGGCGCCGCCGAGGCGCTCGCTGAGGCGCGCGATTGCGTCGCGTACCTCCGGCAGCAGCTGCACTGCTTCGGGGGTGTGCGCAAAGTCGATCAGGGTGCCGTCCACGTCCAGGAACAATGCGCAGGCATCGTCCAGCAATGGCGGCGACGGAAGGGGGGAATGCACGTCTGCCATGCGCCTAGTGTGCGCACTCAGGTGTGAGATTCAGGTTATGGAACGGCGGATGCTGTCCCTTCTCCCCTCGGGAGAAGGTGCCCCGCAGGGGCGGATGAGGGTACGGGCAAAGCCTCGTGCAGTTGGAACGTCATGAGGGCTTCGCTCCGTACCCTCACCCCAACCCCTCTCCCG
>NZ_JARVTE010000020.1:0-108419 GCF_030208815.1 Xanthomonas sp. fls2-241-TYG-148
AGGGGCGGATGAGGGTGCGGGCGAAGCCTCGTGTGGCCAACATAGCAAGTGGCTACGCCCCGTACCCTCACCCCAACCCCTCTCCCGAGGGGAGAGGGGCTTGGATGCTTGCTAATTTCCCGTTGGCAAGTTTTCAAGCCACACGAAGCCAATTGCGTGTCCTCACGCGTCGCTTTTTCCGTCACGCATCGGCCGCAACAAACCCGCCGGTCTGCCGCGCCCATAGCCGGGCGTACAGGCCGCCGTGCGCGATCAGTTCCGCATGCGTGCCTGTCTCGACGATGCGCCCACCATCCATCACCACCAGGCGATCCATGCGCGCGATGGTGGAGAGCCGATGCGCGATCGCAATGACGGTCTTGTCACTCATCAACGCATCCAGGCTGTCCTGGATGGCCGCTTCCACTTCCGAATCCAGCGCCGAGGTAGCTTCGTCCAGGATCAGGATCGGCGCGTCTTTCAGCAGCACGCGTGCGATGGCGATGCGCTGGCGCTGGCCACCCGACAACTTGACCCCGCGTTCGCCCACATGTGCATCGAAACCGCGGCGGCCTTCGCCATCCACCAGCGTGTCGATAAAGCCATCCGCACGCGCCTTGTGCACTGCGTCCAGCAGTTGCGCTTCGGTGGCCTGCGGGCGGCCGTACAGCAGATTGTCGCGAATGGAACGGTGCAGCAGCGAGGTGTCCTGCGTGACCAGGCCGATCTGCCCGCGCAGGCTTTCCTGCGTGACCTGGGCGATGTCCTGGCCATCGATCAGGATGCGCCCCTGCTCCAGGTCGTACAGGCGCAGCAGCACGTTGACCAATGTCGACTTGCCTGCACCGGAGGGCCCCACCAGACCGATCTTTTCGCCGGCGCGCACCTGCAGATCGAGCCCGGCGATCACACCGCCGCGCTTGCCGTAATGGAAGTGGATCTGGTCGAAATGCACCGCGCCCTGCGTCACCTGCATCGGTAGCGCGGTGGGCTGGTCCTGCACCGTCAGTGGCTGGGCGATGGTCTGCATGCCGTCCTGCACGCTACCGATGTCTTCGAAAATGCCGTTCACCGTCCACATGATCCAGCCGGACATGTTGTGGATGCGGATCACCAGCCCGGTGGCCAGCGTAATGGCGCCCACGCTGATCTGGCCGCGGCTCCACAGCCACAACGCCAGCCCGCAGGTGCCCACGATCAGGAAGCCGTTGGCGACGGCGATGGCGGTGTCCATTGCGGTGGTCACGCGCGTTTGCAGGCGATGCTTGACCGCCAGCTCGTCGATCGCATCGCGCACGTAGGCCTCTTCGCGGCGCGCATGCGAAAACAGCTTGAGCGTGGCGATATTGGTGTAGCCATCCACGATGCGCCCGGTGGCCTTGGAGCGCGCGTCCGATGCCACCCACGCACGCGCCTTCATGCGCGGCACGAAGAACGCCATCAGCCCCACATACGCCACCAGCCAACACAGCAGCGGCACCATCAACCACGGGTCGGCCTGCGCGAACAACCACAGTGCGCTGCCGGTATAGACCACGATGTACCAGAGTGCATCGACCATCTGCACCGCCGATTCGCGCAGCGAGGTGCCCGTCTGCATCACGCGGTTGGCGATACGCCCGGCAAAATCGTTGTGGAAAAAGCCCAGGCTCTGGCGCACCACGTAGTTGTGCATCAGCCAGCGCGAACGGTTGCTGAGGCCAGGCACGATGGCCTGATTGACCAGCAGGTTATGCAGCCCCGTGAAGAACGGCCGCGCCACCAGCGTGATCGCCGCCATCCACACCAGCTCGCCAGCATGGCGACGGAAGAACTCCGGCCCCGGCTGCTCGGCCAGCATGTCGACGATGCGACCGAGGAAGTCGAACATCGCCACTTCCACCAGCGCCAGCAGCAGGCCGGCGATCAGCGTGGCCAGCAGGATCGGCCACAAAGGCCGCAGATAATGCAGGTAAAAGCGCCACACGCTGCGTGGCGGCATCTCCCGCTCGATGGGCGGGAAAATATCGATCAGGGACTCGAACCAGCGGAACATTGCGCAGACTTCGGAAAAACCGGGGCCTCAGGCTAGCCGATCGGGCGTCAAGCCGCAGTGGCGCTGCTCGATAAGCGCCGCCTGATCAGCCCGTACAACGCGTAAACGCCACCGTGGCGCGCGAAAAAATTTCCAGGTTCTCCTCAGATGCCGGGCGCACACGCCTCACTCGCGCACGCGCGCCAGCAAACGATTGACCTCTGCCAGATCGAAATGACCGGGCTCGAACCGCCCGCCCAACGTCGCCAGTTCCTGCACATGCTGCGGGTGGTCCGGGTCGGCGATGATCTGCACCAGCGTCTGATAGCCGTCAATGCCGTCACTGCGCTCTGGCGGGCAGGCATTGGCCCCGTCCACGCAGCGCGCCACACGCAGGCCGGCATCCGGCGGCAACAGCGCTTCCACCTGCACGCGATGCTGCCAGCCATGGCCGGCGCCGTAGAAATACTCGAAGCGTTCCAGTTCGCCCACTGCGCTTTCCAGGGTGACGCGGCCGGCATGTTTGAGCCGTGGACGCTCCGGCACATCCAGCCCGAATTCGCCATAACGCCCACCGCCCAGGTCGAACTCGTAGGGGTGCGCGCCATTCCAGCCCATCACCGGCTGCAATACGCGATGCAGCGTGGCCAGGCGCACCGCGCCCGACACCAGCAGGCGCCGCCAGATCAGCGGCGCACTGCCGGTCACTGCCACATGCAGTTGAAACACAGGTACAGGTGGCTGCACCGGCTGCTGTGTGGCTTTCTCTTTTGCTTTGCTCATCGTGTCGTGTTTGCTGCTGTCTGCCCCAAGTATGGCGTGCCGGGCCGACGAATGCAGGCGCGGTCTAGGCACCGCGCCGCACGCGCAGGCCGAACAGCAGGTCGTACAGGATCGGGATCAAGCCCAGCGTCACCAGCGTGCCCAACGCCAACCCACCGATCATGGTGATCGCCATCCCGGTCCACAGCGGGCCGGCGAACAGCATCAGCGGTACCAGGCCGACGATGCAGGTGAGCTTGGTCATGACGATCGGACGCAGACGTTTGACCGCGGCAGCAACCACTGCCTCGCGGCGTGGCAGGCCATCGGCAAGTTCGGCCTCGATGCGTTCCAACAGCAACACCGCGTTGTTGACGATGATGCCGGCCAGCGCCAGCAAGCCGAACGTCGCCATGAAGCCAAACGGATAGCCCGTGATCACCAGCGCCAGCGCCGCGCCGATCAACACGAATGGCACCGCCGACAGCACGATGAACAATTTGCGGAACGAGTTGAACTGCCACACGAACAGCAACAGGATCGCACCCAGCGCATGCGGCATGTAGTGCAGCAAGGCTTGATTGGCTTCGGCTGAATCCTCCAGTTCACCGCCAATCTCCACGCGGTAGCCTGGCGGCAACTTGAGCGCAGCGATGGGCGCCGCCAGCCGCTCGACGATCTCGGTCGCGGTCAATTGCGGATTGCGCGCAGTCACCGTGATGGCACGACTGAGGTTGCGCCGCTGGATCGCCGACGGCTCGCTGTCGCGCAGCACGGTGGCGATTGCCGCTAGCGGCACCGGCGCGCCGCCTGCTTGCGGATACACCAGCGTATCGGCCGGATTGCCGTTGGCGGCGCGCTCATGTGCGCTGCCACGTACGACCACCGGCACATCGGTGCCATCGTCGCGGATCAACGTGGCGTCCACGCCGCTGTAGCGCGCCTGCAATGCCCGCGCCACGTCTTCGCTGCTCACACCGGCGCGCCGCGCTTTGAGCTGGTCGACCTGCACCACATAGCGCGGAATGCGGGCTTGCCAATCGTCCTGCACATCCACGGTGCCCGGCACTGCCCGCAACGCCTTGGCAATGGCAGCCGCGCTGCTGCGCAACACGGCCTCGTCCGGGCCCACCACGCGGTACACTGCCATGCCGGCTTCGGTCGCGCCTAGCGAAAAGCGTTTGGGCTCGGCACGCAGCGCGGGGAAATGGCTGCGCACATGCGCGCGCACTCGTGCGATCACCGCATCGATGTCGGTGCCGGGCCGCACGCTGACCGTGAAGTACGCCTGGTTGGCGGCCGGCAGCGGCGGGTTCAGGCCCAACACGATGCGCGGCCCGCCATCGGCGACATAGCCGATGCTGTCCACCACTTCGGGGTTGGCGCGGCGGTCGCCCAACCAGCGGCTGAGGTCGCTCACCGTGCGCAGGGTTTCGCGTGCATCGCTGCCCGCTTGCAAGGTTACCGGCATCTGGAACTGCAGGCGATCAGACTTGGGCAGGAAATCGTACGGAATCGACACCAGCACGGTGATCGCCACCGCCAGCATCGCCGCCATGGCACCGATGAAGAGCGCCTTGTGCTGCAGCACACGTTCGATGACGCGCCGGTAGCCACGATAGAACTGCGATTCCGCTGCGTCGCTGTCCTTGGCGGCATGCACCTTGGCGAAATACATGCACAGCAGCGGCGTCACCGTGATGCTCAGCAACCACGACCCAAGCAGCGTCACGCCCAACACGGTGGCCAGCGAGCGCAGATATTCGTTGGTGCTGGTCTGGCCGAAAAAGAATGGCGAGAACGCCAGCACGATGACCAACGACGAGGTCAGCAATGGGGTTGCCAACGTCCGGCCTGCATCGATACAAGCCTGGCGACGTTCCTCGCCGGCCACCAGACGGCGCTCGATGTCTTCGGCAATGACGATGCCGTTGTCCACCAATAAGCCCAGCGCGAGAATAATGGCGGCAATCGAGACCGTCTGCAGCTCCACGTCCAGCACGCGCATGACGATCAGCGAGGCGAAGATGGTCAACGGCACGATCGCGCCGACGATCAAGCCGGTGCGCCAGCCCAGAAACAGCATCACCACCGCCATGACGATGACAATGGTCTCGCCCATGACGTGATGCATCTTGCCCATCTCACGCTCGACCACATCGGCCTGGAAGCTCACTACGTGCTGGGTAAAGCCGACAGGCAGTTGGCGCGCGGTGTCGTCGAGCTTGGCGCGCAGCGCCTTGCCGAAGTCGGCGATATTGCTGCCAGGTTGCATCGACACCGAGACCACCACCGCCGGCTGGCCCTGGTAAACGGCCGCGCTTTGCGGCGGGTCGGCCGGCATCACCTGCACCTGTGCCAACTCGCCCAGGGTTACCTCACGCGCGCCGCCGGCAGATGCGCCCGGCACTCTCAGCAGCACGCTGCGCAACTGTTCGGGCGTGCGAATTTCGCCGGTGGTGGCCACGGTCAGCGCCAATCCAGACACTGCCACTTGCCCACCGGAGCCCACCACATTCTGCGCGCGCAATTGCGCCATCACGCTGGACGGGGTCAGGCCGCTCGCCAGCAGGCGCGCGCGATCAAACGACAAGTACACGCGCTCATCCTGCAGGCCGAACAACTTCACCTGCTCCACGCCGGGCAAGCCATATAACTGCTCGCGCATGCGCCGCAGCGGGCCGCGCATTTCGCTCATCGAAAAGCCTGGCGCGGTGACTGCAATCGAGGCCACCGACACGCGCCCGAAGTCGTCGTCGACGAACGGACCAAGCGTACCGGCAGGCAATTGCGCACCGGCCTCTGCGGCCTTGGCGCGCACACGCTGCCAGAGCGCCGGCAAATCCTGCACATCGTCGTAGGCGGTCAACTGCACGATCGCGCTGCCCGGGCGCACCGTAGTGACGATGCGCTTGATACCTGCCAGCTCACGCAGCTGCTCTTCAACGGGGCGCGCCAGCAGGTTCTCCACCTGCGCGCTGGGCATGCCGGGATAGGCCACCGACACCAGCATGTCGCGCACGGTCACCGACGGCTCTTCCTGCGAGGGGAAGCCGAGGAACGCCACGATGCCGCCGATCAGAATCATCGCTGCCGCAAACAACGTCAGCCGGCTCGAACGCATCGCCATGTGTGTCAGCTTCATGGCGCGCGACCTCCGCTCAGCTGCGTCTGTGCCTGCAGTGGGGTCACCGGCTGGCCGCTGACCAGAAAGCCCACCCCGGCGCTGACCACCTGCTCGCCTGCACGCAGCCCGCGCAGAATCTGGACGCGCTCACCGACAATCGTCCCCAGGTCGACTGCACGTTCGATCACGGCCCGCTTTGCCGGCTGGTACACGAACACACTGGCCTGTTGCCGATTGAGCCGCGGCACGACCGCCGACAACGGCACGCTGGGCGTAGAAGCAGCGCGCGTAGGCAGGGTCAGCAGCACACTGTCGCCGCTGCGCAGTGCCGTCGTTGCGGCGACCGGCTCGAACAACGCCTGCACCGTTGCGGCATTGTCCACGCGGCTGGAAAGACTGCGCAGACGCAGCGCGACCGGCGCCGCGCCAGCATCAACTATGCGAGCGTGGACGGGTTGCCCGGGCACCAGGTCGGCGACGGCAGCTGTCGGCAGCGTGGCGACCAGTTGCACATGGCCCTGCCCTTCCACCTGCAGCACCGTCTGCCCCGCTGCCACATCCGCCTGCGGCTGTTGCAGGCGCGCCACCACGCTGCCATCGTACGGCGCGCGCAACTCGCCCAGACGCCTACCGCGGCGGGCCATGGCCAGATCGGCCCTGGCCACCTGCAGTTGTGCGGTAGCGGCATCAGCCGCCGCGCGCGCGGCCGTCAAGGTCGCATTGGAACTTGCACCATCATCGAACATCGCCTGTTGCTGGCGCGATTGCAGTTGCCGTTCGCCAGACTGCGCCAGCGCCGCACGCACATTTGCGTCGGCCTGCTGTTCGCGCAGGCGCAGCGGTTCATCGTCCAGGCGCGCCAGCACTTGCCCGCGCGTCACGCGGTCGCCCACATCCACCAATACCGCAGAAAGACGGCCCGCTCCTTCGAACGCCAACTCGGCGCGCTGTTCCTGGCGCACCAGCGCCGGCACCTGCAGGGGGCTGTCGCTGCCGGCGCCAAAGCGCTCCAGCTTCACCGCGCGCGGCGTCTCGGTGGCGGGCGCATCCGGCCCACTGCAGGCGGCCAATCCCAGCAGCAACGTGCCGCACACCAGGCCGCGATAAAACATCGTCATCATTCGATCCCCCGGTCTGTTCCGCTCAGCGGCTGTAGGTCAGTGCAAAGGTGCCGCCGACCACAGCGCGGCGTGCCACCAGCGGGCTGTCTTCGGCGTTGTCCAGGTAGCGCGTGCCGGTGACGCCCAGCGTGGTGGCCCAGTGGTCGCCCAGCGAATGCGTCCAACTGCCACCGACTGCGGCGGCGTAGACGCCGGATCCCGCGTTGAAAGCCTCAAAACGCGTACGCCCGGCCTGCGCATCGGTGACGCCGAAATAGGCCTGATTGAAGCGGCGGTCGCCGCCATGCACGTCCAGATCCAGAGTGACCGTGTCGCTGGCGCGATGCAGCAGGGTGAACTCCACTCCGGCGCGATAGCGGTTACGGCGCGCCGCATCCTTGAGCGCGAATTCCGCCTCCGCGTTGACGTTCATGTAGGGCGTCACTTGCTGCATCACCAGCGTGCGTGCGGTCACCGACCCAGGCACATCGCCCATGCCAGCCAGCAGGCGCGAGCCCGGCCGCCAGTTGCTGTCGCTTTGCAGCCGGCCCAGGTCGTAATACAGCGATTGCGAGATGTAGAAGCCAGACTTGCTCTGGTATTGCAGGCCAGCACCGCGCGCCGTATCGAAGAACAGCACACCGCGTTGCACCACCAGCACCGGGTTGGATTGCACGCGTGCGCGTTCGGCACCGGCATATTCTGGCGTGGCAACTGCTGCGGCGCCCGCAGTGATTTCAGTCCGCTCTCCCAGCAGGCGCGAGCTCCCGGTCAAGTCGGTTTGTGCATGCGCGATGCACGGAATGGCGCTCATGCACGCAAGGACGCCGGCGCGAACAGCATGGTTGCCACGCAGGCGATTGAAGGACAGTACATTCATCGAAAGTCTCCAGCAGACGTCAGGAAGAGGTAGGCAGGCGCACGCCGTAGAACGCCTGAAACAGGGCAATGCGGCTCAGCACGCGTTGACGTGCGGTGTCCAGGTAATCGAGTTCGGCTTGGGCGATGCGCGAGCGCTCGGCCAGCAGCGTGCTGCGGTCTTCCAGGCCGGCATCCACGCGCTTGTGCATGCGAGCAAGACGCAGTTGCTCGCGTTCGACCTGCTCGCGCGCGAGCGGCTCGGCCTGCGACAAGGTCGCGTGCGCGTCGAGCGCATTAGCGACCTCACGAAACGCAGACTCGATCGACTGCTCGTAGGCGACCACATCGGCGCGTTTACGCACCTGCGCCAGATCCAGATTGGCGCGATTACGGCCACCGTCGAACAACGGCAGATTCAGTTGCGGCATAAAGCTCCACAACCCGTGGCCTGCAGAAAACAAGCCGCTCAATCCGTCGCTGGCGGTGCCCACGCTGGTGCTCAAGGTGATCGACGGAAAAAACGCCGCACGCGCCGCGCCGATATCGGCATTGGCCGCGCGCAGTTCCAGCTCGGCTTGCTGGATATCCGGGCGTTGCAGCAAGAGTGACGAATCGAGTGCGCGCCATGCGCTCGCAGGCGCATCTGCGGCGATCAAACCCTGCAGATCGCCGGGTACCGGCGTGCTGTCATAGCCGGCCAGCAACCGCAGTGCACGCACCGCCGCAGCATGGTTATCGTTGCCCTGCAAGGCCGCCACATGGGCCTGATCGGCCTGACGGCGCTGCGCATCGCGCTCGTCGCGCGCAATCAGCCCCACCTGATATTGACGCTCGGCAATGGCCAGGAGCGCAGTGCTGTCGGCATCCAGCGATTGCAGTTGCTGCAGCGCCTGCGCAGCCGTGCGCTCGGCGGTGTAGGCACGCAGCACCTCGGCAATCAGGGCACCACGCGCTGCATCGCGGCCGTAGGTGCTGGCCAGGTAACGCTGCCGCGCAGCCTCGGACATCGCCTGCAGCTTGCCGAAGAAATCCACTTCGAAATTGCCGATTCCCGCGTTGGCAATCACCAGATCCTGCTGGTAACGCGCATCCAGCGCAGGATTGTCGAAATGTTGCCGTAGCTGCTGCGCGCCGACGGCGATCGTGGGCAGACGCGACGCCTGGGCGATGCCGTACTGTGCGCGCGCCTGCTCCACTTGCAGTGCAGCGCGGCGGAAATCGCCGTTGTGCGCCAAGGCACGTTCGACTAGGGGCCGCAGGTCGCGGTCTGGCGCGAAGGCCTGCAGGAATGCGCGCTCCTGCGCGTTCAAACTCACGGCAGCCGTGGCATTGGCGTCGGGCTGATCGGGCGCGGATGCAGGCTGTGGGCTGCCGAACGTGGCCGGCACGCTCACCACCGGCCGCTGATAGGTCGGCGTCAGCGAGCAACCAGCCGACAGCACAGCACTGGCGGCAACCAGGCAAACGCAAGGCCAACGGCGCGGAATAATTTGTGGAATCATGATGTCGGAGCACAGAGCCAATCTCGACCGACATCCTCGACCTGTAGCGTCCAGGTTGTTTTCGGGAATTATCCAGATTTGATCGAGACGACAGGGCAGCACGCCATGACAGGCAAAAAGGTTCTGCTGGTGGAAGACGACGCCGATAGCGCCAGCATTTTGGAGGCCTATCTCCGCCGCGATGGCTTCGATGTGGCAGTGGCCGGCGATGGTGAACGCGCCATCCAGCTGCATCGGCAATGGGCACCGGATCTGGTGCTGCTGGATGTGATGCTGCCCAAGCTCAGCGGCATCGAGGTGCTGTCGGCGATTCGCCGCGCCGGCGACACGCCGGTGATCATGGTCACCGCCATTGGCGATGAACCGGAGAAGCTCGGCGCACTGCGCTACGGCGCCGACGATTACGTGGTCAAGCCGTACAGCCCCAAGGAAGTGGTGGCGCGCGTGCATGCCGTACTGCGCCGAAGCGTGGCCGTGCGCGCGCCGGGCGAGCCCCTGCAGCACGGTCGGCTGAGCGTGGATCCGGCCGCCGTGGTTGCCAGCGTGCAAGGCGAGAACGGCGACAGCGTGGCGCTGGATCTGACACCGACCGAATTCAATCTGCTCGCGCTGTTGCTCAAGACGCCATTCAAGGCCTTTACGCGCAGCGAACTGCTCGACGCCTGCCTGCCCGACAGCGATGCGCTGGAACGGGTGGTGGATTCGCATATCCACAACCTGCGCCGCAAACTTGAAGTGCATGGCATCACCGGCGTCCTGGTCACCGTGCGCGCAGTGGGATACCGCTTTCAATGAATGCCCTGCGGCGATTTCATGCGTGGCGTAGCCAGGCGCCGCTGTGGTGGTGGGTGGGGCTGCGCATGAGCGCGCTGGCGGTGCTGACCATGATGGTCATCGCCTTCGGCATGTGGTGCTATTTCAATCTTCGCTATAGCCTGATCCTGAGCACCGTGCCGGCTGAGCCGCGCGCGGAAATCGCCCAGCTGATCGAGCAACCCAGGGCCAACCAGGCGCGCTTGTGGGAGCTGTTCCAGCGCTATTACGACATCGAAAATTTCCTGCCCGGGCTGGCCAATCCGGACTGGTGGATGCTGGGCGCCATGATGACCATCTCGGTCCCGGTCATCCTGTTCTGCGGCCTGCTCGCATCGCGGCCGCTGTCGCGGCAATTTTCGCAGGTGGCTTCCGCAGCGCACCGGGTCAGCGACGGCGACTTCGGCGCGCGCGCGCAGGTGGTGACTGGCGCACCGGACGAGCTCACCGCCTTGGCCGACGACTTCAACACCATGAGCGGCAGGCTGCAGCAGTACGAGCGCGAATTGCGCGACTCCAGCGCGATGCTCGCGCATGAATTGCGCACCCCGCTCAATGCCGCAATGGGGCGCGTGCAAGGCATGCTGGATGACGTCTTTCCGCGCGAACCCGAGCAACTTCGGCTGGTGCATCGCCAGCTGGAGCAGATCAATCGGCTGATCGGGGATTTGCACCTGGTATCGCTGGCGCGTGCCGGCCAACTGGTGCTGGAGCCGGAAAGCGTCGACCTGCACGAGCTCGTCGCCGAGCGCATCGAGTGGGCGGGGCCCGTGCTGCGCGAGGCGCAAATGGCCATCCACTACCCCAAGCATCCGCCCCTCCGCCTGCGTGCCGACCGGCATCGGCTGGGCCAGGTGTTGTCGATCCTGATCGACAACGCAGTGCGCTACGCCGCAGCCGGCAAGGTGCTGGAGATAGAGGTGCGCCGCGAAGGCTCCGGCGTGGAGCTCACCTTGGGCGACCGTGGCCCCGGGGTAGAGCCTGCGCAATTACCGCATCTGCTGGATCGCTTCTGGCGCGCCGACAGCTCGCGCGCCCGGCATTCCGGTGGCAGCGGCCTAGGCCTGGCGATCGCATCAGCCATCTGCCAGGCGCACGATGGCCGCCTGGTCGTCAGCAACCGCGCCGGCGGTGGCCTGCTGGCCAGCGTGCAGTTGCCGCTGAGGCGTTGACGCGCCCCCCAGCGCGCGCACCCCTGCAGTTGCCTGCCACAGCAGACAACTGCGCGCCCTCACCGCGATTGCAGGCTCGGCACCGCGTCGCTCACGTGGGCGTGGCGGCGCATGATCCAGTTGAACAGCGGCGTGGCCATCAAGGTGGACAGGATCGCCATCAGCACCAGCACCGAGAACAGGCCTTGTTCGATCACCCCGGCCTGCAGGCCGATGTTGATGATGATCAGCTCCATCAGGCCACGCGCGTTCATCAGCGAACCGATCGCCATCGCGTCGCGGTTGTTTTCGCCGGTGGCACGCGCTGCGGCCCAGCAGGCCACGCCCTTGCCGATGAACGAGGCCGCCAGGATCGCCACGCCGGCCAGCATGATCTGCGGCTGCATCAGCACGCTGAGCTGGGTCTTGAGCCCCGAGTAAGTGAAGAACAGCGGCAGCAGCAACACCACCACGAACGGCTGCATCATCGCGCGCAGCTTTTCGGTCAACGCCCCCTTGGGCAGGCAGGCGCCGAGCAGGAAGCCGCCGAACACCGCATGGATACCGATCGCATCCATCGCCCAGGCGCTGAGGCAGAACAGCATCAGGATGACCGCCAACACGCCGTTGCCGAGCGGCTGATCGGGCACCACGTAATCAGACAACCGGCGCAGCAGGTGGCGACCGACAAAGAGCATGAACAACGCATAGGCCACGCCACCACCGATGGCCAGATAGGCGCTGCCCCAGCTGCCGCCGAAGCTGGCCAGGACCACGGCAAGAATGCACCACGCCGCCGCATCGTCGAACGCACCTGCAGTGAGTGCCAGCGTGCCCAACGGGCTATTGGTGAGGCCGCGCTCGTGGATGATGCGTGCCAGCATCGGGAAGGCGGTGATGGCGATGGCGGCGCCCAGGAATAGCGAAGCCTCCATCAGTTTGGCCTTTTCGGAGAACAGGCCTTGCACGTTGATCAACCACGGGCACAGCGCGAACGCCAACGCAAACGGCACCGCGATACCGGCCAACGACACGCTCATGGCACTGCGATAGCGCGCCTTGAAGTGGTCGCCACGAAAGTCGGTGCCGACCAGGAACATGTACAGGCCCACGCCGAACTGCGCGAACACGTACAGCACGTCCATGGTCTGCTTGGGAAACAGCGCCGCCTGCAGATCCGGCAGCACCAGTCCGAACAGCGACGGCCCCAGCATCACGCCGGCAATCATCTCGCCCACCACCTGCGGCTGACCTATGCGCTTGGCCAGCAGACCCACCACGCGGCACGCCAGCAGGATCGCGGCGGCCTGCAAAAAGAAATACACCGACATTTGCGGAGTGGTCATGCGTGGACGGCGTCCCTGAGAGTTGCGCGGATCATAGCGAGCCAGGCCGGTGGGCGATAGCGCCGACGGGCTACGCGCGCAGATGACCTGCAAGCAGTTGCGTTCGTTACGCGACAGGCGGGCGCAACTGCGAGATCCCATTCCGGTGGCGGTCGATGGGCCGCCACCGGTCGTTCAAAGGCCGCGCTCCGTGGCGGCTGGTCAGCCACGCGACGCAGATTGAGTTCGGCCGAAATCAGGCGGCCGCGTGTCTGCTTGCGCCGCGGTCCGGCGCCCCGGCAGGGCCACCGGTGCGCGTCAGCTCACTCCGGCGCGACTGCCGCCGCTGCCACCGGCGTCAACACCAGATCCTGGAAATCGAAACTGAAATCGGTCAATGGCGATATGGCCTCCATGCGCATCTCACGCACCTTGCCGTCGGGGGTCAGCGCAAAGTTGACGAACGCATCGGCATTCAAGGAGCGGTCGTCCCAGCGCACGATGAAGCTGTCGTGCTGCCAATGCTCCAGCGTGCCCACCAGTTGCGCGGTCTTGGCGAACTGCAGGCGCAGCCGCTTACCCTCTTGGCGGATCACCACCTCGCCGTACCAGGGGTCGCGATAGGTCGCGGCGTACCCACTCAGCGGTAACGACGGCGCCGAGCGCTTGGCACGCGCCTGCTCATGGTGTTTCCAGCTGGTATCGGCTTCGGCATCTGCCTTTTCCACGGCCTTGGCGTAGGCGGCGGTCCAGTCGGTGGTGGGCAGCTGCGAGAACGCATCCAGCACCTGCAGCGTCACCGCGTTGAATGCCGCGCCCACTTCTTGATTGGTCAGCACCACCACGCCGAGTTTTTGCTCCGGCACCAGGGTCAGCCGCGACACCATGCCGGGCCAGCCGCCGGTATGCCACACCAGCCGATGGCCGCGGTAATCGCTGAGGCTCCAACCCTCGCCGTAGCCGGCAAAGTTGGGGCGCGCCGCGGCCAGCTCGGGCACCGCCGGCTCCGGCACACTGATCGGCGTGATCATCGACCACATCTCGCGCTGCCGCTTGGCACTGAACAAGGGGGTGCCATCGGCCAGCGTGCCGCCGGCCAGTTGCACGTTCATCCACAACGCCATGTCGTGCGCACTGGAATACACCCCGCCGGCGCCGGAATTGTTGGACCAGGTCAGCGGCGCCACCGTGCGCAGCTTGCTGAAGTCGTACTTGGCATGGCCAACGGCGGCAGCATCGCCGGGTTGCAGGTGATCGGCATTGAAGCGTGTGCCGGCCATGCCCACCGGCGTAAAAATGCGTTGCTGCAAAAACGCCGCATAGCTCTGCCCGGACACCTGCTCGATCACCTTCTGGGCGACCGCGTACAAGATGTTGTCGTAAGCATAGCGGTCGCGGAAGCCGCCCTTGAGCGGCACCTTGGCCAGCCGCTGCACCACTTCTTCGGTGGTGTAACTGGTGGTGGGCCAGTACAGCAGATCGCCTGCGCCCAGGCTCAAACCGCTGCGGTGCGCGAGCAGGTCGCGCACGCGCATTTCGTTGGTCACATATGGGTCGGACATGCGGAACCACGGCAGGTGCTCGATGACCTTGTCGTCCAGCGAGAGTTTGCCCTCATCGGCCAGGATCGACAGCGATGCGGCGGTGAAGGCCTTGGTGTTGGAAGCAATGGCGAACAGCGTATTGGCCTGCACCGGCGCCGGCTTGCCCAGCTCGCGCACACCGTAGCCGCGCTCCAGCACGATCTGACCATCCTTGACGATGGCTACGGCAATGCCGGGCACATCGAACTGCTTGCGCACCCGCTCCATCTGCGCGTCGAACTGCTGCATGCCGGCCGGCAATGCAGCCGTCTCAGCGGCCAAGGTGACACCACTCGCTGTCATGCCAGCCATCGCTCCCACCATCATCCAGGTCATCGGCTTGCTGTGCTGCTCTGTGCTCATCAATCAATGCTCCACGCCGGCGATTTCCAACGACAACGGCGTCGCTGCCACCACCACACCGTTCGCATCGGCATACAGCCAGTGCCCGGGGACGAACGCGACGCCGGCAAAATTCACCGGCACGTCCACATCGCCCAGGTCGCGGCGCTCGGTGCGGCGTGGGCACGCCGCCAACGCCAGCACGCCCAACGGCAAGCCCGCCAGGATCTCCACGTCGCGCACGCACCCGTGGATCAGCACGCCGGCCCAGCCATTGGCCACCGCCTGTGCGCCGATCTGGTCACCGAACAAAGCATGCCGCAAGGAGCCTTGCCCATCGACCACCAGCACGCGCCCGTCGCCAGGCGTGGAGGCCAGCTCGCGTATGCGCGAGTTGTCCTCGACACAGCGCACCGTGGCGATCGGTCCGGAAAAGGTGGTGCGCCCACCAAAGTGCCGAAACAGCGGCTCGGCAACCGCCACCTCGGGAAAGCGGTCGCAAAGATCGGGGGTGGTCCAGGTCATGACAACGCTCCGGCAAGGGGAGCCCGATGGTAGCCGGCTGCCAGCGACAGAGCATCCTCAGGCACTGGTTGCACGACGCAAGGTATCCGCTGTCGCCAGCGTCTTGCGGCGGCGTCGGTATCATCGGTCACTTGCAGCGATCGCAGTTCCGGTATATCGCGGCATCCCCCCTCGCCACTGCGGAGCCCGCCATGACCGATCTGTTCGCTGCAGCGCCCCTTGCCCTGGAAGGCATCCATGTCGGCATTGGCGGTTGGGTGTACGCACCGTGGCGCGCCGGCATGTTCTACCCCGAGGGTCTGGTGCAGCGCCGGGAGCTGGAATACGCCAGCCGCCATGTCACCGCCATCGAAATCAACGGCACGTACCACGGTGCGCAGAAACCGGCGACCTACGCGAAGTGGCGCGACGAGGTGCCACCGGGCTTTGTGTTCTCGGCCAAGGCGCCGCGGCGTATCACCCAATCACGCACGCTGGCTGGCACCGGCGCGCAGGTGGAGGACTTCATCGGTGGCATTGCCGAGCTGGGCGACACACTTGGGCCGCTGGTCTGGCAATTCGAGCAAGGCCATCGCCTGCAGCCCGACGACCTGGAGGAGTTCCTGTCGCTGTTGCCCAAGCGCGCCGGCAGCCGCGCGCTACGGCACGTGCTGGAGATCCGCGACCACGACGCCGTGGATGCCGCGCTCATCGCGCGGGTGCGCCAACATGGCGTGGCCACGGTGTTCACTGATTCTGACGAGCACCCTTCGTTTGCCGACCTTTCCACGGATTTTGTGTATGCGCGGCTGATGCGCAGCCAGGCACGCTTGCACACAGGTTATCCGGCACCGGCGCTGGCCCGCTGGGCCGAGCGCATCCAGGCCTGGCGCCGTGGCGAAGACCCGGCCGATCTTCCGCATGTCGGCGATGCACCGGCACTGGCCACTGCGCGCGAGGTGTTCGTGTTCTTCATCAGCGCCGCCAAGGAGCGCAACCCGGCTGCGGCGATGGCGCTGCTGCAGGCGCTGGGACGCTAGCGGCGCGCGACGCGCTGCAGTGCAGCTCAGGCGTTACGGGTGCGGTTGGTGTGCCAGCGGCCGGCCCGCTACACGCGCGGCAACGGCAACGGCCACTGTGCACGAGATGCTCTTCTCTTTCATCAGCCCGCCTGAGCAACGCAACCCGGAGGCGATGATGGTCCTTCTGCGCGCAATGGACCGCTTGCGGGGCGTGAGGCGCTGCGGTGCAGCTCAGGCATTACCGGTGCGCGGTCGCTGTACCAGCGGCCGGCCCGCTACACGCGCGGCAACGGCCACTGTGCGCGAGATGCGCTGGTCTTTCATCAGCTCGCCTGAGTAACGCAACTTGGCGGCGGTGATGGCCCTTCCGCAGGTAGTGGACCATTAGCGGAGCGCGAGGCACTACCGCGCAGGTCAGGCGCAACGGTTGCGTCCGGTGTGCCAGCGGCTGGCGCGCTACCGCTGTGGCGGCGGCTACACATGCGATAGCTCCAGAGAAACCCGATGACGCTTCTGCAGTACCGCGCACAACGACTTGGGGCCGAAGACACATGCCGCTACAGGCTTGGCCTTGACTCAGCCTGCGCCGCCTGTGGAGACAACCCGACGTCCGCTTTCGTAGTCCTGCGCGCACCGCTTTGGAGCCAACAACACGTAGGCCAGCCCAGCGGTTTCGGCGACAATGGCGCATGCCCATGACCGACCTGCGCAAAGCGCAACTGCAAATCCATTTCTGCGTGCTGCTCTGGGGCATCACCGCAATCCTCGGCAAGCTGATCACGCTGCAGGCGCTGCCGCTCGTGTGGTGGCGGATGCTGATCGTGGTGGTGGCGTTGTTGCTGCTGCCGCGCGTGTGGCGCGGGCTGCGCGCGATGTCGGCGCCGGTGATGCTGGGCTATTGCGGCATCGGCGTGCTGGTGGCGCTGCACTGGCTGACCTTCTACGGCGCGATCAAGTTGGCGAACGCTTCGGTGGCGGCCACCTGTATCGCATTGGCGCCGGTGTTCACCGCGGTGATCGAGCCCTGGGTGGCGCAGCGCCCGTTCCGGCCGCGCGAGCTGCTGTTCGGGCTGGCGGTGTTGCCGGGCGTGGCGCTGGTGGTCGGTGGCGTGCCCGATGGCATGCGTGCCGGCGTGGTGGTCGGCGCGGTCTCGGCGGTGTTCGTTGGCCTGTTCGGCTCGCTCAACAAACGCATGGTGGCGCACGCCGACCCGCTCACCGTCACCGCCCTGGAACTGGGTGCTGGCACGCTGGCCCTGACGGTGCTGGCGCCTGCCTTGCCATTGGTGCTGCCAGCCCTGCATGGCGACCTGCTGGTGCTGCCCAGCCTGCACGATGGCATGTTGCTGCTCGGCCTCGCCCTGGCCTGCACGCTGCTGCCGTTTGCCTTGGCGCTGGTCGCGCTGCGGCACCTCAGCGCCTACTCAGTGCAGCTGGTGACCAACCTGGAGCCGGTCTACGCGATCGTGCTGGCGATCGTGTTGCTGGGCGAACAACGCGAACTGACGCCGCTGTTTTACCTAGGCGTGGCGATCATCCTGGGCGCGGTCTTCCTGCATCCGGTGCTGGAGCGGCGCCGCAAGGTGGTACATCCCGAATTGCTCGGCACCGCCGAGGCGAAGAACATCGTCGATTGATCGGCCACGCCGAACGGCCATGGTTTTCGTAGGAGCGCGCTTGCGCGAGGGGCTTGACCGGGAACGCCCCATCGCGCGCAAGCGCGCTCCTACGGACACCGAATCTTCTCGGGGCGTTTACGCGGCCCTGGTCGTCGCATGCGACAGAATCAATGCGTACGCAGGCCATGCACTCGCTATGGCACCGCAATCTAAAGCATCGAACACCCAGCTGTTGTAGGAGCGCGCTTGCGCGCGAGGAGCTTGACCGGGAACGCCCCATCGCGCGCAAGCGCGCTCCTACGGGCACCAATCCTTCTGAGTGTCTGCGCCGCCAAGTCATCGCAGTACCAATTCGCACGACAGGCTCAGCACGCGCTGCGCACCAGCGTCCTGATGCGTCAGACACCCGGCTGTGGTAGGAGCGCGCTTGCGCGCGAGGGCTTTACCGGTAACGCACCATCGCGCGCAAGCGCGCTCCCACGATGAGCATTCCAGATGATGCATCGGGAAGCGTCCAAGCGACGATCAAACTGCGCCAAGCAGCAACCGCTCCAACACGCTGCCAAGCCACACTCACCAATCAGTACGCTGCGGCAATAACCCCTGCAATTCCTGGTCGGTGAGATTGCGCCACTGGCCGGGCTTGAGCGCGGCCAGCTTGATGTTGTCGATGCGCACGCGGCGCAGTTGGGTCACGCGGAAACCGAACGCCGCGGCCATCAGGCGGATCTGCCGGTTCAAGCCCTGCTCCAGCACGATGCGGAAGCCGAACTTGGCGATGCGCGCGGTACGGCACGGCAAGGTGGTTTCGTCATGCAGGCGCACGCCGCGGGCCATGCCACGCAGGAATTCGTCGGTGACCGGTTTGTTGACCGCGACCAGGTATTCCTTCTGATGCCGATTTTCCGCGCGCAGGATCTCGTTGACGATGTTGCCGTTGCTGGTCATCAGGATCAGCCCTTCGGAGTCCTTGTCCAGCCGGCCGATCGGGAAGATGCGCTGCTCGTGGCCCACGAACTCCACGATGTTGCCTTTCACCGAACTCTCGGTGGTGCTGGTGATGCCCACCGGCTTGTTGAGTGCGATGTACACGTGGCGCCGGGTACCAGGCTTTTTGGCCTCGCGCACGCGCAGGGGCTGGCCGTCCACCAGCACGGTGTCGTCTTCGCCGACCACCGCGCCGGTGCCGGCGATCACGCCATTGACGGTGACGCGGCGTTCGCCGATCAGGCGGTCCGCCTCGCGGCGGGAGCAGAAGCCGGTTTCGGCGATATGTTTGTTGAGTCGGGTCGTCATCGGCGGATTATCGGCGATTGCGGCGCCGCGCGGGCTATTGCGTGCGTCAGGGCCGCTCAGGAGGCAGCCAGGCTGGGCAGCGGCACATGCAGCAGGTCATCCAGCGGGCATGGCCTGTGCAGGCTAAACCCTTGCACCTGGCCGACCCCGGCTTCGCGCAGGCCGGCGATGTCGGCCTCCGATTCCACGCCCTCGGCCACCACCTCGATCCCCAGCGCCAGGCCTACCTGCGCGATCGAATGCACGGTGGCGCGGTCCACGGCGTCATGTGCGTAGTTGCGCACGAAGCCGCAGTCGATCTTGAGCACGTCCACCGTAAATTGCTTGAGATAACCGAACGAAGCCAGGCCGCTGCCGAAATCATCCAGCGCCACATGGCAGCCGCGCGCGCGCACGCTCTGCACGAACCGCTGCGCGTGCTCCAGATCGCCAATCACCGCGGTTTCGGTGATTTCCAGGCACAGCTTGGCCACCAGCGCCGGGTAGCGTTCGAACAAGGCGCAGACAAAATCCAGGAAGTCGCGTTGCGCGATCGACTGCGCGGACAGGTTCACATGGCACAGGTCCAGGCTCGCCACATGCGCTGGATTGGCCGACAGCTGCACACAAAGGGTTTCCAGCACGTGCGCATCCACCATGCGGCCCAGGCCGTAACGTTCCACCGCCGGCAGGAATTCGCCAGGGCTGAGCACGCGGCCGTCGCGCGTGCGCATGCGCACCAGCACTTCGTATTGCACACGCCCCGGGTCGCTGAGCACCTGGATCTTCTGCGCGTACAGCAGCAGCCGGTCTTCGGCGATGGCCTGTTGCACCGCGCTGATCCAGCCGCCGTCGTGGCGCCGCCGCGCCATCGCCAGATCGGTCTCGCCGAAACTGCGGATGCGGTTGCGGCCTTCTTCCTTGGCCGCATGGCAGGCCAGATCGGCCGCGGTCATCAGCAGGTTGACGTCGTCGGCCCCCTGGCGGATCTCCACCACGCCGAAACTGCAGCTGGGGGTCAGCGGCCGGCCGCCCTGGTGGCTCCACGGCTGGCCAAGCACGCCATGCATCCGCTCCAGCAGCGTGTGCGCATGCGCCAGGTCGGTGTTGGCCAGCAGGATCGCGAACTCGTCGCCGCCCAACCGCCCCAGCCAGTCGCCGGGGCGCAGCTGCATGGTGATCACGTCGGCGAAGTGGCACAGGAACTTGTCGCCCACCGCATGCCCGAAGGTGTCGTTGACCAGTTTGAAGTGATCCAGGTCCACGAAGCACAGCGCGTGGCACAGCTGCGGTGACTGCGGCGGGTCGATCAGGCGTTGCAGGCGGCGCTCGATCTCGCGGCGATTGATCAGCCCGGTGAGCGCGTCATGGCGCGCGTGATAGGCCACTTCGTCGGCCAGTTCGTGCGCCTGCGAGACATCCTCGATTACCGCCAGCACCAGGCTTGGCTCCTGCGGCCCCGGCTCCACCAGCGAGGCGCTCCAGCGCCCCCACAGCACCCCGCCATCGGAGCGCAGAAAGCGTAGCTCGCCGGCCTGCATCAGCCGCGGCCAGTCGATCAGCCCGCGGCTGTCCAGGACGATGTCGTCCGGGTGCATCACCTCGGCCAGCGTGCAGGCCTGCAAGGCCTCTGGCGGGTATTGCAGGATATTCGCCAGGGAGGCGTTGGCATCCAATACGCGCCCGCTCAGGTCGAACTTCACCATGCCCAGCGCGGCATGCTGAAAGGCGGTGCGGAAGCGGCCTTCGTGCGACATCAGGTAGTCGCGGGTGCGCCGGATCGCCAGCACGCAGGTGCTCAGCACCAGCAGCAAGGTGGCCAGGCTGCAGGTCACCATCACATCGTGCAGCATGCGCGCGCAGCGGGTCAGCAAGGTCAGGAACTGGGCGGCATCGCGCCGCATGCGGCCATCCAGCAGATGCAGTTCGGCACGCAAGGACTGCAGCGCGCGCGCGTCCGGCGTGCCGGTGGCCTGGGCGGAGGCCGCCCGGTCGGCCAGCAGGCTCAGATGCAGGATGTCGCCATCGGTGTGCTTCCACAGCGCAATTGCGCTGCCCAGGTACGGCAGGCGCTGCCCATACCGGTACAGGCGCACCATCTGCGGCATGTCTTCACGGGCATTGCGGCCGGCCGCCAGACCGGCATAGACCTCGGCCCAGTCGATCGGCGAGGCATCCACCGCCAACCGCGCCGCGCGATCGCCCAACGGCACTTCCAGTGCGCGGCAGGCCGCCTGCAGATCCGCCGGATCGGCGCTGCCGAGGTAGCGCTCCAGCCAGTACACCGATTCCTGCTGGGCCTTGGACCAGTGGCTCTCGCCAATGATCCAGCTGGTGGCACCGGCCTGGACCTCGATCACCAGTGCCGACAGCACCGCCATGCAGCCGGTCAGCACGATCAACAGCGCCAACGGCAGCGTGAGCCAGCCACGCACCGTCTGCATGGTCCCGCCGCCACCTGTGCCTCGTGCCGCCTGCGCTTTCGCCATCACCGTCCACCGCTGCCCAATGCGTTTCAGGCGCCCAGTGGGCGCCTGAAGGCAGTAACGGCAGCAATGGCAGAGTCTGTATGGCAGCGCCCGCTTGGCGGACGCCCCGCGCACAGGCACGCTCAGGCGCGCTTACTCGCTGCGCGGGCCACGCGGCTTGGGCGGGCCCTTGCGGTGCGGCGCGCCGGCGCGGTCCATCGGCCGGTTGGGCCGCCCCGCCGGCTTGGGACCACGCGGGAACTTGGGCTTGGCCGCCGCCGCGGCGGCCGCCTCGCCCTCTTCCAGCTTGCGCATGTTGAGCTGCTGGCCCGACACCCAGACCTTCTTCAGGTGCGTCAGCAGTTCGCGCGGCATGTCGGCCGGCAGGTCCAGGATCGAGTAATCGTCCTGGATGTCGATGCGGCCGATGTAGCGGCTTTCCAGGCCGGCTTCGTTGGCGATGGCGCCGACGATGTTGGCCGGCTTCACGCCATGGGTGTGGCCCACTTCGATGCGGTAGCTCTCCATGCCGAACTCCGGCTCGCCGCGCGGTGCGCTCGGCTCGCGGCGCGGACGCTCGGCGCCGGCGTCTTCACCATAGGCCGGGCGGTCCGGACGCGGCGGACGTGCACCACGCTCGCCATCGGGCGCACGCGGGCCACGCTCGAACTTGGGCTCGAAGCGCGGGCGCTCGCCACGGTCGGCGCGGTCGTTGCGCTCACGCGGTGCGAAGTCTTCGCGTGCGCCACGCACCGGCGGAGTCAGCAGGAACGGGGCATCGCCCTGCAGCAACTTGGCCATTGCCGCGGCGATGTCGATCGCCGGCACGTTGTTCTCGCTCTCGTAGCGCTGCAGCAGATCGCGATACATCTCGATCTGACCGCCGGCCAGGGTCTCGGTGATGCGGGTCATGAAACGCGCCACGCGGGTGTCGTTGACCGCGTCCACGCTCGGCAGCTGCATCTCTTCGATCGGCTGACGGGTGGCGCGCTCGATCGCGCGCAGCATGCCCTTCTCGCGCGGGGTGACGAACAGGATCGCGTCGCCGTTGCGGCCGGCACGGCCGGTGCGGCCGATGCGGTGCACATAGCTTTCGGTGTCGTACGGAATGTCGTAGTTCAGCACGTGGCTGACGCGTTCCACGTCCAGGCCGCGCGCGGCCACGTCGGTGGCGACCAGGATGTCGAGCTTGCCGTCCTTGAGCTGGGCAATGGTCTTCTCACGGGCGGCCTGCTGCATGTCGCCATTGATGGCGGCCGCGGCCAGACCGCGCGCCTGCAGCTTCTGCGCCAGCTCTTCGGTGGCGGCCTTGGTGCGCGCGAAAATGATCATGCCGTCGAACGGCTCGACTTCCAGGATGCGGGTCAGCGCGTCCAGCTTGTGCAGGCCGCTCACCCACCAGTAGCGCTGGCGGATATTGGCCGAGGTGGTGGTCTTGGCCGCGATGGTGACTTCGGCCGGGTCCTTCAGATAGGTCTGCGCAATGCGGCGGATCGCCGGCGGCATGGTCGCGGAGAACAGCGCCACCTGGCGCTTTTCCGGCAGCTTCTTCAGCACCGCTTCGACGTCGTCGATGAAGCCCATGCGCAGCATTTCGTCGGCTTCGTCCAGCACCAGCGTCTTCAGCTGCGACAGGTCCAGGGTGCCGCGGTCCAGGTGATCGATCACCCGGCCCGGGGTGCCCACCACCACGTGCACGCCGCGCTTGAGCGCGCTGAGCTGCTGGGCATACGGCTGGCCGCCGTACACCGGCAGCACGCGAAAACCGGGGATGGCTTCGGCATATTTCTGGAAGGCTTCGGCCACCTGGATGGCAAGTTCGCGCGTCGGCGCCAGCACCAGCGCCTGCGGCTTGACCTGGTTCAGGTCGGCATTGGACAGCACCGGCAGCGCGAACGCGGCGGTCTTGCCGGTACCGGTCTGGGCCTGGCCGAGCACGTCGCGACCGGCCAGCAGCGCCGGGATGGTGGCGGCCTGGATCGGCGAGGGGGTCTCGTAGCCGACGGCGGCAACCGCCTTCATCACAGCATCTGAGAGGCCGAGGTCTGCAAACAGCAGCGGCGCGGAAGATTCTTGGGTCATGGGTAACTCCGGAGGCGCCGCACGGAGCCGGCAGGCGCAAAGCAGCATAGTGTGCGCCCAGAAGGCCCCTGCTGTCGAAGGTTCGTGACAGTTTGTTCAGGTTGTGAGGATTTTCACCTCCCGGCGAATCATCCAGACATGCCCTCCTCGCCCACCCACGCCGCCGTTCCCATGCCCCAGCACACAGACCTGCACGCCCGCTTCAATGCCCTGCTGCAGCAGCACCGCGGCATCGTGCTCAAGGTCGCGGCGAGCTATTGCCGGGATCCGGATGACCGCGCCGATCTGGCCCAGGACATCGCCACACACCTGTGGCGGGCTTTCCCCAGCTACGACCCGCACCGCCGTTTTTCCACCTGGATGTACCGCATCGCGTTGAACGTGGCGATCAGCGACTTGCGCAGCCGCCGGCATGCCCCTGGCGAGGTGATCGATGTGGGCACGCTGGTCGACAGCATTGCCGACCCGCATGCCCGCGACCCGGCGCGCGAACACCAGCTCACCGCGCTCTACACCTTCATCGCGCAGCTGCCACGCCTGGAGCGCGCCTTGATGCTGCTCTACCTGGACGACCACAGCTACCGCGAGATCGCCGATGTGCTGGGCATCAGCGAAACCAACGTGGCCACGAAGCTCAGCCGCCTGAAAGCGCACATCCGCGCCGAACTGTGACCTTTCCCCTTGCGCAACCGGAGTAACCCCATGGAACTGGATGACATGAAACATGCCTGGCAGACGCTGGAACAGCGCTTGGATCAGCAGGCTGCACAGACCGGGCAACTGCTTGGTGTTGTGCATGAAGAGACGGCACGCAGCAGCCTGCGCCCGCTCTGGGCGGCGCAGACCGCGCAATTGCTGTGCGCGCTGGCACTGGCCATTGTGAGCGCACGCAGCTGGATTCCCCACGCGGATCAGCCCGTGGCGGTCATTGGCGGCGTGCTGCTGCAGGCCTGGTGCGTGGCATTGGCGATCTCCGCGATGGTGCAGCTGCAGCTGCTGACACAACTGAATGTCGCAGGGCCGCTGCTGCGCACGCAACACGCGCTCGCCAGGTTGCGGCGCTGGCGCATGCGCGTGGCGCCGTGGCTGGGCGTGGCGTTCTGGGTGCTGTGGGTCGCAGTGGCCGACGCGCTCTGGCGCGCCCTCACCGGCCAAACCCTGCCGACCGATTGGCTGGTGCTCAACCTGCTGGTCGGCGTGGCCGGCGGCATCGGCACCTGGCTCGGCTTTCGGCGGCTACAACGCGCACAACATCCCTGGCTGGAACGCATTGACCGCGCGCACGCCGGCACCGGCGTCATCCGCGCCGAACGCATGCTGGAAGAGATCGCACGCTTCCAGCGCGACTAGGGTGCGACGGGCGACCTGCACGACGCACTATGCAGCGCCCACGCGCCGCGACCTGTAGCCCTTTAATTGATCAAGCGACCTCGCGCACAGAACGCCTCGTAGACCCACGTCATTGCGCAGTGGTGTTGCCAGTCGCTCCAGGCGGATAATCGCTCCCCTCCCTGTCACCGAGCACACCATGCAATTTCTGGAATTCGACCTGGACGGCGAGTACATCGAGCTCAACCAGCTACTCAAGCTGGCCGGCATCGCCGACAGCGGTGGCCAGGGCAAGGCGATCGTCGCCAGTGGCGCGGTCAGCGTCGATGGTGTGCAGGAGCTGCGCAAGACCGCCAAGATCCGGCCGGGCCAACTGGTGCAGTTGGATGACGTGGAGATCCGGGTGCTGGCGATGGACCCCGATGCGGAGCCGGCAGAATGAAGGTGGTGCAGGTCAGCTGGCGCAATATCGCGCCCTCGGCAGAAGATCCGGACCACGATGTCTATATTTTTTCGATCGATGCCGATTCGGCGACGCCGTTCTGGTTCGAACAGTCGATTCGTGGCGGCCACGCCGAGCGTGGCGGTTGCAGCATGCTGGCCTTGCACGAGCTGGAAGGCTGGCCTGGCGGCTGGCGCGCAGATGTGACCAAAGCCGGCTGCGCCTGGGTGATTCCACTGCTGGAAGCAGCCTTGCGCAGCGGCGATGCGCCCACCGCGATCAATGCGATCCTTGCACGTGTGAACGCGCCCGCCTGACTGCAGTGCGGCTGATGCAAGCCGGCCTGATCGCAGGCCGCGCAATTGCCGCGCCGGCATTCCCGACTCAGCGGATGATGTCCTGCAACACCACGCATCGGACGCCGTTGCAAGGCGACGCAAAACGATGACAGCGCAACGCTGCACGCGTTGCTTGCCGCTGCCGCTTCACCGCCTCAAACGCTCCGCTGGGTCAGATGCGCTGCAATCGCCTGCTTGAACGGCGCCACCGCATTGGCCGCACGCAAGGCGCCACGTCGCAGCAAGCGGGCCGGTGCACGATCGTCGGTGTACAGCGCGGCCAGTGCATTGGTTGCTTCATACAGCGGGCGCGTCGCCAGCCGATGCGCGCGCGCATATCCCTGCACGACCGCTGCGGCACCGATATCGCCACCGCGCGCGGCCGCGGCCAGCACGCGCTCGGCCAGACGCGCCTGGCTTTGCAACCCGAAGTTGAAGCCGTGCGCGGTGACCGGGTGCATGCCCACCGCCGCATCGCCGATCAACGCCGCACGCTCGCCGGCAAACTGCTGTGCATAGGTTGCGATCAACGGATACGCATGGCGGCTGCCGTCCTGCTGCATCGGGCCGAGCCGGTGTTCGAAGGCGTCCGTCACCGCCGCGCCGAACGCGCGCGCGTCCATCGCCAGCAAGGCCTCGACCTGGCGTGGCGGCAAAGTCAGCACGGCGCCAGCGCGGTTGCCCTGCAGCGGCAGCAAGGCCAGCGTCTTGCCATAGCCAAACCACTCCCAGGCGGCATGGTGGTGCGGCACTGCATGGCGCATGCGGCACACCAGCATGGTCTTGCCGAAATCGCGCAGCTGCGCGCCGATGCCAAGCAACCGCCGCGTGCTGGAAAACCGGCTGTCGGCTGCAACCAGCAGCCGCGCCGACAGCCGCGCCCCATCGGCGAGCTCCACACACACACGCGTGGGCGTGTGCTGTAGCGCGCGCACGCGATGGCCACAGCGGATCTCAAGCCCCGGCTGCGCCTGCACGGCCCGCCAGGCCGCGCGACGAATCAGATGATTGGACACCAGCCAGCCCAGGTCGCCGGCCTGCCGCGCGGCGGATGCGAAAGTCAGCGCAAACGGCGAATGGCCATCCATCACCCGCGCATCGCGCAGTGGCGAGATCGCATCGGGCGAAAAGTGCTGCCAGAGGCCACCTGTTTCCAGCAAGGCGCGCGATGCATGCGTCAGCGCGATCTCGCGTCCATCGAAGGCCGGATCGGCGAGGTGTTCACGCGATTGCTGGTCGATCAACGTGACCGATAACCCGCTGCCGGCCAGCGTCCGTGCAAACGCCAGGCCAACCGGCCCGGCACCGATCACCGCGATATCCACCGTTTGCATGCTGCGCTCCGCGTACTGCGAGATGCACAGTCTACGAGCGGCCGTATCGGGCTGGCTTGATCAGGATCAACCAGCGCACCGTGCCGCAGGGCGCGGCACGGCGATCGCGCATTACCAGCCCAGCAGCGCGCGCACCAGCTTGACGATGCCCCAGAACGACACCACCCAGATCGCGCTGCGCAGGTACGGAATGCCCAGCGCATACACCGGCACGTAGGCGACCCGCGCCCACAGATACAGCTGCACGCCCAGCGCGGTTTCGGCATTGGTGCGGCCGGCCACGGTGACCGCCAGCACTGCCGCGGCGAAAATTGCGAAGGTCTCCAGAAAATTGCGGAACGCACGGTCCAGCCGTGCGGCCACGCCGGTCAGCGGCTTGGTTTCGCCATCGCGGGCGCTGGCGTTCCACTTGGTGCCGCGCTGGGCGGTCATGCTGGTCGATGCCGCCAGCAGCTGCACCAGGCCGAGCACCATGGCCCAGCCCAGCATCTGCAGTTCGATGCTCAGTTGCATGCGTTGCTCCGCTCAAAGGCCACGATCACTTGGCCGACGCCCGCAGGCTGTACCCGGCCAATCGCCAGGTCTTGTCTTCGTCCAGGCGGAACGACACCAGCTCGCGTACCGGCTGCGGCGCCTTGGCAAACCGGGTCGGGAAACTGACGTTGATGTACAGACCTTCTGGCACCTGGGCCCCCGGGCCGTACTTCACCCGCGTCACCGCGCCCTGCCCGCGCCCGACCACCGGCCCAAGCTGCGTGCGCTGGCTGCCGATCTGGCCGACGAACTGCTCGCGCGTCACCGCCTTCTTGGCCACGCTGGAGGCACCGTCCCACAACGGCCCGACCTGGGTGCCGTCCACCATCTGCGCGACCCGCAGCGCGGCCTGGGTCATTTCGGTGTTCTGCTTGGTCAACTGCGCCTGCTGTGCGGCGTTGGGTGCGGTCGCAGCGGGTGCTGCTGCCGGGCGTGCAGTAGGCGCGGTGGCGGAAGGCGCTGCGGCCGGGCGTGCAGTCGGGGCCGGTTGTTGTGCGAAGACCACGGAAGGCGCCACGGCCAGCGCGGCGAGCAGACAGGAACGAAGCATGTGCAAGGACCTTGTACGGAACGTCGGGGAATGAGGGCGCCGTCACAGTGCGTGCGGCGGGAGCAGTCTAGGCCGGCGCTCGCACAAGGCAAGCGCTGGCGGGGTGTTGCCGTCAGACGTCGCCGGGGGGCACCGAAGCCACCGTGCGTGGGCGCCACAGCCGCCAGCTGATCCATAACGCGCGGGCCACAGCAGCAATGATCGCCACCAGGCTCAACCACACTGCCAGCGTGGCCGGCCACTGCACGCGGTTGGCGGCGGCGATGACGCGCAACAGCTCGGCAATGCCGAAGCCGGCCAACACCAGCAGCCCGGAGGGCAGGTAGGCCAGCGCAATTCCTTTGGATTTCCCAAGCATGTTGCCCCCCGGCTCCGATCACATGCGGCGACGATAGGCAGCCGGCAGTGCGGTACGCGTGAAGCTCAGCCTTCGGCCTGACCGGCGGCGGGCGCCTGCGCCTGCGCCTGCGCAGGATCGGACGCCGCCTCCTGTGCGGGTGTGGCCTCCGGCGCGGCATCGCGCGCGCTGGCGGGCGCTGCGCTGGCCGGTGCCGGTGCCGGTGCCGCGTCCGCCGGGGGCGTGGCGGCGGGCAGCGCGGCCGCGTCGGTTTCGGCCAGCGGGCTTTCTTCGGGGCAGGCGGCATCGGGGAAGCCGAAGCGCTGCTTCAGCGCCAGGCCGCAGGCGTTGACCGCATCCAGCTCGGCGCCCTCGCCTTTGCACTTCTGGTCGAACGCCATCAGAAATGCATCCTTGCGCCGCACGAACGCATCGCCGCACTTGCGCATCTGCCGGATGCGTTCCAGATCATCCTGCACGGCGTTGGTGCCATCGAGGCCGTACTCGCGCAGCTCCTCCATCGTCAGCAGCCGCAGGCTGCGATTGGGCACGGTCATCATCAGATCGGCCACCGCCACCGCCACGCCGTTGCGCTCCAGGTAGTCCTTGACGTTGCCATAGACCTCGCGCAATTCACGATTGAGTTCGGCGCGCGAGGTGGCCTTGGAGCTGATCCGCATCATGCGGTGGATGCCCACCTTGCCCGCCACCAGGCGGTTGTCGCCGGCCGCCAGCACGAACACGCAGGCGCTGTGGCAAATGGAGCCTTCGCGCACCCAGATGGTCCAGTTGGATTCGCCGATCACATCGCCGGCGCGGATCGCCGCCTCCACCTGCCCGCCGCTGGAATCCAGATCCAGGATGCGGTGCGGCAGGCGCAGCTGCTCGGCCACCGTGGCCAGGCGCCACACCATGTCCGCAAAGCCGGCATTGATCTTGCCCACGTAGCGCACCCGCAGCAGGCCGGTCTCGCGGCAGGGCGCCAGGGCCGCTTCCACGCTCGCGCGGTCCAGCGCCGGCAGCACCGTGCCATCGCCGGCCTCGCGGCTGTAATCGGTGGCGCAGCTGATCCAGGCCTGCCCCAGTTCCAGCGCAGCGGGCGGCCAGCCGGCCTCGCCGGGTTGCGCGCGCGGCCGCGGTGGTGGCGCCACCGGCTCGGGCGTATCCACCGACACCATGTGGTCGCCGTCGGCCGCCTGTGCGCCACTGCTCTGCTGCCCCACCTCGGCATCGGCGGAGGTCGCACCGTTGCGATCACAGGCGACCAGCGCAAGCGCGCACAACAGGGACAGGCAAAGCGATTTGAGCATCGGCGAGCAGGCAACGCGTGGCGGAAAGTCAGGCCAAGTCTATGGCTGAATGCGGCCAGCAGTTGAACCCTGCCATGAACACGGCGGCCCTTCCGCAACCATGTCCGAAAACGGCCAGCCGCATGCACAGGCAACGCATAGACTGGCGCCCATGCACACCGCCATGCCCGACCGGACCCACTGCGACCGCGCGCGACTGGCGCGCGATGCGCGCTTTGATGGGCTGTTTTTCACCGCGGTGCGCAGTACCGGCATCTACTGCCGGCCGGTGTGCCCGGCGCCGCCGCCCAAACCGTCCAATATCAGCTACTACCCCACCGCTGCGGCGGCCACCGCGGCTGGTTATCGCCCGTGCCTGCGCTGCCGGCCGGAGCTGTCACCGCAGGCGCAGCAGCACCTGGGTGAAGAGAGCGTGCAACGGGCACTGGCGATGCTGGCCGAGGGCGTGCTGCAGGAGCAGCCGGTGCAGGCCCTGGCAGATGCGGTGGGCGTGAGCGCGCGGCAGTTGCAGCGCCAGTTCGTACAGCAACTCGGTGCCACCCCGCTGCAGGTGCATGGCACGCGCCGGCTGCTGCTGGCCAAGCAACTGCTCACCGAAACCGCTCTGCCGGTTACCGAGGTGGCGCTCGCGGCTGGGTTCAACAGCCTGCGGCGTTTCAATGCGGCGTTCCTGCAAGGCTGCGGCATGCCGCCGTCGGCGCTGCGCAAGCAACGCAGCGACGTGCCCGGCGGCGACCTGTGTCTGCGACTGGGCTACCGCCCGCCATTGGATTTGCCGGCGATGCTCACGTTCCTGCAGCGCCGCGCCATTCCCGGCATCGAGCAAGTGGATGCCGATGGATACCGGCGCGTGATTGGCGCGCCTGGCCAGGCCACGTTGATCCATGTCAGCGCTGCACCAACGCGCGACGAACTACTGCTGCGGATCGACGCCACCGACCCGCGCCAGATCCCGCAGATCGTGCGACGCGTGCGCCGGCTGTTCGATCTGGATGCGGACCTGCAGGCCGTCCATGCCACGCTGGCATCCGAACCGCTCCTGGCTGGGGCGATCGCGCGCCGCCCCGGCCTGCGGGTGCCCGGTGGCTGGGACGGATTCGAAGTCGCGGTGCGCGCGGTGTTGGGCCAGCAGATCAGCGTGGCCGGCGCGGCCACCCTGGCGGCGCGGCTGGTGGACCGGTATGGCGGCCATCTCCCCGACATGCCGCCCGGGCTGGATCGCAGTTTCCCCACGCCCGCACAGACGGCCGACGCGCCGCTGGAACAGCTTGGGCTGCCACGCGCACGCGCAGCCACGTTGCGCGCACTGGCATCGGCCTGCGCCCAAGGCCGGCTGCATTTCGGCGCGGGCCAGCGCCTGCCCGACTTTGTCGCCGCCTGCACCGCGCTGCCCGGCATCGGGCCGTGGACCGCGCACTACATCGCCATGCGCGCGTTGTCGCATCCCGATGCGTTTCCGGCAGGAGATCTGATCCTGCAACAGGTGCTCGGTGCCCCCGAGCGCCTGAGCGAACGTGCCACCGAAGCGCGCTCGCAGGCATGGCGGCCCTGGCGCGCCTACGCCGTGCTGCACCTGTGGCATCTTGCCGTCGACCGAAAGGACACCCGCTCATGAGCACGCTGCACTACGACACCTTCCCCTCGCCGATCGGTGCGCTGACCGTGGCGGCCGACACCACCGGCGTGCGCCACATCCTGTTCGCACAGAACCGCCATGACGCCCCCGGGCGCGCACTCTGGCAGCACGGACCCGACGCGCCGCTGGTGCAGGCTGCACGCGAGCAGCTGCTGGATTATCTGTATGGCGGGCGGCGCAGCTTCGACCTGCCACTGGCCCCGGCCGGCACGCCGTTCCAGTTGCAGGTCTGGCACACACTGGCCCGCATTCCGTTCGGTGAAACCTGGAGTTACGCGCAACTGGCGCAGGCAGTGGGCCGGCCGGCTGCCAGCCGGGCGGTGGGCGCCGCCAACGGCCGCAACCCGCTGCCGATCGTGCTGCCCTGTCACCGCGTCATCGGTGCCAGTGGCGCACTGACCGGATTCGGTGGCGGGCTGCCGACCAAACAGGCCTTGCTGCAGCTGGAAGGCTGGTCGCCGCGCCAGATCGCACGTGCCGAAGACCTGTTTTCCGATCAACGTGCAGCGCAACTGCCCTGACTTCGCGACGTCATCGCTGCACCGTAAACTGGCGGCATGATCGATCGACGTCTTGTGCTTGCCGCGATGGCCACCGCGCTGCTCGCGGCCTGCTCCACCCAGCCCGGCGTACGTGACGCCTCACCGCAGCCCAGCGCATCGTCGCCACTATCGGCCGCCGCAGCACCCGACGACGCGCCGCACACGCTGCTGCTGATCTCCATCGATGGCCTGCGCGCGGACATGCTCGACCGCGGCATCACCCCGGCCCTGTCGGAACTCGCACGCGACGGCGTGCGGGCGCAGTGGATGACGCCCTCATATCCCTCGCTTACCTTCCCCAACCATTACACGCTGGTCACCGGCCTGCGCCCGGATCACCACGGCATCGTGCACAACAGCATGCGCGACCCGGCCCTGGGCGGCTTCTGGCTGAGCAAGCAGGACGCAGTGAGCGATGCACGTTGGTGGGGCGGCGAGCCGCTGTGGGTGGGCGCGGAAAACGCCGGCCTGCATGCGGCCACCTGGTCGTGGCCGGGCAGCGAGGCGGCGATCCAGGGCGTGCGCCCCACGCAGTGGCGGCATTACGAAGAAGGCGTCAGTCTGGAAGCGCGGGTGGACACCGTGCGCGGCTGGCTCGCGCCCTCGGGCACACAGCACAACACGCTGGTGACGCTGTATTTCGAACACGTGGACGAAGCCGGCCACGATCACGGGCCGGAGTCGCAGGAATACGCCAATAGCGTGCGCGCCGTGGATGCGGCGATCGGCCGCTTGCTGGCCGGCATGCAGCGCGACGGCACCCGCGCGCGCACCAACATCATCGTGGTCTCCGACCATGGCATGGCCGAGGTGCCACCCGGGCACGCGCTCAGCGTGGAAGCCATGGCGCCGCCCACGCTCGCCACGGCCACCACCGACGGCCAGGTGATCGGTTTCGAGCCGCTGCCTGGGCAAACGGCACGCGCGGAAGCGCAGTTGCTCGGTGCGCACGCGCAGTACGACTGCTGGCGCAAGGGCGAATTGCCGGCGCGCTGGCACTACGGCAGCCACCCGCGCGTCGCCCCGATCGTGTGCCAGATGCACGAAGGCTGGGACGCGCTGTTCCCGGCCAAGCTGACCAAGCGCCCGCGGGAGGGCATGCGCGGCTCGCACGGGTTCGACCCGGCGCTGCCGTCGATGCGTGCGGTATTCCTGGCGCAGGGCCCGGACATCGCGCGCGGCAAGCAGCTGCCAGGCTTCGACAATGTCGACGTCTACCCGCTGATGACCCACCTGCTCGGCATCCCGGCCGCGCCCAATGACGGCAACCCGCAGCGCCTGCTGCCAGCGCTGCGTACGCCACCACCCGGCACGCCCTGAGCCATCGCTGCGGCCCGCGCGCGCCGCAGCGGTGCGACAATAGGGCGATGTCTGCTCCCGATCCTTCCCCCCGGCGGCTGCGGCCGCTGTTGTCCAGCGAAGGCTGGCGTCGTCGTGTCGCTCTGTGGGGCGGCGCCATTGCGGTCGCGCTCGTGGCCATCGTGTTCGCCAAAGCCAGCGACGCGGCCTTCCACCTGTTCCAGCGCATCACTGCCCACTCCATCTGGTGGGCGCTGCTGCTCACCCCGGGCATCTTCGCGCTGCTGGCCTGGCTCACCTCCGGTGCGTTGCGGCCCACCCGTGGCAGCGGCATCCCGCAGGTGATCGCCGCGCTGGAACACCCGGACCCGGCCTTTCGCGAAACCAATCTCTCGCTACGCGTGTCGGTGGGCAAACTGGCACTCACCACCTTGTCGCTGCTGGGTGGTGCGTCAGTGGGCCGCGAAGGCCCCACGGTGCATGTGGGCGCCAGCCTGATGCATGTGTTCGGGCGCTGGTTCGGCTTCCGCGAGCCACGTGAGCTGTCGCACTTCCTGCTGGCCGGCGGTGCAGCCGGCATCGCTGCTGCGTTCAACACGCCGCTGGCCGGGGTGGTGTTTGCGATCGAGGAATTGAGCGGGCGCTTCGAGCACCGTTTCTCCGGCACCTTGCTCACCGCGGTGATCGTGGGCGGCGTGGTCTCGCTGGGCCTGCTCGGCAACTACACGTATTTCGGCAAGGTGGCCGTGGCCTTGCCGCTGGGCAAGGCGTGGCTGGCGATCCTGTTGTGCGGCAGCGTGGCCGGGCTGCTCGGTGGCCTGTTCGCACGCATGGTGCTGGCCAGTGTGTCCGGCCGGCCGCGCTGGCTGGCGGCACTGCGGCAACGGCACCCAGTGCTGCTGGCCGCGCTGTGCGGGGTCGCGCTGGTGGGACTGGCGCTGGTGTTCGGGCAAGGTGCGTTCGGCACCGGCTACGAGCAGGCGCGCAGCCTGGTGCAAGGGCACGCGATGGTCGGCCATGAGTTCGGGCTGATGAAGCTGGTGGCCAATCTGGTGTCGTACGTGGCCGGCATCCCGGGCGGGTTGTTTTCGCCGGCGTTGGCGGTAGGCGCCGGGCTGGGGCATAACCTGTCGGTGTTGATGCCCAGCGTGGACCCGCGCACCTTCGTGCTGCTGGGCATGTGCGCGTATCTCACCGGCGTGACCCAGGCCCCGCTGACCTCGGCGGTGATCTCGCTAGAACTCACCGACACCAGCCAGATGCTGCTGCCGATCCTGGCCACGGTGCTGCTCGCACGCGCGGTCTCCGGGCTGGTCTGCAAGACGCCGATCTATCGCGGCCTGGCCGAACAGTTGCTGGTGCCGGCCGCAGGCACGCCCGCGCCTACGCCTCCAACACCGCCGCCGCCAAGCGCGCACTGATTGCTGACGGTGCGCCGCAGCCTGGCAGGCTGCGGCGCATTCGACCCACGGGCACTGCCGCAGAAGACGACAGTTGCGCATCGGTGGCAGACGCTCTGCTGCTGCGCGCACCCGAACAGCACGCATAAAAAAACGCGGCGCAAGCGCCGCGTTTCTGGTTGCGAAGCGGGCTGGGATCAGCCGGCCTTGGCAACGCTCTTCTTGGCCACGGCCTTCTTGGCCGGCGCCTTGACTACGCCCTTCTTGGCAACCGGGGCAGCTGCACCCACGACAACCTTGCTCACCGCGTGCGAACGCGAATTGCCGTAGCTGGAATTGTAGCGCTTGCCCTTGGCGGTCTTGCGGTCACCCTTACCCATTTCGTCGACTCCTGAATGTGAATACAAATCCCCGCGCTGGCACGGGGTCTGGCGAGGTTTACGCCGGCGGCGCCCTCGCGCAAGGCCGGCAAGCCTATCACGTCGCTCTCAGTGCGCGCAGCTTGCGTCGTGGACGTGGCCATGACCGTGGTTCAGACGCAGGTTGACCAGGTGCGCAATTCCCACCAGCGCGCCGCCCAGGGTCATCACTACCGCGTGCGGCACTACCGAGTGGTGCAACGGGTCGTACAGCAGGCCCAGCCACAACAATCCCAGGCCCGGCAGCAGCAGCGCCAGCGCGTGCAACGCCTTGTGGCGGCGATATCCCAGCACCAGGCTAAACAGCCCGAGCAGGGTCACGAACACCACGATGGCCAGCTCCACCCCGTCGCCGAGCCAGAACGACAGACCCAGCGACGGCGCCAGGGCCAGCACCAGCGGCAGCACTGCGCAGTGCACTGCACACAGCAATGAGCCGGTGGCACCGAAGCGATCGAGCAGATGGCGAAGCGTTGGCAGGGGCATGACTTTCAGCAGGGGCTCGCGGCGACGTGGAATAATATAACATCTTCCTCGTTCCAGCCCCGCACCAGTCCATCACGCAGGTGCGGTGTGTGCCGTCGGCGCAGCAGGCAAGCTGCGCCATTCCACTGATACAAAGTAACAACCATAGAGTCCGGTCAGCCATGTCCCCCAGCCTTTCTTCCCCGCTCCGCCGCTCCACCCTCACGCTGGCCCTGGCCAGTGTGCTGATGCCCGCCCTGGCCATGGCCGACGACACCCCGGTGCCTGCCGACCCGCAGACCCCGCCCAGTTCCGATACCCGGCATGACGCGACGCCGTCCAGCGGCCGCCATATCAAGGACCTGGACAAGGTGGTGGTCACCGCCAGCCCGCTGCGCGATGCCGCCGGCGAGCTGAGCCGCCCAGTCGAAGTGCTGGCCGGCGAGCGTCTGGACGAAGTGCGCGCCTCCAGCCTGGGCGAGACGGTGGCCAGCCTGCCTGGCGTGCAGAGTTCCAACTTCGGCCCCGGCGTGGGCCGGCCGATCATCCGCGGCCTGGACGGCCCGCGCGTGGCGGTGCTGCGCGATGGCCTCTCCACGCAGGACGTCTCCACCGTCAGCCAGGACCACTCGCCGGCGATCGAGCCGTTTCTGGCCAACCAGATCGAAGTGCTCAAGGGGCCCTCCACCCTGCTGTACGGCTCCGGTGCGATCGGCGGCGTGGTCAACGTGGTCGACGGCCGCATTGCCGAGACGCCGGTGGATGGCTTCAGCGGGCGCGCCGAAGTGCGCTTCGACGGCGGCGACAAGGATGGCAACACCGATATGTTCCGCGTCGATGCCGGTAACGGCAGCGGGCTGTCGATCCACGCCGACGGCGTGTACCGCAACCAGAACGACTACGACACCCCGCAAGGGCGCCAGGCCAATTCGTTCCTCGACTCCAAGGTGGGCTCCATCGGCGCCTCGCTGTCCGGCGACTGGGGCTTTGTCGGCCTGTCTGCCTCGCGGTTCCGCGACAACTACGGCAATCCGGGCGAGCCGGGCGATTTGTCGATCGGCGAGCGCGGCGTTTCGCTGAAACTGCAGCAGGACCGCTACGACCTCAAGGGCGGGCTGACCGATCCGTGGGGCGATGGCAGCGCGCTGCGTTACAGCTTCGGCCATACCGACTACGCGCACACCGAATTCGAAGGCGCCGAAGTCGGCACCGTGTTCACCAAGCGCGCCAACGAAGGCCGTGTGGAAGCATCCTTCACCTTCGGCGGCGGCTGGCAGACCGCGTTCGGCCTGCAGGGCAGCGACACCACCTTCCAGGCGGTGGGCGAAGAATCCTTCGTGCCCAAGACCGATACCCGTTCGCTCGGCCTGTTCGGCGTGGCCCGCAACAGCTGGGACCGCGTGACCGCCGAGGTAGGCGCGCGCGTGGACAAGGTGAAGTACACCACCGACGTCGGCGTGGACCGCGACTTCACCCCGACCAGTTTCTCGGCCAGCGCCGGCTTCCGCTTCAACGAGCAGTGGCGCCTGACCGCCAACCTCGACCACGCCGAACGCGCGCCGGCCGAGGAAGAACTGTTCGCCAACGGGCCGCATATCGCCACGCTGGCCTTCGAAATCGGCGACGCCGATCTCAAGACCGAAAAGGCCAACCAGGCCGAGCTGGGTCTGAATTTCCAGAACGATTGGGTGGATGCCAAGATCGCGGCGTACTACAACCGCTACAACGACTTCGTCTATATCGTCGATACCGGCGGCCAGTGGTTCAACGAAGAAGACAACGACTTCCTGCCGATCCGCCAGTGGACGCAGGCCGACGCCATCTTCCACGGCTTTGAAGGCGAAGCCACCTTCCACCTGGCCAACAACGACACCGGCGCATGGGACCTGCGCGTGTTCGGCGACACCGTGCAGGCGCGCCTGAAGGACGGCGGCAACCTGCCGCGTATCGCACCGGGCCGCGTGGGCGCGGAAATGCGCTGGAACGCCGATGCATGGCGCGCGTCGCTGGGCGCGATCCGCACCATGAAGCAGGACAAGGTGGCGGTGAACGAAACCGCCACCGACGGCTACACGATGGTGGACGCGCATCTGGCCTACCACGTGGATCGCGGCGCCAACGCGTGGGAAGTGTTTCTGGATGGCAACAACCTCACCAACCAGGATGCGCGCGTGCACACCTCCTTCCTCAAGGACGACGTGATGTTGCCCGGCCGCAACGCCTCCTTCGGCGTGCGCCTGTTCTTCTGACGGCGCTCTCTCTCCCGCCGTCACAAGCGAGGCCGCCTTCGGGCGGCCTCTTCTTTTTTGAAGAGTGCATTCGCGTTGCGCCATTCCAATTGGTAGTGGTGGTGCATCGGCCGAGCGCACTACGTCGCTTGCCAGACTGCGGGCGCAAAGACCGATGCACCGCTCCGCCGACAGCTTGCAGAGCAGTGCTCTGCAGCAGCGTGACATTCCTGGGCAGATGCTGCGATTGATCATCACATGACGCAGGCGGCGGTTCACACGCGCCGGAGCCAGGTGGCGCGTAACCGATCCCCTCAAGCATGCCATTTGCGACTAGGTGCATATGCACCCAGAATGTGGCAACCTCGTGGAGACATCGCATGCTCAGCCTCTCCCACTGCACCTGCTTCCATCTGCGCCGCGCGGCGCGCCGGGTCTCGCAGTTGTATGACCACGCGCTGGCGCCGGTCGGGCTAAGCCTCAATGAGTATTCGATCCTGCGCCGGCTGGAGGTGGCCCAGTCGCTGGGTACGTTGGCCAGCACGCTGGGCATGGACCGCACCACCCTCACCCGCAACCTCAAACCGCTGCTGGCAGCGGGCTGGATTACGAGCCAGCGCGGCGAGGATGCCCGGCAAAAATGGGTACGCCTGAGCCGCAGCGGCCGTGGACTGCTGGTGCGCGCACGCCCGCATTGGCACGCGGCGCAGGTGCAGCTGGAGACGCTGTTCGGCGCAGCCCCCACCGCGCAGTTGCATGCAACGCTGACGCGTCTGGATGCCGTGCTGGAGACACACGCATGAGCACGTCTGCGGCGCCACGCGCGCGTGCGCACTGGGGTTTGCTGGCCACCGCCTCGGCGATGCTGATGCTGACCATGGGCGCGCGCCAGACCACCGGATTGTTCGTGGAGCCGATCCATCGTCAGACCGGCATCGGGATCGCGTCGATCAGTTTTGCGCTGGCGATCGGGCAATTGGTCTGGGGTGCGGTGCAACCGGTGTTCGGTGCGATCGCAGACCAGCGCGGGCCGCTCCCAGTGCTGATGTTCGGCGGCTTGCTGTTGGCAGCGGGATTGGGCCTGGCGCCGTGGTGGACCAGCGAATGGGGTTTGATCGTGTCGCTCGGCGTGCTGGCGGCAGCCGGTGCCGGCGCGGGCAGTTTTTCGGTGCTGATCGGCGCCACTGCGCACCGCATCGCGCCGGAGCGGCGCTCGTTCGCGGCCGGGCTGATCAACGCAGGCGGCTCGCTTGGCCAGTTCGTGTTTGCGCCGCTGGTCCAGCTCACGATCGGCGCGGCCGGCTGGGCCAAGGCGATGACCGGGCTGGCACTGGTGTCGCTGCTGACCCTGCCGCTGGCCTGGCCGCTGCGGCGCGTGCCATCTGCAACCGGTGCGCACACGGCCTCGGTTGCCGGGGAGATCAGCTTGCGTGCGCAGTTGCAGCTGGCGCTGCGCGATCGCAGCTATTGGTGCCTGCATCTGGGCTTTTTCACCTGTGGCGTGCACATCGCTTTCCTGGTCACGCACCTTCCTGGCGAGGTGGCGCTGTGTGGTTTGCCGGCCAGCGTGTCGGCGGTGTCGATCGCGTTGATCGGCCTGTTCAACGTGGCCGGCAGCCTCACGATCGGCAAGCTGGGCGAGCGCGTCCGCATGAAGTGGTTGCTCACCGCGATGTATGCCAGCCGCGCGGTGATGATCGGCCTGTACCTGATTGCGCCGCCTACACCACTAACGTTCTATCTGTTCGCCGCGGGATTGGGATTCACCTGGCTGGCCACGGTGCCGCCCACCGCCGGCTTGATCGGCAAGCTGTTTGGCCCGCGCTATCTGGGCACCTTGTTCGGACTGATGCTGCTGTCGCACCAGCTCGGCGGCTTCTTCGGCGCGTGGCTGGGCGGCCTGGCGCTGGAACACTCCGGCAACTACCTGTGGATGTGGTACGGCGACATCGTGCTGGCCGTTGCAGCGGCGTTGGTGAACCTGCCGATCCGTGAAGCAGTGCCCGTGCGCCGCGTTGCGGTGGCGTAAGGCGGGCGGTGGCAGTGGCAAAGCGGTGGCTGGCGCCATCTGGGCAAGACGCCGGATGCGAGGCCCATCGAAGCGATGGCTTACATCGCTGATTGCTCCAGGCACGCCTCACTCCGCCGCATGCCCGCGCGGTTTGACCTTGCCGCGGAACACGTAAAAGCCATAACTGCTGTAGGCCAGCGTGCACGGCACCAGCACCGCGAACGCCAACAGCATCACGCCCTGGCTTGCTGGGGGCGATGCCGCCTGTGCAAGGGTGATGTCTGGCGGCAGCACCATCGGATACACGATGGCCAGCACACCGGCGTATGTGGCCACGACCACGCCCAGCACCGCAAACAACGGCAGGAATGCGTGGCGGCTGCGCATCAGCAGATACATCGCCGCCATCAGGCCGAGCACCGATGTCCCGAGCGGCACATTGATGTGGGCATCGCCCAGCCGCTGCGCGTAGCTCGGCGTCAGCCGTGCAAGCCAGACCACGCCCAGCGTGAGCAGCGCGACCAATACGATGCCGAGCACACGCGCCTGGTGCCGTGCACGCTGTTGCAGCTGCCCCTCGCTGCGCCACACCAACCAGCACGCCCCCAGCAGCAGGTAGCCCGCCACCAGCGCGACGCCGCAGAACAGCGGGAACGGCTGCAGCCATTCCCGGCCGTTGCCGGCGTATTGCCCGGCACGGTGCGCCACGCCGGCCAGATACGTGCCCGCCACCACGCCCTGGCAAAAGGTGGCCAGCAGCGATGCCAGCAGGAACACCACATCCAGCACGCGGCGGCGCCGATCAGAGCCGAGCTGGTCGCGGTATTCGAGTGCGACGCCGCGACAGATCAGCGCCAGCAGCATGACAACCAGCGGCACATAGGTCGCACTGAGAAAAATGGCGTATGCGCTGGGAAACATCGCCAACAGGCTGCCGCCGCCGAGCACCAGCCAGGTTTCGTTGCCGTCCCACACCGGCAGGATCGAATAGGCCATCAGGTGCCGATCCGCATCGCTGCGATTGGCCGCGAACAACATGCCCACGCCCAGATCGGTGCCATCCAGCACCACATAGGTGACCACGGTGAAGGCCAGCGCGGCGGCCGACAGGTGTTGTATGAGTTCAACGGAGAGATGCACAAACACGCTCCACGAAATGCATCAGTTGCCGGTCTGATCGGCCAGGCCCGGCGATGGCCCGCGTTCGCGCGCGTGCGGCGGCCGACGCAGCACGCGCAGCAACAGGAACAGGCCGAGCCCGAAGACCAGCGGGTACAGCACCAGAATCGCCACGCTGGAGCTGGCAACCATCGGCAGCGACAGTGGCGAGGTGCTGTGCGCGGTGCGCAGCAGCCCATACACGGTGAAAGGTTGCCGGCCGACCTCGGTCACCACCCAGCCGCACAGCATGGCCAGCATGCCCGATGGCGCCATGACCACCACCACCCGTTGCAACCAGCGCGCCTCGTATAGGCGCCCGCGCGCGCGCAGCACCAGGCTGAGCATGCCCACCGCAATCAGCAACAGGCCCAGCCCGACCATGGCCCGGAAGGCGAAGAACACAATGGGCACCGGTGGCAGATTGCTGCGGGGAAATTCGCGCAGGCCGGCAATGGTGCCGGTCCAGTTGTGGCGCAAGTACAGCGAGCCCAGGTGCGGGATGGCCAGCTCATGGCGATTGCGCTGCGCCTGCAGATCGGGAATGGCGAACAGCCGTAGCGGTTCGCCCTCGCCTGCCGGCGGCCGCTGCCAACTGCCTTCGATCGCGGCGAGTTTTTGCGGTTGATGTTCCAGCGTATTGCGCCCATGCAGGTCGCCGGCCAGCAACTGCAGGGGCGCGACAATGGCGATCACCCACAGGCCCATCGAAAACATCAGCCGCGCGCCCGGATTGCGGGTATCGCGCAACACATGCCATGCGCCCACCGCTGCGATGATCGCTGCAGTGGCCAGGAACGCAGCCAGGCTCATATGCAGCATGCGCCAGGGAAACGACGGGTTGAAGATGATGCGCAGCCAGTCCACCGGCAGGAAGTTGCCGTCGGCAGCGCGTGCGAATCCGGCCGGCGTGTGCAACCACGAGTTGGCGGACAGGATCCAGAACGCGCTCACCAACGAGCCCAGTGCCACCATGCAGGTGGCAAAGAAATGCACACGGCGGCCGACCTTCTTCATGCCGAACAACATGATGCCCAGGAACCCGGCCTCCAGGAAAAACGCCACCAGCACTTCGAAGAACATCAACGGGCCGATCACTGCACCGGCCGCGCCGGACAAGCGGCCCCAGTGCAAGCCGAACACGAACTCCATCGGGATACCGGTCACCGCGCCAGCGGCAGTGGTGAGCGCAAAGAGCTTCAACCAGTAGTTGTACACGTCCATGTACACACGCCTTCGCGTGCGCAGCCACAGCGCTTCCAGCACCATCAGGAAGTTCGCCAACCCCATGGTGAAGGCGGCCAGCACGATATGCATGCCGATGGTGAAGGCGAACTGGCCGCGCACCAGTAGCAATGCGTGTTCGGAAGCCTGCATGGCGCCTTTACTCAGCTCTCGCTGGGCTTGCCGCTGAAGGCGGAGATCGGCTTGTCGACCTGCTTGTCCAGGCCGGCGGCGAAGGCTTTCAGGCCATCGAGCACTGGCGTGATCGCATTCCACAAAGCCTCGTCCTGCAGCAGCCGATACGCACCGCGCAGGCCGGGCGCCTCGCCCTGGGCTGCAGTCTGCGCACGGCTGCGCGCGATCTGGTCCAGCGCGTCCTTGCCGGCAAACACCACCTTGTAGAACTGGCTGGGCGGAATGCGCGACACCGCCATCGCCAGGATCGAGACGTTCTGCAGGGCATTGAGTGGCCCTGGCTGGTTGATGCCATCGACCAGCACCTTGGCCAGCTTGTCCTGCGCGCCGACCAGGTCGTTGGCCAGGCGCAGTATCCCGCGCTGGTGCAGGGTCTCGAGCAGGCGGTCGAGTTCTTCGCGCGCGGTGGGCCCGATCGGTGTGGGCTTGACGTCGTAGTCCAGGGGTTCGGCCATCAGAATCTCTCCGGGTGCGGTGCGCGGGCCGGCGGCGCGACATAGTCTTCGCGTGCCCATTTCTGCTGTACCGGCACGCCATCGTTGGGCGTGCGCTGCCCGTGGCGGAAGTTATGCGCAGGCAGCGGCGGTTTGCCGGTGCGGCCCAGCGGCTCCATGCGCACTGCCAACTCTTTGTAGGCCGGCGTGTTGACGTCGGGGTCGTGATGCTCGCCGGTGAGCAGATTGATGCCGGGCTTGCCCTGGTGGATGGGCAGGAACAGCGTGTTGCCGACAACGCGATTGGTGATCACCACCGGTACCTCCAGCGAGCCACGCCGCGAACTGAGCTTGACCCAATCGCCTTCGTGCAAGCCGCGCTCGGCCGCCAGCTGCGGGCTGACTTCGACAAACCAGTTCGGTGCCAGCGACCACAGCCGCGGCCCGCGGCCGGTCTGATTCATGCCCTGGAACTGTTCGAGCATGCGGCCGTTGTCCAGCATCAGATCGAACTGCGCATCGGCCTCTTCACCCGGGCGTTTCCATTGCAGCGGATGCAGGCGCGCCTTGCCGTCGTCGGTGTGGAAGCGCTCGGTGTAGAGCAGCGGCGTATCGCGGCCATCGTCCTGCATCGGCCAGAGCAGAGAGCGCCAGCCTTCCAGCCGCTGGTAGTTCACGCCCTTGAACAGCGTGGCGATGCGGGCCACCTCGTCCATGATCTGGCTGGGATGGGTGTAGCCCCAATCGTGGCCCATGCGCGCGGCGAGTTCAGTGAGGATCTGCCAATCCGGACGGCTCTGGCCGAGCGGTGGAAATACCTCATGGAAGCGTTGAATACGGCGTTCGGTGTTGACGAAGGTGCCGTCCTTTTCGACGCTGGGGCATGCCGGCAACACCACATCCGCAAATTCGGCAGTGCGGCTGAAAAACAGGTCCTGCACCACCATGAAGTCCAGCTTGGAGAAGCCGCGGTGCACATTGCGCGCATCGGCATCGGAAAACGCGGTTTCCTCGCCGATCACGTACATGGCGCGGATCTCGCCCTTGTCGGCCTGTTGCACCATCATGAAGTTGTCCGAGCCCACCTCCAACGACAACTGCTCGGCCGGTACGTGCCAGGCCTGCGCCCACTTGTTGCGTACGGCCGGGTCAGAAACGCTTTCATAGCCGGGGTACATGTTCTTCAGGCAGCCGAAGTCGCTGGCGCCTTGCACATTGTTGTGGCCGCGCATCGGGTAGCCACCGGTGCCGGGGCGGCCGTAGTTGCCGGTAACCAACAACAGGTTGGAGAGTGCGGTGCTGGTATCGGCGCCGTGCGTGTGCTGGGTGATGCCCATGGCCCAGACGATGCAGACCGAGCGCGCACGGCCAATCATCTCGCCCGCCTCCACCAACTGCTCGCGGCTCAGGCCGGTGATCTGCGCCGCATAGTCCAGCGTGAACGGCTCCAGCGACTGGCGGTATTCGTCCACTTGATTGACGCGCTGTGCAAGGAACTGCGTATCCGCGTAGCCGTTATCGAACATGTAGCGCGACAGCGCCGACGCCCACACGATATCGGTGCTGGGCACGGGGCGCAGGAACAGGTCCGCGCGCTCGGCCATCTCGTGCTTGCGCGGATCCACCACGATGAGCTTCTGCCCATGCAGCTTGCGCGCCGCCTTGAGCTTGGAGGCGATCACCGGGTGGTTCTCGGCCAGGTTGCTGCCGACGATCACCACCAGTTCGGCCTGCTGCAGATCGGCGATGGTGCCGGCGTCGCCGCCGTAGCCGACGGTACGGAACAAACCCTCGGTGGCCGGGTTCTGGCAATAGCGCGAGGAGTTGTCGACGCTGTTGGTGCCGATGATCAGGCGGGCGATCTTCTGAGTGAGGTAGGCCTCTTCGTTGCTGGCCTTGCTGGAGCCGATGAAGCCGATGCTCTGCGCGCCGTGGAGGTCGCGGATCTCCAGCAGCCGGCGCGCCACCAGTGCCAAGGCCTCGTCCCAACTTGCCTCGCGAAAGCGGCCGTGCTCGCGGATCAACGGCGTGGTGAGCCGCTTGGGGTCGTTGACGAAATCCCACGCAAACTTGCCTTTGACGCAGGTGGAAATGCCATTGGCGGGTGCGTCTACCACCGGTTGCACCTTGAGCAGGTGGCGGTCGCGCGTCCACATCTCGAACGAACACCCCACCCCACAATAGGTGCACACGGTCTTGGTGCGTTTGGTCTCCGGCTGCCGCCAGTGCATGTCCAGCACCGACACACCGGTGATCGGCGGTGCGCCGATGGTGTTTTCCAGCGTCTTGACCATATCGATCATCGGCCGCTTCAACTCTTGCGGCAATGCGGTCAGCGGCCCGGCATCCGGCTGCATGGTCTTTTCCAGCAACGCATTGCACGGGCACACCGTCACGCAGTGGCCGCAACTGACACAGCTGGACTCGTTGATGGGCTTGCCGCCGTCCCACAACACGCGGGGGTGCTCCATCGAAAAATCGATGGACAAGGTCTCGTTGACCTCGACCTTCTGGCAGGCCTCTACGCAACGGCCGCACAGGATGCATTGGTCCGGATCGTAGGTGTAGAACGGATTGCTGTGATCCTTTTCGTACGGCTTACGCTGGAACGCGTAACGCTGGATCGGCATCTTCATGTCGGCGAACGTGTTGTGCAGCGTGCAATCGCCGGTGTTGTGCTCGCATAACGTGCAGTAGAGCTCGTGCTTGGCCAGCACGCGGTCCATGCCTTCGTGGCGCGCGGCATGGGCGCGCTCGACCGTGCTGGACACTTCCAGCCCATCGTGGCTGCGCAGCGTGCAGCCACGCACCAATTCGCCGCCCACTTCGACCCAACACACATCGCAGGTCTGCGGTGCGCCCAACGCGGGGTGATAACAGATGTGGGACAGGTCGATGCCGTGCCCGCTCAGAAACTCGATCAGCGGAATATCCGCCTGGCCGTGCAGCGTCTTGCCGTCGTAGACCACGGTGCAGTGACTGCCGTGTTGCATCAGGTGCCCTTGTCTGCGGCAGACAGCGCCGTGTTGGCACGCCATACCTGCCGGGGGGTGGCAGGTCGCGCAACACTGCGCGCCTGTGCGACAGCAATGCCGCACGCCTCACGCTAAGCACGCGCTTGCAAAACATGTGTGAATGCATTGCACACGCTGCGTTGATCTTTCGGTGCCAACGCATGCGGTATTCGCGTGCATCGAGGCGCTTGACGCGGCGCACAACAGCTTTTGTCGGCGACTCCGTTAGAACAGCAACGCAGCATGCGTTGGCATGTTGCAGGCGCCAGTTCCGTCATGTGCGGCTGGTCACCTTTCAGGCGGCATGCCGGCCCCCGCCGCATTGCCCGCCTCTTTGCTGCCACCCAGGAGAGCACCCATGACCTCATCCATGCCCCGCTACGCACTGTCGCTTGCGATCGGCGCCCTGCTTGCACCGCTAGCACACGCGCAAACCGCATCCCCGGACGCAGGCAAGCAAGACGCCACCACGCTGGACGCGGTGATTGTCAGCGGCACGGCCCGCTTCAAGGGCCTGGCCAAGCGCGATGCGAGTTTTTCGATCACCACCGCCAGCCCCGAACAGATTCAGCAAGCGGTGCCGCAAAGCACGGCGGATCTGTTGAAGATCGTGCCGGGCGTGTGGGCCGAGCCCAGCGGTGGCGGCACCGGTGCGAACATCTTCGTGCGCGGCATGCCCTCCGAAGGCGACGCGCCGTTCGTGACCATGCAGCTGGACGGCTCGCCCCTATTTCCGCCGCCGACCTTATCGTTCCTGGAAAACTCCACGCTCTTTCGTGTCGATGACACAGTCGAGCGGATGGAGGTGCTGCGCGGCGGCTCCAGCCCGATCTTCTCCAACGGCCAGCCCGGCCTCACCGTCAATTTCATTCAGAAAAAAGGCCAGGACGAACCCGAAGGCAGCGTGCGCCTGACCGGCGGCAACAATGCGCTGCGTCGCATCGATGTGTTCAACAGCGGGCCGATGGGCAACGGCTGGTACTACAGCATCGGCGGTTTCTTCCGTGAAACCGATGGCGTGCGCGACCCACAGTTTTCCGCCGACAAGGGTGGCCAGTTCAGTGCCACCTTGAGCAAGCGCTGGGACAGCGGCGAGCTGTCGTTCTATGCACGCCACACCGACGACAACAACGCCTTCTACACCGCGATTCCGCTGCTCTCGCGCAACAATGGCAATGACTTGTCCAGCTTCCCAGGTTTGAACGCACAGACCGGCACCCTGCTCGGCCGCGACTTCCGCAATGTGGATCTGCTGGTCGGCCCGAACGGCGAAACCATCCAGCGCGATCTGGCCGACGGGCGCGGCGTCAATATCGATGTATTCGGTGGCGAATTGAACTGGGATGCGGGCGGCTGGACGGTTGCTGATCGCTTCAACGTGATGGCGGGCACCGCGCCCACCTATGCCCTGTTCACCGGCGATGCACCGCAGCGGCTGGGCGACTTCATTGCCGGCTACGGCACCACCGGCAGTGGCAGATTCACCAACGGCGGCGGCGCGGTCGACCCCAACCAGCAAGTGCTGGAAGCCGGCTGGTGGTCGGTGGACAAACGTTTGAACTCCTTCACCAACGATCTGCGCCTGAGCAGGGAGTTGTTCGCCGGCAACACGCTCACCGTGGGCGCGTACTACGCCAAGTATTCCTCCGCAGACACCTGGTACCTGGGCAACACCATGTTGCTCACCGCGCAGAACAACGCGCGCCGCATCGATGTGGACCTGGCAGACGGGCGCCAGGCCACGCGTCAAGGATTTACCAGCACCGCGTTCCTCAATCTGCGCGCCAACTACGACGGCGAGAACATCGCCGCCTTTGTTGCCGACGAATGGGAACTCAGCGAGCGCCTGCGCCTGGACCTGGGTGCACGCTACGAGCGCCAGAGCGTCACCGGTGACGTGCACGACACCGCCACCGTGGACCTGGATGGCAACCCGGCCACTGTGTACGACAACGCCACCTCGCTGGCGTTGGCCAGCACCCGCCGCATCGACCAGGACGATGAAGCCTTCTCGTGGACGGCCGGCCTGAACTTCAGACTCAACGACAACAACAGCCTGTTCGCGCGCGCCAACTCCGGGGTCAAGTTTCCCGGCTTCGACAATCTGCGCGATGGCCAGACCCGCGTGCAGGACGTGGACCAGTACGAGCTCGGGCTGAAGTCCGGCGCCAGCAATTACGACCTATATCTCACCGCGTTCTACAACACCTTCAAGAATTCGCCGTTCCAGGCGTTTCTGGCCAATGGCGAGAATTTCACCGCGGTGGGCGACTCGCGCGCACGCGGCCTGGAAGTGGAAGTCGCCATCCGCCCGTTCGGCGGCTTCGAGCTGGCGGGCACCGGCGTGTGGCTGGATGCGAAATACCGCAACTACCGCGAATTTACCGGCAACCAGGTGATGCGTCAGCCCAAGCGCCAGTTCCGCGCGACGCCCAGCTATTACTGGATGCTGCCGTTCGGCGACCTCAAGGTATTCGCCACCTATTCCTACATCGGTGATCGCTTCGCAGACCTGGCCAATCGCCAGCGCCTGCCGTCCTACGACATGGTGGACATCGGCGCCAACCTGCACGTGGGCGACCACTGGGAAGTCACGGCCAGCGGCAGCAATGTGACCGACACCCTGGGCTTGACCGAAGGCAATGTGCGTGTACCTGGCGCTGCGACCGGCGGCGTGTTCATGGGCCGCCCGATTGCCGGGCGCCAGTACCAGATGTCGGTGGCGTATCGCTGGTAGGCAACCGACGGTCGCGTTACGCGCGTCAGCCCAAAGCTGTCGCGCGATGAGTGCGTAGGCGCATACGAGGCCTCTATAAGTGCCTTGCGAAACACAGGCGCTAGGCACGCCTGTGTTTTGCCTGCTGGTGAGGTGTGCCGTCGTCGCGCCAATTCCACACCGCCACTTGCTACACCAGCACACAGCGCTCGAAATGCGAATTAAAACCGCGCATCGCCATTGCTTGTACTTATCGCAACCGCACAAAGCAGCGCGCACCAAGGCGATTTAACGCCTGCAAACTTCGCATTGGCGACGTAACCCGACGTGACTGACATAAAGTGCGTGGCCGGTCACGCGCGATGCCACATGTGCACGCCTTGCAGCCAAGGTCTGACCCACTTTTAATCAAGGTGCTGCCGGTGCCTTCGCATCGCCAGCGTCGGCTGCGCAACTGCGCACAGGGGAGCCGATCGAGGACCAGCCGCATCCATCGTCAAACACGCGGATGCGTTTTTCCGGCTCTTTCGGGACACATGGACATGATGCCTGTCGCTGCCTTCCTGCCTTCGCCCTATTCCAACAAACCCCACCGAATGCCCGGCGTGCAGCCAGCACGCCCCCGCGCCGCATAGGCGCGGCTGCTGCCGCATGCGGTAAGCACCGCAACCCCATGCCATAGACACAGGTTCCACAGCAGCAGGCCTGACGGCCCGCCTGCGCGATGGAGTTTGCGCTGGCCGAGTTTGATCGGTCGGACGGGTGCCTGTGCCACTTCGACTGTGTCACCCCTCCACTGGAGTCAAACCGAATGCAACTACATCGCAGGCGATACCTTGCGCTGGTGATCAGCGCGTTGGTGATCGGAACTCCCCCCATGCTGGCCACGGCCGCACAGCCGGCAAGCACTGCACGTGCCAGCGCCGCAGGCGACCCGCTGTATCGCTACCAATGGCATCTCTCCAACCAGGGGCAGCCGGTGATTGGCGACAGCCGTCCCGTGCCCGGCGTCGACATGGATGTAGATCTCCTGCATGCACTGGGCATTCGCGGCCGCGGCGTGCGCGTGGGCGTGGTGGATGACGGCCTGGAGATTGGCCACGAAGATCTCGCAGGCAACATCATCCCGAATGGGTCGCACAATTTCGGCAATGGCTCGCACGATCCCACGCCCAGTGACCCGGGCTTTGGTCACGGCACTTCGGTGGCGGGCATCATCGCTGCGGTTGGCTGGAATGGCCGTGGCGGTCGCGGCGTTGCACCCGAGGCCTTGCTGGCCGGATTCGATTTCCTGGGCAGCGATTCTGCCGGAAGTTATGCCGAGGTCCGCTATTCCTGGGGTGATGGGCCGGAGGCGCGCAATCTCGATGTCTTCAATAACAGCTGGGGCTCGGCGCCGGACTTCTACCCCGACGTTTCATTGGAAGAGCGTCAGTCCTGGGAAGCGCTGATGCGCTCGACACGCGGCGGGCTGGGCGGCATCTACATCAAGTCGGCCGGCAACAGCTTCAGGCGTGTTCGCGCCCGCGACGCCGAAGGCAGGATCGTCAATCTCTGCAGCGACCTGTCACGCACGTTGAATGTCGGTTGCCTGCTCACCAACGTGGACCCACTCAGCAATATGCCCGCCACCGTCGTCGTCGCCAGCGTGGACGCCACCGGCAAGCGGGCCTCGTACTCGTCATCCGGTTCGGCGTTGTGGATCTCCGGTCTGGGCGGTGAGTTCGGCTACCAGCGCAAGTTCTATCCCAATGCGGCCCAGGTTTTCGCGCCTGAAACCGCGCCCTTCGCCTACGATCCGGCCATCGTCACCACCGATCTCAGCGGTTGCAACGCGGGTGACAACGTGGATGGCACCACGGTGGAAAACGCACTGACCGGCAGCACGTCAAGGATCGACGCGTCGTGCAACTACAGCGCACTGATGAACGGCACATCTGCGGCGGCGCCAACCGTCTCCGGTGTTGCAGCGCTCATCCTCGGTGCCAACCCCAGCCTGACTGCGCGCGATGTCAAATACATCCTGGCCAAGACCGCGCGCCAGATCGATCCCTGGCAGCCCGCATCGGTCTACCAGGGCAGCGTGATCGACCCTGGCTGGATCACCAACGCCGCCGGACATCATTTCAGCAACTGGTATGGCTTCGGCCTGGCCGACGGCGCCGCAGCCGTCTATGAAGCGACCTACTTCAAGCCGCTGCCGCCAGTGCGCGATACGCAATGGGTTGCCTCCACCGCAGCTGCAAGCCAGATCGGTGGACCGGCGCGACCGGCCAAGCAACGCATCCGCATCACCCGGGCAATGAAGGTGGAAGCGGTGCAACTGTCGTTGGCCACCACCCACCGCACGCCGGCCAATCTACGCGTGGTGCTGGAGTCGCCGAGCGGCACGCGAAGCTACGTGATGACGCCGTTCTCGCTGCTGGATGCCGATGCCTACGCACAGACCGGCTTCTACATCGACCTCACGTCCAGCAATGCGTTTCTGGATGAGAGAGCGCAAGGCGTGCGGACGCTGGAGATCACCGACATGAGCGAGCCGACCACCACGGCGGCGTTACAGAACTTCAAACTTCGTATCCTGGGGCACTGACATGAAGACCACGCTTGTTCTCTCTGCACTTCTCGTTTCCTTCGGTGCGTGCGGCATCACGCAGGCCGCGCAGTTCATGGACGCGCAGGCGCTAGGTGCCGCGGCAACCGGCGAACGTTTTACCTCTGGTCCGGACACCTACCGCATGCTGCCAGGAACGGTGGTGCTTGACCCACTACCGGCCGAGTTTGCAGATGGCGCGGCATCGCCGGCTGCGAGAAATCGTGCCACTCCCGTTGCGGCGCGGCCCACTGGAACGGTGGCCGCGCGGATCGGCCCTTATGCGGTGGTCCTGGACACGCCGGCCGGCGCTGCGCGCAGCGGGTCGCGATCAGCCTCCGGCACGGAGCGACCACTCGCCGCAGCAGTGAACGAGCGCAACGGGCGCGTGGTGCTGGTGAGGTCACAGCTGAAACTCGCCGGCACCACACAAGCTAATGCCACCTCGCTGGCGCGCAACTCCGGGGGCACCATCGTCTATACATCGACCGTGGATAACAGCGCGGTAATCGCCTATCCCTCGGTAGAAAAGGCACAACAGGCGCTGGCTCGCCTGCAGGCCAACAGTGGCGGCGCGCAGCTCTCGCTCGTGGTGGCGCAATCGATCATGCAACCGATGTGAGTGCAGGCTGGCTGCCGGCTGATGCTGGCGGCCAGCCTTTCGGGCGCACAGGCTGCGCTGCTAGATCCGGCCCGCCTGACAGGTGCGACGCGCGATGTCAGCGGCCGTGTGTAGCACGCGCGGCCACGGACAACACCACCTGTCAACGCCATTCCGCTTCCGTTTGGAGATCATTGCAATGACCCTATTTGGTAGACGACATCTTGCGATATCAATCAGTACAACGCTAATCGCTTTGGCAGCTTTTGCAGCACACGCAGCCCCACCTGGTAACACGGCCAGCGGCGTGGCAGGCGATCCACTACTGCGTTACCAGTGGCACGTGTTGAACCAGGGCCAGGCGGTTATCGGCGACAGCCGCCCGGTTGCAGGAGTGGACATGGATGTGGACATCCTCCACGCGCTAGGTATCCGCGGCAAACACGTGCGCATCGGCGTGGTGGATAGCGGTCTGGAGATCAGGCATGAAGACCTGGCGGCGAATGTCATCCCGAACGGCTCGTACAATTTCATGGATGGCTCGACTGATCCCACTCCCTCAGGGCCGGGCTACGATCACGGCACGCAGGTCGCAGGTATCGTCGCCGCGGTTGGTTGGAACGGGCGCGGCGGGCGCGGTATTGCACCCGAGGCCTCGCTTGCGGGGTTTGCGTTTGGCGAAGCATCTTCGGTGACAGACGCGGGCATTCGTTACGCCTGGGGAGATGGGCCGCAGTCCAGTGTCCTGGACGTGTTCAACTTTTCAATGGTGAACGTCACCCCGTTTTATCAGGACTTCCCGCTGCAAGACCAGCAATCGTGGGATGCATTGATGCAGTCCACCCGCAGTGGGCGCGGTGCGATTTATGTCAAATCGGCTGGCAACAGCTTTCTCAATTTGCGCGGACGCGACCAGGACGGAAATGTGATCGATGCCTGCGGCGACGCTGCGCGCGCCAACGGTGTCGGTTGCGGCCTGGCAAACCAGGACACCTTCAATAATCTGTTCGGCACGATCGCAGTCGCGAGCGTGAACGCGGTGGGCAAACGCGCCGCGTATTCGTCGCCTGGATCGGCGTTATGGATTTCCGGGCTTGGCGGGTTGATCGGCTACCAGCACGCGTTCTATCCCAACGCGGCTGAAGACATGGGCGCTACGGCGGCCCCATTTGTTTACGACCCCGCCATTGTCACGACCGATCTGAGCGGATGCACGGCGGGGTCGAACGCAGACCATGATGGGCCGGCCGAAAACGCGCTTGATACCAGCGCCTCGACGATCGACCCCGCATGTAACTACACCGCCACGTTCAGCGGCACCTCGGCCGCCGCCCCCACCGTGGCAGGGGTTGCTGCCCTGGTGCTCGGAGTCAACCCGGCGCTGAGCGCGCGTGACGTCAAGTACATCCTGGCAACCACCGCACGCCAGGTCGACCCGTGGCAGCCTCGCGCGGTGTATCAGGGCAGCGTGATCGACCCAGGGTGGATCACCAATGCGGCCGGGCATCATTTCAGCAACTGGTACGGCTTCGGCCTGGCCGATGGCGCCGCAGCCGTCTACAAGGCAACCAACTTCACGCCATTGCCTCCGCTGCGGGACACACAGTGGGTTGCCTCCACGGTTGCAGCGAGCAAGATCGGCGGCCCTGCACAGCCGGCGAAGCAGCGCATGCGCATCACGCAGGCCATGAAGGTGGAAGCAGTGCAACTGTCGCTTGCCACCACCCATCGCACGCCGGCCAATCTGCGCGTGGTACTGGAGTCGCCCAGTGGGACACGCAGCTATGTCATGACGCCATTCTCTGCGCTGGATGCAAGCGCGTATACCACGACCGGGTTCTATATCGACCTGACCTCCAGCAACGCGTTTCTCGACGAGAAGGCACAAGGCGTCTGGACACTGGAGGTCACCGACATGACCGAGCCGAGTACCACTGCATCGCTGCAGAATTTCAAGCTTCGCATTCTCGGGCACTGACAGAACACCATGCTCCTGGTGGCACCTGCTTTATCTGCCGTGTGCGGCCTCGCCAGTGCGGCGCATTGCGTGGCCATCGTGCGCTGACGCGGCCAGGGCCGGCGAGCGCATCACCTCTGTCTCACCTGCTGACCGTCTGCCTTTATAGGACTCAAGATGAAATCGACCTCACAGCGATTGACGCTGCCGTCTGCTGTCGTGCTTGCACTTTCGCTCATTGCAGGAACCGGCACTGTCAGCGCGCAACCGCCCGGTGACCACTTGGCAACGCCCACACCTGCCACGGCCAGTGACCCGCTGTTCCGCTACCAATGGCATCTGCTCAATCAAGGCCAACCGGTGTTCGGCGATGGCAGACCAGTGCCCGGCGTGGATCTGGACGTGGACATCCTGCACACGCTTGGCATCCGGGGTGCCGGTGTCAACGTAGCGGTGATCGATAACGGCCTGGAGATTGCGCACCCGGACCTGGTCGACAACATCCTGCCCAACGGTTCGCACAACTTTTTGGATGGGTCCAACGACCCCACTCCGCGCGCGGATGACATCGATGGGGATCATGGCACCGCGGTGGCAGGCATCATCGCTGCGCGAGGCTGGAACGGAATCGGCGGGCGCGGCATTGCACCGGAAGCGAAACTGGCCGGTTTCAACGCCGGCGACACCACCGATGGCAGTACCCAGTACGTCAACAACCGTTACGCGTGGGGAGACGGCCCAGAGGCACGCGCGATGGATGTGTTCAACAACAGCTTCGGCATCTCTGCTGCCTACTATCAATTCAGTGATCTTGACGAACAACGCTCCCTGGAAAAGCTGATGCAGGCCCAGCGCGGAGGCAAGGGCGGCATCTACGTCAAATCGTCGGGCAACGACTTCAATACGCTGACCGAGGTGGATGCACAGGGCAAGCTGATCGACCGCTGTAGCGACCAGACCCGGCAACTGGGCGTCGCCTGCAGTAGCGCCAATATCGACAACATCAACAGCCTGACGACCATGATTGTGGTCGGCGCAGTCAACGCCAACGGCGTGCGCGCCAGCTACGCATCGCCCGGTTCTGCGTTGTGGGTCTCGGGGCTTTCGGGCGAGTTCGGCTTCCAGCGCCGGTTCGATGCGCACCCGGAGACCTTCAAGGAGCTGTACGGAATCCTGCATGCGCAGGGACCGCAGCCGTTCTATTCGCCAGCGATTGTCACCACCGATTTGAGCGGCTGCACCGCTGGCAACAATCGCAACCGCACACGTGCGCCACAAAACGCCCTGGATACCAGCAGCTCCAAGATCGATGCATCGTGCAATTACACCGCACGCATGAACGGCACCTCTGCCTCCGCGCCCACCGTCGCCGGCGTTGCGGCCTTGATGCTAGGCGCCAACCCGCAACTGACCTTGCGCGACGTCAAATACATCCTGGCGACCACCGCCGTGCAGGTCGATCCCAACCAACCGAAGGTGCTCTACAACGGCAACGTGATCGAGCCCGGCTGGATCACCAACGCAGCCGGTCACCGTTTCAGCAACTGGTACGGATTCGGCCTGGTGGACGCGGCTGCGGCAGTGGAACGTGCCGTGCAGTTCACCTCGTTGCCTGCGATGCAAGACACCGAGTGGCAGGTGTACGCCGGGAACAGCAGCACCATTGGCGGTGCCGGGTCGCCCGCGCGATTGGCGATCGACGTCGGCCAGCAGTTCAAGGTGGAGGGCGTGCAACTGTACTTCTTGAGCACGCACAAGGATCCCCGCAACCTGCGCGCGGTCCTGGTTTCGCCCAGCGGCACCCGCAGCACCCTGATGACACCATTTTCCACGCTCGACAAAAGTGATGAGGGGCTGGTGGTGTTCCTGACCTCAAGCAATGCCTTCCTGGACGAGCCCTCGGCCGGGCGCTGGACGCTGGAGGTCGACGACATGCTCGCCGACAAGGGCAAGGAACAACTGGAGGAATTCGAAATGCGCGTGGTGGGTCACTGACATGAAGACATCCTTACTCACGCTGTTCGTTGTCGTTGCAGCCGGCGTCTGCGCTCCCGCATCGGCGCAGCTGGTCGACAGCAAACGCCTGCATGCTGCGGCGACTGGGCCGATCATCGCTGCAGGACGTAGCAGCTTCCGGCTGATCCCCGGCGCAGTGGTCAGGCTGGCCGACGGCGCGCCTGCAACGACCGCCGCACGCGCGGTGTCTGCGTCGCAAACCACCACTGACGCCCCGGTTGCACGCTTCGACCGCTACGCGATCTATCTCGATGCCGGCACGGCCGCACGCACGGCCGCCGTGGTTCCGACCGCGCAAGCCCCGCGTGTGGCCGCAGCGCTCGAAACCCGCAGCGGCCAACTGATCTTGCTGGGCGCCTCAATCAAGTTGTTCGATACCACGCCTGCGGTCGCGCGTGCCTTGGCAACACGCACGGGCGGCACGCTGGTCTATGCATCGGCCATCGATAGCAGCGCGATGATCCGCTACGACTCGGTGGCCAGCGCATTGGACAACTGCACACAGTTGCAGGGCAGCACAGGCGTGGGAGCGATCACGCCTGAAGTGATCCCGCGCGCGGCACGTCCGTTGTGATGCTGCGGCGCTGATGCGCGCCACGCTGTCGCCATCAGGCGGCAGCGTGGCTAATGGCCGGGCCCACTGCTACACCGGCAGCGGGCTGCGCTCTGCAAACTGCCCCCGCCAATACGGGTAGTACGGATACGGCGGCTCCACCGCACTCACCGCATCCAGGCGCGCGCGATGCTCGGGTGTCAATGTCCACCCCACCGCACCCAGGTTCTGCCGCAGCTGTGTTTCGTCGCGCGCGCCGATCAGCACCGTGCTCACCGTAGGCCGTTGCAGCAACCAGTTGATGGCGATCTGCGGCACGCTGCGCCCGGTGTCTTCGGCGATGGCGTCCAGCACGTCAACGATGTCGAACAGGCGTGCGTCGCTGATCGCCGGGCCGGCGGCGGCGGTGGCGTGCAGGCGGCTGCTGTCCGGCAACGGTTGGCCGCGCCGCAGTTTGCCGGTCAGGCGGCCCCACCCCAGCGGGCTCCACACCACCGCACCCACGCCCTGGTCGATGCCCAGCGGCATCAGTTCCCATTCGTAGTCGCGGCCAGCCAGCGAGTAATAGGTCTGGTTGGCAACGAAGCGGCTCCAGCCATGTTGCTCCGCCACCGCCAACGACTTCATCAACTGCCAGCCGGCGTAGTTCGACGCGCCCAGATACCGCACCTTTCCGGCGCGTATCAGATGGTCCAGCGTGGACAGGGTTTCTTCCATCGGCGTCATCGCATCGAATGCATGCAGCTGTAGCAGGTCGATGTAGTCGGTACGCAGGCGGCGCAGCGAGGCATCCACCGCACGCAGCAGGCGAAAGCGCGAGGCACCGGCATCGTTGGGCCCATCGCCCAGGCGCAAGCCGGTCTTGGTCGACAGGATCACCTGATCGCGGCGCCCCTGCAGCGCCTGGCCGAGGATCTCCTCGGAAGCACCATCCGAATACACGTCGGCGGTGTCGAACAGATTCACACCCACCTCCAGGCACAGATCGATCATGCGCTGCGCCTGCGCCACACCGGTATCGCCCCACGCCGAAAACAGCGGGCCCTTACCGCCAAACGTGCCTGCGCCGAATCCCAACACGGGCACCTTGAAACCGGAACGACCGAGAAAACGCGTTTCCATGCAGCACCTCCGTTAATGGATGTTTCAGCGCCCTTGTACGCAGCCGGCCGGCAGCGCGGCCTGGCGGCGCTGCAGCTGCACGCTCCATAGCGCAATGCCCAAGCCGAGCGCTGTGAGTGCCGCCGCCACCCACGGCGTGGCGACCAGGCCGGCACCGGAGGCGATCACCACCCCGCCCAGCCAGGCGCCGAGCGCATTGCCCAGATTGAAGGCGGCGATATTCAAGCTGGAGGCCAGGTTCTGCCCGGCGCCGCGGGCATGCTCGAGCACGCGCAATTGCAGCGGCGCCACCGTGGCAAACGCTGCCACGCCGAGCAGGCCGACAAAGGCGATCATGGCCGGCTTGCTGTGCAGCACCAGGCCCATGGCGCCCAGCACCACCACCAGTGCAGCCAACGTGCCCAACAAGGTCGCGGTCGGCCGGCGATCGGCCAGGCGCCCGCCCAGCAAGTTGCCCACGATCATGCCCACGCCAAACACCAGCAGCACCGGCGACACCGCCGCTTGCGCAAAGCCGGTCACCTGCACCAGCAGCGGCTGGATATAGGTGAACACCGCGAACACGCCGGCATAGCCAACCACCGTCATCGCCAGGGCCAGCAACACCTGGCCGCGCGCAAGCACGCGCACCTCCTGGCGCCAAGGCACCGGCGGCGCAGCCCCGGCCGCAGCAGGCACCCACAGCGCCACCGCGGCGGTAGCCAGCACGCCAATCACCGCTACCGCCCAGAAGGTGGCGCGCCAGCCCAGCTGCAGGCCCAGCCACGCACCGGCCGGCACGCCGAGCAGCGTCGCCACGGTCAGGCCGGCGAACATCAACGAGATGGCCGAGGCACGGCGTTCGGGCGCGACCAACGAGGTCGCCACCACCGCGCCAACACCGAAGAAGGTGCCGTGCGCCAGCGAGGTCAGCACCCGCGCGATCATCAGGCTGGTGTAGTCCGGCGCCAGCGCACAGGCAATATTGCCCAGTGTGAACACCAGCATCAGCGCCACCAGCACGGCCTTGCGCGGCCAGCGGGCACTGGCCAGCGTGAGTACCGGCGCGCCCACGAACACGCCCAGCGCGTAGCCGCTGATCAACAGGCCCGCCGCGGTCAGCGACACGCCCAGGTCGGCAGCCACTTGCTGCAGCAAGCCCATGATCACGAATTCGGTGGTGCCGATGCCGAACGCACCGATGGTCAGGGCCAACAGTGCGGGCGGCAGGCGGGACGTAGCAGGAGCAGACATGGCAGGAACCCGAAGAAACAGCGCACAGCCTGCGCCGGGTGATCCTCTGCAAAAACCCCTGTTATGCTGATTCACTTTCAATGCAACGTTGATAATGCATGGACCGTCTTGGCGACATCGCCCTGTTCCTGCGCGTGCTCGACCTGGGCTCGATCACCGCGGCCGCGCACAGCCTGGACCTCTCGGTGGCGGTGGCCAGCCAGCGCCTGAAGCGGCTGGAACGCGACCTTGGCGTGCGCCTGCTGCACCGAACCACCCGCCGTATGCATCCCACCGCGGAGGGCCAGCAACTGGCCGCACGCGGCCGCGTGTTGGTCGACGACCTGGACGCCCTGGCCGACGACCTGCGCGAGAGCGCACAGGATGTGGGCGGCACCTTGCGGGTCACGCTGTCGGCCTCGTTCGGGCAGCAGTACATCTCGCCGCTGCTGCCGGAATTCCAGGCGCGGCATCCGCGCCTGCGCATCAGCGCGCATCTCAGCGACGATCTGGTCGATCTGGTCAAGCAAGGCTTCGACCTGGCAATCAGAATCGGTCCGCTCGAAGATTCCGGGTTGGTGGCCAGGCGCATCGCTCCCAACCGCCGCACCCTCAGCGCCTCGCCCGCCTACCTGCAGCGCTACGGCACGCCACGCACGCCCGAAGAGCTGGCCCAGCATGCCGGCGTGCTGCTGATGGGCCGCGATGGGCGCCAGGATGTCTGGACCCTGCAAACCCCGGAAGGTGGCCAGGTGCGGGTGCGCATGCAGAGCCGTTTCGAAAGCAATTTTGGCGAACTGATGCGCGATGCGGTGATCGCCGGGCAAGGCATCGCAGTGCATTCGTACTGGCACATTGCCGAGGACCTGCGCGCCGGCCGCCTGGTCGAAGTGATGCCCGACTATCCGCCGCCCACCTCGCAGATCAGCGCGGTGATGCCGGCGCGGCAATTGCAGCCGCCCCGCGTGCGTGCGTTTGTGGACTTTCTGCTTGAACACTTCGGCGAGACCCCGCCATGGGAACTGCCAGCGGGCGCGTAAGGGCGCGTTGATCTGCCTGGAAGACACCTGCCGCGTTCGGCACCTGTGCCCCTGTTGGGCCTGCGTTCGGGCACATCACATCGGGTGGGCCATGCAGGGATGCCGCCACTGCGAGCACATCGGCAGTGCTTGCATCAATGCGCATAGACGCGCTGTCAGCGCGCGTTGCCCGCACGGTACAGGCGCTTGCGCAACCCGCGCCGCTGCACCTCGCTAAGCAAATGCCCATGCGTGTGCAACAGGCCAAGGATCTGCTGGTGCGCCAGCTGGGTGCGCCGTGCGAGCTCGGCCGTTGCCGCCAGCTCGATCGCTTTCCAGTCGGCAGGGGTTGCGGGATCTGCGGGGAGTGAACGCTTTGCGGCCATGAGGGGACGGGCACCAGGGATGCGCCGCATGATACGGGCTGCGCGTGAGCGCGCGATCAGCGCTGTGCGCCGCGTGCACTGCCGCTTGGCTGCGGTTGCGGTTGCCAGGTCCGGCAGACCGCACTACGCAGGGTAGCAATGCCCACCGCTGCTGCGCGCCTAACACCCGCTCTTGTACGATCGCGCCACCGCGGCGCGGCCGCACAGCACCCCGCACGAGGGTTCCACATGGCCTCTTCCATCGCCCATCTGATCGACGTGCTGCAACGTCATGCGCCGACCGATGGCACCTTCAGCACGGCCGTGCCCGGGCTGCGGCTGATGCGCTGCTCCGCGCCCACCTACTCCATCCCCACGGTGTACACGCCCACCCTGTGCCTGGTCGCGCAGGGGCACAAGCAGGCCATGCTCGGCACCACCGCGTATCACTATCATCCGGCGATGTATCTGGTGGCCTCTGTGGACCTGCCGATCATCGGCTCGGTGATCGAAGCGAGCCCGGCCCAGCCGTATCTGTGTTTTTGCCTGGATCTGGACGTGGCCGTGCTCAGCGACCTTGCGATCCGTTACCCGGCCCTGGCCGAGCAGGCTGGCGACGCGCCAGCGTCCGGACTGTTGCTCAATCGCAGCACGCCGGAGTTGCACGACGCCGCCTTGCGGCTGGCGCGCCTGCTCGACCAGCCCCGCGACATCGACGCGCTGGCGCCGCTGGTACTGCGCGAACTGCTGTACCGGCTGATGGCCGAGCCGGGCAATGCCATCGTGCGCCAGATGGCCATAGCCGACAGCCGCCTCAACCAGATTTCCAGGGCCATTGCCTGGCTGCGTGCGCACTACGCGGAGCGCTTCAGCATCGAGCAGATCGCAGATCTATCGGCGATGAGCCGCTCCACCTTCCACACCCATTTCAAGGCAGTCACCTCGATGACGCCGCTGGAATTTCGCTCGCACTTGCGCGTGCAGGAAGCACGCCGGCTGATGGTGGCCGAGGCGCTCAGTGCCGCCGACGCCGGCTTCCGCGTCGGCTACGAAAGCGCATCGCAGTTCAGCCGCGACTACGCCCGCATCCTCGGCACGCCACCCGCACGCGATGCACAACAATTGCGTGCCAGCCGGCAGGACGCGATCGAAGTGGCGTGACGGCGTGGGCCGCCTCGACAGCGGCCTGCAGGCGTGGTGCACGCGCGCAGTGATCACTCACCAACACGGCGTGACGCAACACTCTGGTGTGTGCGGCTGCCAGCTGAGCGCGCGCGCAGCGATCTGTCACTGACCAACGTAGCGTTACGCGGCAATCCGGTGCGTGCGGATGCCACCTGCGTGCACCCACACCAGCCGCCAAGACACCGGCTCAGTTGCCTTGATACTGCGCGTCGCTGACCTGCTCCAGCCAGGTCACCGGCGAGCCATCCACCGCCTCGGCGATGGCGATATGGCTCATCGCCACCGTCGCGTTGGCGCCATGCCAGTGCTTGACGCCCGGCGGAATCCACACGATGTCGCCCGGGCGGATCTCCTGCGCCGGCTTGCCCCACTCCTGCACGCGCCCGGCACCGGCGGTGACGATGAGCGTCTGGCCTAGCGGATGGGTGTGCCAGGCAGTGCGCGCGCCCGGCTCGAAGGTCACCGTGGCGCCGCCCACGCGCGCGGGCGCATCGGTCTGGAATGGCGCATCGATGCGCACGGTGCCGGTGAAATAGCTGGCCGGGCCGGTGGCAGAAGCGGCGCTGCCGGCTTTGGTGACCTTGATTGGCGCGTGCTCGTCGGCACCGGGGCCGGCGGCGGCCATCATCGTCAAGGACATGGCGGTGGCAAACAGGCTCATTGACGTGCTCCTCGCTACAAAGTGCAGCCACTGTAGCGCGCAGGTGCGGCGCAACTGTCCGCCTGGGGCCGCATGCTCCTAGAAACACAGCACATCAATCCGTCTTGATTGAAGCCGGGATGCGCCATCGCGCATGATGCAGCGGCATGGATTTCATGTCTGATGTGTGGTGTAGGCAAGCATGGCTCGGGAAAACCTCAATGACCTGCAGGTGTTCGTCACCGTGGCGCGCGAAGGCAGCTTCACCCGCGCCGCAGCGCAGCTGGGAGTCTCGCAATCGGCGCTGAGCCACACCGTGCGTGCGCTGGAAACCCGGCTGGGGATTCGCCTGCTCACCCGCACCACGCGCAGCGTCTCGATGACCGAGGCGGGCATGCGTTTGTTTGACACGGTGGCGCCACGGCTGGAGGAGATCGACCAGGAGCTGTCGGCACTGACTGCGTTCCGCGACAAACCTGCCGGCACTATCCGCATCACCACCGCCGGTCACGCCGCCGATGCCTATCTGTGGCCGGCATTGTCGAAGGTGCTGCCCGACTACCCCGACCTCAAGGTGGAAATCACCGTCGATTACGGCCTGGCCGACATCGTGGCCGAGCGCTACGACATCGGCATCCGGCTCGGCGACCAGGTGGCCAAGGACATGATCGCGGTGCCGATCAGCCCGCGCCAGCGCATGGCGGTGGTGGCGGCGCCCAGCTACTTCGTGCATCACACCATTCCCGCAGTGCCGGCCGAGCTGGCGCAGCATAACTGCATCGGCTTGCGCCTGCCCACGCATGGCGGCCTGCTGCAGTGGGATTTCGAAAAGACGGACGCGAGCAGAAAGTGCGCGTGGATGGGCAATGGACCTTCAACGGCAGCAGCGCCATGTTGCGCGCGGCACTGGCCGGCGCGGGCCTGGCGTTTCTGCCGGAAACCATGGTGCTGGACCACATCGCCGCCGGCCGCCTGCGCCGCGTGCTGGACGACTGGTGCGACCCGTTCGATGGCTATTACGCCTATTACCCAAGCCGGCGCCAGTCTTCCGCCGCGCTCAAGGTGGTGATCGACGCGCTGCGCCATGACTTGGTGCGGTAGCCCATCGTAGGAGCGCGCTTGCGCGCGGTGGGGCTTTATCGGTAACGCCACATCGCGCGCGAGCGCGCTCCTACGGGACCTGCAGTACTGCCGCTATGTCGCGTTGCGTTGGGAAGCATGTGTCCGTCCATCGACTACAACTGTTCGCGGCAGTGACCTGCTGTGTTCCCCATGTGGAAACGAGACAGCACCGTCCCTGACTTCACCAAGCTTGGTAGGAGCACGCTTGCGCGCGATGAAGCGCTATCGGTAACACTACATCGCGCGAAAGCGCGCTCCTACGACACACCTCTTGCAGATACCGTCACTGCGGCTATACCGCCGTGCTCACTTCCCCACCAGCTTCTGCCGCTCAGGGCTGTAGCGCTCACCGACAATCTCCACCGCATCGAGTGCCTGTTGAATACGGGCCAGCTCGTCGCTGCTCAAGACGAGCGCAGCACCGCCGATGTTTTCGTCCAGGCGATGCCGCTTGGTGGTGCCAGGAATCGGCACGATCCAGGGCTTGCGCGACAATAGCCAAGCCAGCGCCACCTGTGCCGGCGTCGCGCCCTTGTCGTCCGCAATGGCCTGCAGGCGTTGCACCAGCGCCTGATTGGCACGGCGCGCCTCCGCGGCAAAGCGCGGCACGCTGTTACGGAAGTCGCTCTGGTCGAATTGCGTGTCGGCCTGGATTGCGCCCGTCAGAAATCCCTTGCCGAGCGGACTGAACGGCACGAAGCCAATCCCCAGTTCTTCCAGCGTGGGCAGCACGCTGGCTTCCGGTTCGCGCCACCACAGCGAGTATTCGCTTTGCACCGCGGCCACCGGTTGCACCGCATGCGCGCGGCGGATGGTGTCCGCGCCGGCTTCGGACAGACCGAAATGGCCCACCTTGCCTTCGGCGATCAAATCCTTGACCGTGCCGGCCACTTCCTCGATCGGCACCGCGGGATCCACGCGATGCTGATAGAACAGATCGATACGCTCGCGCTTCAACCGCAGCAGGCTGGCCTCGGCCACTGCGCGGATACGCGCGGGCCGGCTGTCCAGGCCGGCATCGGCATGTCCATCGCGAAAACCGAACTTGGTGGCGACCACCACCTGCGCGCCGTACGGCGCAAGCGCCTCACCCAGCAGTTCCTCATTGGCGAACGGCCCGTACGCCTCGGCGGTGTCGAAAAAGGTCACTCCCTGCTCCACCGCGGCATGCAGCAGTGCCACCGCCTGTTTGCGCTCGGCGGCCGGCCCGTAGCCGTAGCTCAATCCCATGCAGCCCAGGCCAAGTGCGGAGACCCGCAGCCCGCTGCGCCCTAGTGTGCGTGTATGCATCGTGTGCTCCTGCGGCAGCGCCGCGTCGATGATGGCGCCCCACCTGGCATGGCAGCGCCGAGCGCACACGTTAGCCGCCAAGGCCGGGTGGATTGCAGTGCGCGGCGCGCACACGGTCATGAGTGCGCGTCATCAATGCCGGCCCGCGTGGCGTTCGCTTATGCCCTGCGGCAGCACCGCGTTGCTCGCCAGCGCCCACGCGGATTAGACGGCACCAAGCGCAGACGTCAGCCGGCAATACCGCGCGGAGTGCAGCGCACGGCGCGCATGCTCATGAATGTGCGTCGTCACTCTCCGCGCGCGATGCCGGCGCGCGCGGCGTTCGCCTGCCGGTCGCTGCAGGCGCCGCTGGCACCGGGCGATACGCGCGCAAGAACGCTGCCACCGCGCCATCGATGTAGCGCTGCGCTGCAGCTACATCCGGCGGCCTGCCGGGCGCTGGCACCTCGGTCGGCACCGCCGTGATCAGCCCGAAGAACTGCACCGAGGCGTCGGGCAGGTTGTCGATCGCCAAGGTGCCCTGCGCTACTTCGCGTGCCAGCAGCGCACGCATCGTGCTGTCGTAGCGTTCGAAGCACAGCGTCCACATTTCTTCGCGGATCTGGCTGGGCAGCGACGGCGGCCGCACCAGGCCGTAGGCGGCATCCTGCCGCGCCGCATTGGTCCAGACCTGCAGCAGCACACTGGCAACCGCCGCCAGGCGTTGCGCCACCGGCCCGGGCAGCGTCAGCAGACCATCCCAGCGATTGGACGCCGCATGCGCCATCGCTTCCAACGTGGTGCGGAACAGCACCTCCTTGGACGCGAAGTACGCATACACCGTCGCCTTGGACACGCCCGCGTCTTCAGCGATGCGGTCCATGCTGGTGCGCTCGAAGCCCTGCTGTGTAAACAACTGCTGCGCGGCGGCCAGGATCGCGCCGCGCTTGGCATGCGGCACGCGCCGGCCCGGCGCCGGCAAGGCCGGGCCTTGCGCCGGGGCCGTGTCAGCCACGGGGAGGCGCCGTGTCGGCGGCGGCCACGTCCGGCCCATCGGCCTGCAGCCAGCCGCCACCCATCGCCTTGTAGAACGTCACCAGGTTGGTGATGCGCGACAACTGCGTGGTGATCAAGGTCTGCTGCGCGCCATACAGCGAGCGCTGCGCATCCAGCGCCTGCAGATAGCTGTCGATCCCGCGTTCGAAGCGCGCCTGCGACAACCGGTAACTGTCTGCGGTGGCATCCACCAGGGCCTGCTGTGCCTGCAGCTGGCGGCCCAGGGTGTCGCGCTGCGCGAGCGCATCGGACACCTCGCGGAACGCCGTCTGGATCGACTTTTCGTAGCGGGCCACTTCGATGTCGCGGTTAGCCTTGGCCATGTCCAGATTGGCGCGGTTACGCCCAGCATTGAACAGCGGCAAGGTGAGCTGCGGCACGAAACTCCAGGCCCGCGTGCCGGATTCGAACAATCCGGACAAGCTGCTGCTGGACGAGCCCAGCGTGGCGGTGAGGCTGATGCTGGGAAAGAACGCCGCGCGCGCCGCGCCGATGTTGGCATTGGCCGCGCGCAGGTTGCGCTCGGCCTCCAGGATGTCCGGGCGACGCTGCAACAGCTGCGACGGCACGCCCGCCGGCACGGCGGCCAGCACATTGCCTTCCACGCTTGCGCCATCGGGCAACGCGCGTGGCAACAGACTCTCCGGCAATTGGGTGCCAACCAGCAGCACCAACGCGTTGCGGTCTTGCGCCACCTGCGCGGTGTAACGCTCCACATCCACACGCGCGCTTTCCACGGTGGTCTGTGCCTGCCGCAAGGTGAGCTGCGAGGCCACGCCCAGCTCGAAACTGCGCTGCTGCAAGCGGTAGCTGTCGCTCTGGCTGGTCAGCGTGGACTGCGCCAGCTGCAGCAGCTCCTGGTCAGCGGCCAGGGTGAGATAGGCGCTGGCCACATCGGCGACCAGACTGATGTGCGTGCTGCGGCGGGCTTCGGCAGTGGAGAGAAATTGCTGCAGCGCCTGTTCCTTGAGGCTGCGCACGCGCCCGAACAGATCCAGCTCGTACGCGCTCACGCCCACATTGGCGCTGTAGGTGCGGAACACCGGCGGCTGCCCGGGCACCGCCAGTTCGCTCGGCGTGCGCGCGTTGTTGGCAGTGCCGGTGGCATCCACGCCGGGCACCAGCGCTGCGCGCTCCACCCGGTATTGCGCGCGTGCCACTTCGATATTGAGCGCGGCCACGCGCAGGTCGCGGTTATTGTCCAGCGCCAGCTGGATCACCTGTTGCAGCGCCGGGTCGGTGAACACCTCCCGCCAGCCGATATCGGCGATGACGGGAGTTTCTGCGCTCGCTGCCGCTTCGCTGGCCGCGGTCGCCGCAGTTGCACCGGCGAACTGCGCCGGCACCGGTGCGTCGGGCCGCGCATAACGCGGCATCAGCGTGCAGCCAGACAACACGCTGGTCACCGCGAGTGCGGCAAGCGTCATTCGGATCGGTGTCATGTCAGTGCCCTGCATGTTGCGGAACGGAGGCATCAGGCTGCGCGCGGCGTTCGAACAGCCCACGCACCAGTACGAAGAACAACGGCACGAAGAAGATGGCCAGCACCGTGCCGGAGATCATGCCGCCGATCACCGCAGTGCCCAGCGCGTGCTGCGCGCCGGCGCCCGCACCACTGGTCAGCACCAGCGGCACCACACCCAGGATGAAGGCCAGCGATGTCATCAGAATCGGCCGCAAGCGCATGCGCGCCGCTTCCAACGCCGCCACCACCAGGCTCTTGCCGCCTTCGTGCAATTCCTTGGCGAACTCCACGATCAGGATCGCGTTCTTCGAGGCCAGGCCAATGGTGGTGAGCAGGCCCACCTGGAAGTACACATCGTTCATTTTCCAGGTCAGCACGGCGGCCACCAGCGTGCCGAACACGCCCAACGGCACCACCAGAATCACCGAGAACGGGATCGACCAGCTCTCATACAACGCGGCCAGACACAGGAACACGATCAGGATCGACAACCCGTACAACAACCCGGTCTGCCCGGTCGAGGCTTTTTCCTGCCGCGACAACCCGGTCCACTCAAAGCCAATGCCGGCCGGCAACTTGGCCGCGGCCGCTTCCACGATCTGCATCGCCTGGCCGCTGGACGCCGCACCTGGCAGCGCCATGCCCAGAATCTCCACCGACGGCAGGCTGTTGTAGCGCTCCAGACGTGGCGAGCCCTGTGTCCAGCGTGCGGTGGCGAAGGCGTTGAACGGCACCATCGTGCCGGCGCTGTTACGCACGAACCAGCGGTCGATGTCCTGCGGGTTCATGCGGTACGGCGCATCGGCCTGCAGCATCACTTTCTTGACCCGGCCCTTGTCGATGAAGTCGTTGACATAGGTACTGCCCCACGCGCTGGAGAAGGTGTTGTTGATGTCGGCGATCGACACCCCCATCGCTTCGGCCTTGTGCGGGTCGATCTCCAGCTTGAACTCGGGCGTGTCTTCCTGCCCGTTGGGGCGCACCGCCACCAGCCGCTTGTCCTGCGAAAGCTCGGCCAGCAGTTGGTTGCGTGCCTGCATCAGCGCGGCATGCCCCAGGTTGGCGCGGTCCTGCAGCATCAGATCGAAGCCGGTGGCGTTGCCCAGCTCCGACACGGCCGGCGGCGCCACCGCAAACACCTGCGCATCGCGCAAGGTGGCGAAGAACGCGCCTGCCTTGGCCGCCACATCGGTCACGCTCTGGCCCTTGCCGGTGCGCTCGTCCCATGGACGCAGCTTGACGAAGGCAAAGCCCACGTTCTGCCCGGTACCGGCGAAGCTGAAACCGGAAACCGCAAAGATGCCGGCCACCGAGTCCTTCTGGTCGACCAGGAAGTGATGTTCCACCTGCTTGAGCACCGCACCAGTACGTGCGTCGGTGGCACCGGGCGGCAACTGCACCAGCACGAACAAGGTGCCCTGGTCTTCGTCCGGCAAGAAGCCCACCGGCGTTTTCATGAAGCCCACCACCACCAGCGCCACGATCACCACATACGCAATCATGTAGCGCCAGCCCTTGCCGAGCATGTGCCGCACCACGCCCTGGTAACGGCCATTGCTGCGGTCGAACACCCGGTTGAACCAGCCGAAGAACCCGGTGGTGGCCATGCCATGGCCGGGCTTGAGCAAGGTGGCGCACAGCGCCGGCGTCAGCACCATCGCCACCAGCACCGACAAGGTCATCGCAGAGACAATCGTGATCGAGAACTGCCGGTAGATCACACCGGTGGAGCCGCCAAAAAACGCCATCGGCACGAACACTGCGGCCAGCACCAAGGCCACGCCCACCAGTGCGCCGGTGATCTGGTCCATCGACTTGCGCGTGGCCTCCTTGGGCGAGAGCTGCTCTTCGGCCATCACCCGCTCGACGTTTTCCACCACCACGATGGCGTCATCCACCAGCAAGCCGATCGCCAGCACCATCGCGAACATGGTCAGCGTATTGATGGTGAAGCCGAACACCGCCAGCACGCCAAAGGTACCCAGCAGTACTACCGGCACGGCGATGGTGGGAATCAGCGTGGCGCGGAAGTTCTGCAGGAACAGGTACATCACCAAAAACACCAGCACCACCGCTTCGACCAGCGTATGCACCACCTGCTCGATGGAGATACGCACGAACGGTGTGGTGTCGTAGGGCTTTTGCACCTTCATGCCGGGCGGGAAGAACTTCTCCTGCTCTTCCAGGCTCTTGTCGATGGCGCGCACGGTATCGAGCGCGTTTGCTCCGGTGGCCAGCTTGATCGCCAGGCCCGCGGCCGGCTTGCCGTTGTAGCGGCCCACCGTGTTGTAGCTCTCGCTGCCCAGCTCGATGCGCGCCACATCGCGCAGACGCACCTGCGAACCGTCGGTGCGGGTACGCAGCAAAATGTTCTCGAACTCTTCGGCTGTCTTGAGCCGCGTCTGCGCGGTGATGGTGGCATTGAGCTGCTGGTTGGCCACCGCCGGCAACGCACCAAGCTGGCCGGCCGACACCTGCGCGTTCTGCGCCTGGATCGCGGCGCGTACATCCACCGGGGTGAGGTTGAAGTTGTTGAGCTTGTCCGGATCCAGCCAGATGCGCATCGAATACTGCGAACCGAACAACGTGGTGTCGCCCACGCCCTGCACGCGGCTGATGGTTTCCTGCACGTTGGCGGCAACGTAATCGGACAGATCCGAATCGCTCATGCTGCCGTCTTCGGAGGTGAAGGCCAGCACGTTGAGGAAGTTGGTGGCCGACTTGGTGACCGTGACGCCCTGCTGCTGCACTTCTTGCGGCAACAACGCGGTGGCCAGCGACAACTTATTCTGCACCTGCACCTGCGCGGTGTCGGGGTCGGTGCCGTTTTCGAAGGTCAGCGTAATGGTCACCGCACCGCTGGATTCGCTGGTGGAGGCCATGTAGCTGAGGTTGTCCAGGCCCTTCATCTTCTGCTCGATGACCTGGGTGACGGTGTCTTCCAGGGTCTGCGCAGATGCGCCGGGATAGTTGGCGGTGATCGCCACGGCGGGCGGCGCGATGCTGGGGTATTGCGCGATGGGCAAGGTGGCGATGGACAGGATGCCGGCCAGCATCACGATGATGGCCAGCACCCAGGCGAAGATCGGGCGGTCGATGAAGAAGCGTGCCATGAGCTGGAGTCCGCCTTAGTTGGCCGCACGCGGTGCGGCTGGGGCGGAGGGGCTGCCGGCAACGGATGCCGACGTCGGTTGCCACGGCACGGTCTTGACCTGGACACCGTCGCGGGCGCGCGACAGGCCATCCACCACCAGTTGGTCACCGGTCTTCAGGCCACTGCGTACCAGCCATTGGTCACCCACCGCACGGTCGGTCTCCAGCACGCGCAGCTGCAATTTGTTGTCGGCACCGACCACGAAGGCGGTCGGCTTGCCGGCGCCATTGCGCGTCACCGCCTGTTGCGGCACCAGCACGCCCTGCGCCTTGACGCCTTCCTGCAGCACCGCGCGCACGTACATGCCCGGCAGCAGATCGGCATCCGGGTTGGGGAACACCGCACGCAGGCTGATCGAGCCGGTGTTCTGGTCCACGGTCACATCGGAGAACGCAAGCCGGCCCTGCAGCGGATAGGTGCTGCCGTCTTCCAGCACCAGGCTCACCTGCGCGGCACCGTCGCCGGCACGCGCCAGATCGCCACGGGCCATCGCCTTCTTCAGCCGCAGCACGGCGGCGCTGGGCTGGGTCACGTCCACATAGATCGGGTCCAGCTGCTGGATGGTGGTCAATGCCGTGGCCTGGTTGGCGGTGACCAGCGCGCCGGGCGTCACGCTGGAGCGGCCGATCCGGCCGGAGATCGGCGCGTCCATGCGGGCGAACGCCAGATTGATGCGCGCGGTCTCCACGCTGGCCTTGCCGGCCGCCACATCCGCTTCGGCCTGGCCGAGCGTGGCGGCGGTGTCGTCGCCTTCCTGCTGACTGATCGCCTTGATCTGCACCAGCTCCTTGTAGCGGTCGGCCTTGAGCCGTGCGGTGCGCAGGTTGGCCTGGGCCTTGGCCAGGGTGGCCTGGGCGCTGGCGTAGCTGGCGCGGTAGGTGGCCGGGTCGATCTGGTACAGGGTCTGCCCTGCCTTCACGTCGCCGCCTTCGGTGAACTGCCGCGTCTGCACGATGCCGCCCACCTGGGGCCGCACTTCGGCGATCAGGTACGGCACGGTGCGGCCGGGCAACTGGGTGGTCAGGGTGACCGGCTGCGGCCGGACGGTGATGACGCCCACCACCGGCGTGCCCTGCTGCGGGGGCGGCCCGCCCGGCGGGCTACCGCAGGCGCTGATCAGGACGGAGGCGGCAACGGCGAGGAGCGGCAGGCGAAGCGAGGGGACAGGACGCACGGGGAAGGTCTCCGGGAAAACCGCGATGGATAAATCTAAACGGTACGGTTCGGTATCCTAATAAGCTCATCCGTGGGCGTCAAGCATTTCTGCCCAGTTGGTATACTTAAGCGCCCCTAGGAGCACCGCGATGCGGGTCAGAACCGAAGAAAAGCGCGACACCATCGTTCAGGCGGCCAGCGAGGTCTTCCTCGAGCTGGGCTTCGAAGGCGCGTCGATGTCGCAGATCGCCGCCCGTGTCGGCGGCTCAAAGCGCACGCTCTACGGCTATTTCGGCTCGAAGGAAGAGCTGTTTGTGGCGGTGGCCAAGGACATGTCCGACCGCTATTTCGATCCGCTACTGGATGCACTTTCGCGGAGCAGCGGCCCCATTGCCGACGCCCTGCAGCGCTTCGGAGAGGACGTCCTCACCTTCCTGTGCGCACCGCCCAATATCACCAGTTGGCAGACCATCATCGGGGTATCCGGCAGATCAGACGTCGGCGCGCTGTTTTTCAGCGCAGGTCAAGAAGAAGGCCTGAAGCGCTTCGCCGAATACCTGCAGACACAGGTGGACTGCGGCCAGCTCCGTTGCGACGACACCATGCTTGCCGCCCAACAGTTCGCCGCCCTAGTCGAAGCCGAAACCCTGATGCCCTGCCTGTTCGGCGCACTCAAGAACCCATCGCCGGAGTATCTGCGCGACGCTACCCGGCGCGCGGTGGACCTGTTTCTGGTGGGGTATGCGTGTAAGCCGGCGGCGGCTTGAGTGTGGTTGCGGATGCGGGGAGGTGGTGTGGTGACTGACGTGCTGCGCTGATGAGCGACTTCGCAGGTTTTGGAACGCCCGACCACTGAAGTGCGCTGGGCGGAATTACCTAGTCGAGCGCATTGACGACGGGTGGGGTCCGAGTTAGAGGTGCGCACTCTTAGGTGCGTCATGCGCGCGCGTGAACGACCCGGCGTGCGGGCAACAGCGCAAACAGTTTTGACCAAACCGCGCGTGCTGGCGGTGTCTCACATGAGCTGAAAAAGGCGGAGCCGCACGCGACGATCAATGCAATGCCATGTGTGCGGCTGGCAGAGCGTCGCTGCATTGCTGACGCACTACCGGATGCGGTCGTTCGGGAACCAACGGCTGTGCGCTGCGACATTGGGACGCTACGTAGCAAGCTTGTCGCGGCCAAGGCCGCTCCTACGAGGAGCTCGCATTTCCTGCGGAAACTTCGTGTCGGCAATGATGCGGACAGAGTGAACGCGCGTTCTGCGTACGAGCACCGAAATAACATCGGGAACGCCCCATCGCGGCCTAGGCCGCTCCTACGGTGAATCGGGATTGTTTAGCGTCTTGCGCGGGCGACTGGAGCCACTAGCAGCGGCTCGATTCACGCGATCAATCCGCCGTGCTGCATTTGCGATGCACAACCGCCGACGTAAATCGGGAAAGTCCATCGCGGCCGAGGCCGCTACTACCGTGAATCGCGCTTGATTACCGTCTGCGCGGGGCGATTGACCCGAGCCGCTCGCGTGCCTGGCACCGCTAGCAGCGGCTCGATTCACACCAATCAACCCGCTACCGCGCACTTGGCGCACAGGCCGTGCACTTCCAGTGTCTGTGCCTGCGGTTGGAAGCCCAGCGCCTTGGCGCGTGCTTCCAGTTGCGAGACCACATCGCGGTCTTCCAGTTCCACCGCGCTATGGCAGCGGTCGCAGATCAGGAACGGCACCGAGTGCTGGGCGCTGTTGGGGTGATGGCAGGCGACAAAGGCATTGACCGATTCGAGCTTGTGCACGAAGCCATTGGCCATCAAAAAATCCAGCGCGCGGTACACCGTTGGCGGGGCGTCGGCGCCCACGCCCTTGCCTTCGCGCACCCAGTCCAGCAGCTCGTAGGCCTTGACCGGTTTGCCGGCATCGGCGATCAGCCGCAGTACGTTGGCGCGGATCGGGGTGAGCCGCAGGCCGCGTTCGCTGCAGGCGCGCTCCACCGCGCGTACGAAGCTGTTGGCATCGTCCACGTGGTGGTGCGGGGCCGTGCAGGCATGTTCCTGGTCGTGCGTTTGGGTGTGCGTGTGCTTGGTCATACAGGCTCCGGCGTCAGGCCGCTCCAATCTTGATGAGTGCCGCATCGATGCGTTTCAAGGCACCCTCGCGGCCGGCCAGGTACACCGTCTGCGAAATGTCCGGGCTGACCTGGGTGCCGGTGATGGCCACCCGCAGCGGCTGGGCGACTTTGCCCATGCCCAGTTCCAGCGCCGCGGCAGCGGCATGCAGCGCCGCCGACACGTTCTCCACGCTCCATTCGCTCAGCGCAGCGAGCATCTCGCGCGCCTTGCCCAGCGGCACTTCCGCGCCCAACTTCAGGTGCTTGATCACCGCCGCTTCGTCGTAGGTTTCCAAAGGCTGGTACCAGACCACGGCTTTTTCGGCCATTTCCTTCAGGGTCTGCACGCGCTCGCGCAGCGCCACCACCACATCGGCGGCGGCCGGGCCGGCAGCGATGTCCAGGCCCAGCTTGGCCAGCTGATATTCCAGCTGCGGCGCGATGCTGGCCGGGTCGTCGGTCTTCAAGTAATGCTGGTTGACCCAGCCGAGCTTGGCCATGTCCAGGCGCGCGGCCTTGGAATTGACGTCCTTGACGTCGAACAGGTCCAGCAATTCCTGCTGGCTGAACAGCTCCTGGTCGCCATGCGACCAGCCCAGACGGGCCAGGTAATTGATCAACGCATGCGGCAGGTAGCCGGCGTCCTTGTACTGCATGACATCGGCCGCGCCAGTGCGCTTGGAGAGCTTGGCGCCGTGCTCGTCCAGGATCATCGGCATGTGCGCGAACTTGGGCACCGGCGCGCCCAATGCTTCATAGATGTTGATCTGGCGCGGGGTGTTGTTGATGTGGTCGTCGCCGCGGATCACCTCGGTGATGCCCATGTCCCAATCGTCCACCACCACCGCGAAGTTGTAGGTGGGATAGCCATCCGGGCGGAAGATCACCATGTCGTCGAGCTCGCTGTTGGCGATCTCGATGCGGCCCTTGATCAGGTCGTCGAACACCACCGTGCCCGCGAGCGGGTTCTTGAAGCGGATCACCCGGTTCGGGTCGTCGCGATACGGCAGCTCCTGCTCGCGCGCGGCGCCGTTGTAGCGCGGTTTTTCCTGCTTGGCCATCGCGGCCTCGCGCATCGCGTCGAGCTCCTCACGGGTCTCGTAGGCGTAATAGGCCTTGCCCTGCGCCAGCAGCTGCTCGGCCACCTCCTGGTAACGGGCGATGCGCTGGGTCTGGTAGATCGGGCCTTCGTCGTAGCCCAGGCCCAGCCACTCCATGGCTTCCAGGATGGCGTCGATGGCGGCCTGGGTGCTGCGCTCACGGTCGGTGTCTTCGATGCGCAGCACGAACTGCCCGCCGCGGTGACGTGCCTCCAGCCAGCAATACAGGGCGGTGCGTGCGCCGCCGATGTGCAGGTAACCGGTGGGGCTGGGGGCAAAACGGGTGCGGCAGGTCATGGAGCGCTCGGCGGAACGGGAGTGGCCCGATTTTACCTTGCGCAGCCGTGCCCTGCCCGGCCCGCCCGCTCAGGTGTTGCGCAACAGGTCGCCGTAGACCACGCAATCGCCGCCGCTGCGCTTGGCGCCGGGGGCGTCGTAGAGCACCAGCCAGCTTGGCGTGTTGCCGGCCAACTGGCGCGGCAGGTTGCAGATGGCTTCGGCGCGGTCGCTGTCTTCGCCGTGCGGCAGCACCACCGACTTGAGCAGCTCGCGCTGGAAGCGCACCGGCGCCTGGTTGGCGGCCAGCACGCTGCGCGCATCCGGCCACTTGAACAAGCGGATCTCGCCATTGAGCACCATGGTGGGCCCGGCCAGCAGATACAGGTCGTCACCGGAATAGTGCAGGTCACGCACGCCCAGCCCGCCCAGTTGCAGGAAGTGCTTGCGCAGCAGCGTGCCCTCTTCATCCAGCGGGACAAGGCGCAGATGATCGCCATGCGCTTCCACCTGGATCTCCAGCAGCGCCGACCACCCACGCAACACCGGGCCACGCAGGCCCAGCAGCAGGCGCTGGCCATCCACCACGATGCCTTCGATGTCGAAGCCGTTGTCCTTGCCGGGAATCTTCAAGAACGGGCCGAAATGCGGGTCGTCTTCCAGCAGCGCGGTGAGCTGGTTGTGCTTGGCGTCGCCCTTGAGCCGCAGCGCGCGGCGGCCGTCGGCAGCTTCGCGCACCAGCGTGGGGGTGCCATCGGCAGCGCGCTCGATCGGCAGGCAGGCCAGCAGGCGGCGGTTGGCATCGAGCTTTAGCTTGGTCAGCCGCTTGGCGTTTTCGGCATCGTCGCGACCAGGCTTCGCGTTCTTGCGCTTGAGCCCATGCGAGCCGATCACCCACAAGAAGCCATCGGAGAGCGCCAGGCCTTCCAGGTCGGCTTCCTCGGCTGCTTCGCCGGGCAGATCTAGCAACTCCGCCAACGGAAAGCTCTGGCCTTCGCCAAAGCGCAGCGTCTCGCGCTGCAGCGGGGCGAGCGTGCGCAGGCGGTCCACCGCACAGGCTTCATCGCCGGCCACCCACAGCCAATCGTCGGTGAAGGCAGCGCCGGAAAGATTGCTGTGCACCAGCGCGCCAGGCGCAAATTCCAGGCGGACGCTATGCGGGATCAAGGTTTTCTTGGACATGGGTGACCTGGTCGGTGGCGGGCGGGAGTTGCCAGGCGGCTGACTCCCACGGGCGCGTGACCGTTGGCGCGGCGCGCATGGGAAGCGCTACGCATCCACCGGCCGGCAGCGCCCGGAGGCTATCGGTCGTCTTGGATCAATCGAACCCAACCAGCTTCGCACGCGTCACGTGAGCAGCCAATTGACTGGGCCAATCGCGGTCATTGGCCACCTGCGCCTGCGCACGGCTGGCCGCGAACGCGTCAAAATCCAGCTCCGCATACGCCCACACCTGCGCGCCCTGGGTCTGCGCCAGCACGCCATCGGCCGGAAAGCCAACATCCATCGGCGCGAACACCGCAGCCTCGCCGGTATTGACGTCCAACGCCGGGCTCCACGGCGCCTCACCGGCGGTGACCGACTGCGCAACGAACACGCGGTTTTCCAGCGCACGCGCCAGGCACCCCACGCGCACGCGCATCGCACCGGCGGCGGTGTCGGTGCAGCTGGGCACGATCAGCAAGCGCGCACCGGCCTCGTACTGCGCGCGCACCGGCAACGGGAATTCGCTGTCGTAGCAGATGGCGATCGCCGCACGCACGCCATCCAGCTCGAACACCTTCAGCGCATCGCCCGGGTCGATCACGCCGGTGGCCTTTTCGAACCCGGTGAGCTGCAACTTGTCCTGCCAGCCATGCGTGCCGTCGGGGGTGAACCAATCGCTGCGGTTGCGGTAACGGCCGGTGCCAATCTCCAGCAGGAAACTGCCGGCGATCAGATGCACCGCATGCTGCCGGGCCAGCCCGGCGAACAGCGCCATCCACCGCGGGCGCAGCCCCTGGATCGCTGCCAGCGACTCCGGCAAACCAGCCGAAATCTGTGTGCCGAAGGTGGCGCCCAGCTCCAACGACAGATATTCCGGCAGCACCAGCACGCGTGCACCGGCCGCCGCGGCCTCGCCCACCAACGCCGTCTGGCGTGCGGCGAAGGCAGCGAAATCGGCCGGTTTGTCGATCGGGTATTTGGCAACGGCAATCTTCATCGGGTGAGCTTCCTGCCATGCGTACGTGGTGGGTGATGCGGAGGTGGCGCAGCAGCCTTACGCCTGCAGCGCGCGCGTCCACACCTCCAAACTGTGGTCGATCTCCCCGTGTTGCAACTCCGCCCACTCCAGCCGCACCTGCATGCCGGGCTGCGACGCATAGCCGCGCTTGCGCCAGAACGCATCGTTGGGCCGGTAATCGGCTGGGCGGCGCGTGTCGTGCGGGTCGCGCTGGACCGAGCAGAACGCGGTCAGGGCAAACCGCCCAAGCGCACGCGCGTGTGCTTCGCGCTGGTCGAAAAAGGCGTGCCCGATGCCCTGCCCGCGATAGTCCGGCAGCAACACCGATTCGCCGAAATAAAACACGCTGGCCGGGTCGATGCCCGCCGCGCGGAACGGCGCGTGGAAGGCGGCGCTATCGTCCAGCAAAGGCAGGCCGGTGGAGGCGCCGATCACCACATCGCCATCGCGCGCCAGCACGAACACGCTGTCTGGCGAGGCCGCATAGGCGGCGAGGTAGTCGCGCTCGTAGGCGGGGCCGCCGTCGTAGAGATACGGCCAGGCGCGGAAGACCACACTGCGCAGCCGCGCCAGGTCGTCCAGAAACGGCGTGATGGCGCTGCCGCGCAGTGCCGTGATGGTGGGAGTAGGCATGGGTGCATTCTAGCCATGGCTGCGGCGCGTGCGCTCAGCCGGCCGTGCCGGCTCCACGCGCGGCCTGCCACGCCAGCATGCGCCGGCCCAACAGCCCCAGGGGCGCTGCCAGGAGGCACGCGGCGTCCGCCGCCAACTGCAGGCAAATCGTCGCTTCCACCGCCACTGCCGACGCGAACGCATCCTGCCCGGCGCCGGGCTGCAGCATCAAGGTGCCGAACAACAACACCGGCAAGAGCACGCAGACGCAGGCGACGCACCCACCGAACACCCGCCAGCTGGAGCTGGCCACCAACGCCAGCGTCAGCACCGCAACCACAAAGATCACTACGGCCGCCCAGATCACCGCAGGCGTCCTGTGACGCATGTTCCGCTGCACTGCAGTCGGGCGACACGGTGCGCTGCCTGCTGCAGCCGTGCGTAACAGACAACTCGCCTGCAAACCGCGCCGCTCATCGCAGCCAGCTCCGCGTGCAGGCCGCAGCGGCGGACTGCTGCCACAGCAACCAAACGGCCGCATCTTCCACCGCCAGCAGCACGCCGAGTAATGCATCGCTACTGCGGGCCCAGTAGCTGCCGTTGCTCAGCCGCTGCCATGGCAGGTACTGGCGCAGTGGCGGCCGTGGCGCAGCGCACTGCAGCTGCTGTAGTGCGTTGGCGCCATCGCGGCGCACATCCTCGGCCGTGCGTGCGTGCAGCGCCATGCCGATCCATCCACGCCGCCCCGCTGCAGGCAGCGGCAAGGCGGACAGCGGTGAGCATTCCCACTGGTGGGGTGACGCTGCGGATAGCAGCGCCACCGTTTCGATCCCGGCGGGCAGCAACCGCTGCGCCCGCCGGTGTAACTGAGAGCGCATCAGCATGCCGACCTCAGCGCAGGCTGTTGCCAAGTTCGTACCAATCGAGCTTGCGGGTTACCCACATGATGCAGGCCAGGATGCCGAACAGCAGCAACGATCCCATCAGCAACGCGTTGTCTTCGGAGATCAGCAAGCTGTAAAGCACCCCGTACAGCGCGGTGAGCATCACCGAAAATCCGCCGGCCCGCGCCCAGCTGCGCAACACACCAGACAGGTACACGCACTGCAGCCCGATACACGCCACCGCCGAGACCAGGTACGCCTGCCAGAAGGCGATGCGCTCGGACAGGCTGAGCAGCAGCAGGAAAAAAATCGCCAGCGCCAGGCCCACCAGCAGGTATTGCACCGGGTGGATCGGCAGCCGCTTGATCAGCTCGAACAACACAAACGCCACGAAGGTCAGCACCACGAACAGGATGCCGTACTTGCTGGCGCGATCGGCCTGGGTATACACGTCCACCGGGTCGACCAGCCGCACTTCCAGCATGTCCAGCGCGCTCGCATCCGACTGCAACTGCGTCTGCGCGCCGGTGGCCAGCGCTGACAGCGACCAGGTGGCGTCGAAGCCCTTCGGCCCGATGCTCGGCGCATTCGGCAGGAACTGCCCGCCGAAGGACGGGTGCTGCCAGCCCGAGCGCAGCGCGATGTCGTTGGTGTCGCCGATCGGCGCGATCGCCAGCCGGCGCGTGCCATCCAGCACGAACTGCATGTCCACCACATTGCCGTCCTGCAGCGTCCCGGCAGTTGCATCGCTCACCGGCTTGAGCGCGGCATGGATGCCCGAGGTCCGCCCGGCCAGCGTGCCTGCACCGCCTTCCAGCGTCAGCGCCCGGCCATCCACGCGCAGGCTGGGCGTGCCCACCAATCCACGTACATCGGAAATGCCCACCGTCAGATACGGTTGGCCATACACGCGGGTGGGCGCGGCGGCGTACTCGAACGGGTCGTATTCGGCGTGCAGCGTTGCCTTCCACGAATACACCTGCACGCGGTAGATCCCCACCTCGCGCACCGAAGGCACCATCTCGCCGCTGATCTTGAGCGTGCGCGGCGTCTGCAGCAGCGCCCCCTCCTGCGCGCGCCACACCTTGCGCTGGTTGCCCTGCTCGTCCGGCTCGTTCACCTGCACCTGCTCGGTGTAGGGCAGCACACGCACCGGCGCGATGAATTGCTGCTCGCCGGCCTTGCTTTTGGACACCCGCTCCACCGCCTCGTCGCGGTAGCGCGCGCGGTCCTGCACCGCGCCGCGGATCAACAACAACGGGATCAGCAACAGCAGGATCAACCCACCAACGGTGGCGAAGCGCAACAGCAGTTTCAGGGATTTCATCGACCATCCTCAGTCTGGGAGGTGGTCAGGGTGAGCGCGCTCGGTGTCCAGGGTTTGAGGCGAATTTGAAGCGAATGTGAAGTGGGTGGCCCGCACGGCCAACGAGTGCCACTGTGACGTGCTGTGGAAATACAGGTTTCACTCGGGAAAAGTGCAACGCAGGCCCATCAAGGGCTTCTGTTTCATCGACGGCACTTCGCATCACTGCCACGCACTTCGGCGCCAGGCGCAACGATGCGCAGGCAGTTGCGTACGACAGGACCATCGTTTCGTTTTCCGTCATGTTTTGAACACGGCTTTCCGGTTCCGTCGTTCTTCGCCGTCTTTCTTCCATCTTCCGCGCGCCGTCGTGGCGCCGTTCTACACGCCTGGCCGCTTGGCTGGCCGTGGTTTCAGCCGTGCGCCCGACTGCATCCCTCTTGCCTGGAGTCTGCCTTCATGAACACGCAACGTTCGCTGACGCTCTGCCTGCTCGCTTCTCTGAGCCTGTCCTCCGCTGCTGCACAGGCGGCAATGCATGGAATGGGTTTGAAACCGTCGGCGTTGATGCAGCCGGTGACCCCGCTGTTCGGCACCGCAAGTACCGCCAAGCCGCTCCCCGCCACAGTGGACCTGACCGCCTGGGCGATCACGCCAGGCGACCAGGGTCAGGTGGGGTCCTGTGCCTCGTGGGCAACCGCCCACACCCTCACCGGCTGGTATGCCAATGCCGCCAAACAGGCGCAGACCCGCTTTGCGCCGATGTATCTCTATAGCCAGGTCAACGGTGGCGTCGATGGCGGCTCCACCCTGGAAGCCCCACTGGACGTGGCTTTGGCCCAGGGCATCGACACCGCGCAGCATTATTCATGGGGCGATTACAACTGGAAGAACCCGCCTACCGCTGCCGACCGCGCCAACGCCGCCAAGCACCCCACGCCGTACCGCAAGTACACCGTGCTGTATGCCGGCGACGGAAATGGCGGGCGGGCATTGGTCGAACAGATCAAGCTTGCGCTGGCCGCGTCCACGCCGGTGGCCATCGGCTTCTATGTCCGGCAAGGCTTCGAAGACCTCACCCCATCGAATCAGGTCGACTACGACATCAAGACGCCGATTCTGGGCGGCCACGCGGTGATCGCACTGGGGTACGACAGCGAAGGCTTGATCGTTGAAAACAGCTGGGGAACCGAGTGGGGCAACAAGGGCTTTGGCAAGCTGTCCTGGTCGGTCGTGGCAAAGGACGTGATCGGAGCTGACGTAGTGCACTGACCACGGCGATTGCGCGCGATAAGGCGTCGCTGACACGGATGCGGCATGTGCTCCGGCACCTGCCGCATCCACGCGGCCGCCAGCCGCCGCAGTTCGCCAGCAGGTCGCACATGGCCTGCAACGGGATTTACGCGATGGGCAATCGCAAGGTGGCGATCGCACCGCCACCGTCGCGATTGCGCAGGCGCACGTCACCGCCGTGCAGGCGGGCCACCTCACGCACGAATGGCAAGCCCAGGCCGGAACTGCGTTGCCCGGTCTGCGGGCGCGCCAGCGAATAGAACCGCTCGAACACGCGTTCGATCGCATAATCGGGCACGCCACTGCCGCGGTCTTCGACCAACAGCTGCACCTGGCCGTCCTCCAGCTGCGTGCGCAGCTGCACGGTGCCGCCGTCCGGCGAGAAGGCGATGGCGTTTTCCAGCAGGTTGATCACGGCCTGCCGCAGCAGGAAGGCATCGCCGAGCACGGCCTGATCGCTGGCGGCCATGCTTGCCGCATCGAGCTCCACCAGCACGCCGGCGCCAGCGGCGCGCAGCAATACCGCGTCCACCGCAGCGTGCAACACGCCAGGCACGGCCACGCGCGCACGGGTCTGCAGCCAGCCGTGTTGTTCGACCTCGGCCAGGGCGAGCAGCTTGTCGATGGTTTCGGTCAGGCGCTGCTCCTGGGCGCGGATGCTGGCCACGAAATGCTGGCGGTCGGACTCCGGCAATGGCTCGGTCAACAGCTCCGAGGCGCCACGAATGGCCGCCAGCGGGCTTTTCATCTCGTGCGTCAGCGATTGCACGTAGTGCTCGACGTAGGCCTTGCCCTCCAGCTTGCGGCGCATGGTTTCCAGCGCCTGGCCCAGGTCGCCGATTTCATCGCCGCGCGGCTTGGGCGGCGGCACCGGGATGCCCGCACTCACCGCCTGCGCGTAGCGATTCAACCGGCCGATGCCGCGCATCAGCCACCAGGTCATGCCGATGCCGATCAATGCGGAAATGCCGATCAACCAGGCGCCCCGTTGCAGGATGTTGCGCTGGCTGGCTTCGATGAAGGGGTCGATGCTGCGATTGGGCTGCGCCAGTGTGAGCACGCCGATCAGTGTGCCCGGTGCGTCCGGCGCATAGATCGGTGCGGCCACATGCATCACCGTGGCGCCGGGAGTGCCATCCAACTCTGGACTGGAGCGCGCGCCGTATTCGCCGCGCAGGGTGCGGTAGACATCGTTCCAGCGCGAGTTGTCGCGGCCGACGTCGCGGCCCAGCGAATCGAACACCACCACACCACGCGCATCGGTCACGGTGACGCGGTAATCCACGTTGTTCTTGCGGAAGCGCCACACCCAGGCCTTGGGGTCGCGCTGCTGGGCCTGTGCCAGGTGGCGCGCAAAGCGGCCGTTGGCGATCTGCCCGGCTGCAAGCTCGGGGCTGGCCATCTCGGCCAGCACGTTGGCCGCATCCACCAGCGTGGATTCCATCGCCTGGCGCACGCCCGGCTTGACCTCGTTGACGAACACCCGCATCACGAAGAACGCGGCCAGCCCGACGATCAGAAAAAAACCGAGAAACAGCTTGAGGCCGAGCCGCATGTCAGCACCGAATCCCGTTGGCCGTGCACGCAGGTGTGTGGTCGTTGGTCGAACACCGCGTGGTCAAGTAGCCGTCAACAGCCGACGCATTTGGCATGGATGCGGCCTGCGCCAGTTGCGTCTGTGCCAGGAGCGACGAACGCAAGGTGGGCGTGCATAGGGATTGCGCGATTGCGGCACTGCGGAGGCACGCAACGTCGATCTCCTCCGCACGCGCCTGATGATGGCCGACGCAAGCCAGCGCGAACACCTCGCGCCCACCCGCCAGGCCGTTCACTTCTGTCAGCCCACGCCGACCACGCAAACCAGCACGTTCGACCACCCCAACCGCCGGCTGCTGAAACACGGCATCCATCCTCAGACCTCCAGCGCGTAGCCAAGGCCACGGTGGGTGCGGATCGGGTCGGCCGGCACGCCGGCCTGGCGCAGCTTGGCGCGCAACGTCTTGATGTGGGTATCCACGGTGCGGTCGGCGCTGTCGGCGCTGGCATCCCAGCCGCGGTCCATCAGCTGGGTGCGGCTGAGGATGGCGCCGGGCCGCTGCAGCAGCGCGGCCAGCAGCGCGTATTCGTAGCGCGTCAGCGGCAACAGCGTCTCGCCGTAGCGGATGCGGCTGCCGTCGCGATCAATCGCGAACGCGCCGTGCGGCTGCCAGCCCGGTTCGGCCTGAGCCACGGCCACGCTGCGCCGGCGCAGCCGTGCGCGCACCCGCGCCACCAGCTCGCGCGGCGAAAACGGCTTGGCCATGTAGTCGTCGGCACCGAGTTCCAGACCCAGCACGCGGTCGATCTCGTCGTTGCGTGCGGTCAGGAAGATCACCGGCACCTCGCTGAAACTGCGCAGCGTGCGGCAGACCTCGAAGCCGTTGATATCCGGCAGGCCCACGTCCAGCACCACCAGGTCGGCGGGATCGTTGCGCAGCCGCTCCAGCGCCTCGCGCCCCAACAGGCAGTGCTCGGGCGCGTAGCCCTCGCTGCGCAGGGCGTACAGCACGGTGTCGGCAATGGCGGTTTCGTCCTCGACGACAAGGACACGGGCGGGGGTTTCGGACATGGCGCGCAGCATAGCCGCATGCCGGCGCGGCCAATAGCACACCGGCCACCGTGCACGGCCGCCGCGGGCCATCATCGACCACACCACGCTGGCTGCACCTTGCGAGGCCGAGGCGTTGCAGACGCGCTCCCCCCGGTGCCCGGCCGCCTTGCTGCGCCCCACCCGGCGTAAACCGCCACCGCACCTGGCACAGCGCAAACCACCGCGCACCCTCTACACTGCCGCGATGAACTATCGCCACGCCTTCCATGCCGGCAACCACGCCGACGTGCTCAAGCACATCGCCTTGCTGGCGCTGATCGACACACTCAAGCGCAAGGACACCCCGTTCTTCGTGCTGGACACCCACGCAGGCCGTGGCCGCTACCAGCTCGGTGGCGAAGAGAGCCGCAAGACCAACGAAGCCGATGCCGGCGTCATGCGGTTGATGGCCGAAGCCACGCTGCCGGAGGTGGTGGAACGCTATCTGCGCGCGGTGCAGGCCGACAACGCCGCCGTCGCACGCCCGGCCGTGCCCGGCCAGAAAGCGGCCCGTCCCACTGCCGGTATCCAGATCAATCACTACCCCGGCTCGCCGCTGCTGGCGGCGCAGGCGCTGCGCGCGCAGGACCGCATGGCGTTCTGCGAACTGCAGCCCGACGAAGCCCAGGCGCTGAAGACCCTGTTCGCCAACGACAGCCGCGTGCGTGTGCATGCCGGCGATGGCTATGCGGCGATCCGCGCCTTCCTGCCGCCGCGGGCCGGCGAGGTCAAGATCGGCCGCGGACTGGTCCTGATCGACCCACCCTATGAATCACAGGGTGCCGAATACCCGCAGGTGATCGCCAGCGTGCGCGAAGCGCTGGCGCGTTGGCCGCAGGCGATCTGCATGGTGTGGTACCCGATCAAGCTGCGCCGCAGCCTGCAGCCGTTCATGCGCAAGGCCGCCGCGCTGCCAGCCAAGTCGGTGCTGATGGCCGAACTGCAGGTGCATCCGGACGATTCACCGCTGCGCCTGACCGGCAGCGGCCTGTTGATCGTCAATGCCCCCTGGCAGTTCGACCAGGTGCTGGCCCCGGCGCTGCCCGCGCTCAAGGCGCACCTTGGCGAAGTCGGTGCCTCGACCCGGCTGGAGTGGCTGCGTCAGGAGGGCTAGGCCCCGTTGATGCCCGGCGTCACGACTGGCTCACGGCATCGCTCGGTAGAGTGCCGTGGGAAGCACTGCCACCCCCGCATACGGCCCCCAGCGGCGCACCGGAATCATTCACGGTTGTGCGCTGGGCTGGTGCCAGAATCTTCCGATCTTCAAGGAACACCCGGTCATGGCCATCCGCAATCGCATGCCTCCCTGGCATGAAAATTTCAGTCTGCCCAATGGCCGCACGCTCCTGCTCCGCCCGATCCGTCCCGAGGACGGCCCGCCGCTGCAGGGAGCCTTCAGCCTGTTGGGCCCGGAAGAGATCCGCGCCCGTTTCGTGCGCTCCTCGGCCGAAATCACCCCCGAAATGGTGCAACGCCTTACCCACCCCAACCCCAAGAGCGAGATCGTGTTGGTGGCGGCCGAGCAGTTGCCGCCCGGCGAAGCGCTGGTGGGCGCCGTCGCACGTGCCGCGCTGGTGCCGGGCACCCGTCAGGCCGAATACACCATCCTGGTCAGCAGCTTTGTGGCCGGCCAGGGGCTGGGCCGCCAACTGATGCGCAAACTGGTGAAATGGGCGCGCCGCAAGTACCTCGATTGCCTGTACGGCGATGTGCTGCAAAGCAACCTGCCGATGCTGCAGCTGGCCGAATCGCTGGGCTTCAAACCGCAGCCCCACCCGGATTCCCCGGAACTGGTGCGCATGGTGCTGGAGCTCGATGCTTGAGGGGCGGGGATTGGGGATTCGGGAGTTGGGATTTGTTTTGAAGCGGTGGCTGTGCGTGTTGGGTGTTCGCATGGCATGCCCTGTATTGCGGGACAGCACGTGAGTTCCCCCGCCGGCCTGAGCGCCGCCCAAGGTTTCGCAAAGGCGCCGCCACAAGCCGCCAATAACAGGTGACTTAGAGCGGCTAACAAAAAGTCGCAAGCAGTCGTCGGGTGGGTGCGGACGGCGCGGAGGAACCGGAATGTACGTGGGTACATGCCGATTCCGAGCACCGGCCGCGCCCGCCCGGCGGCTGCGCAGTCGTTTTGATAGCTGCTCTTAGCCTGGCATCCCCAAAAAGCCGCCTGTACACCGTCAGGCGCGGTGTCCTCGCCGCTTGCGGGACCATGTGGCGGCATGGATGCCGCCACTGAGCTTCCATGGACGGATTTACGGCGTGTCCCGCAAGCGGTGAGGGCACCGCGCCCTCGACCAACTAGGCTGTTGACTGCCAAGACGAGCAATCCCGCCTACCTGGAAGCGCAGTAGAGAATGCGGATAGGCCAGTCGCAGCCCGCCTAACTCTGGAACGTCGCAGCAAGGGCCCTTGCCCGCCCTCCCCATCGCACGACGCCGAAGCCCGGCAGGCCAGGCCGGCCGCTTTCACGCCAGATGGACCGGCCCCTGGCGGCGCTCTGATAAAATCGCCGGCTGATGCCGTCGCCTACCTTCCCTTCTCCGCCGCTGCCCAAGTCCGGCCAGCTCCGCGCCTACTGGCGCGCTCCGTCGTCTCCGACTGCCCTGGCCTGGTCGATCGCACGCGCTGCCGAAGCGCATGCCGGCCCGGTGCTGGTGATTGCCCGCGACAACCAGAGCGCGCATCAGATCGAAGCCGATCTGCACGCCCTGCTGGGTGACGCGTCCACGCTGCCAGTGGTGCCGTTTCCCGATTGGGAAACCCTGCCCTACGACCAGTTCAGCCCGCACCCGGAAATCATCAGCCAGCGCCTGGCGGCCCTGCATCGCCTGCCCGGTCTGACCCGTGGCGTGGTGATCGTGCCGGTGCAGACCTTGCTGCAGCAGCTGGCGCCGCTGAGCTACATCGTCGGTGGCAGCTTTGATCTCACCGTTGGCCAGCGCCTGGATCTGGACGCGGAAAAACGCCGCCTGGAAAGCGCCGGCTACCGCAACGTGCCGCAGGTGATGGATCCGGGCGATTTCGCAGTGCGCGGCGGCCTGCTGGACGTGTTTCCGATGGGCGCCGACACCCCGTTGCGCATCGAACTGCTGGACGAGGATATCGATTCCATCCGCGCCTTCGACCCGGAATCGCAGCGCTCGCTGGACAAGGTGGACGCGGTCAAGATGCTGCCCGGCCGCGAAGTGCCGATGGACGATGCCAGCGTGGAGCGTGTGCTCGCCTGCCTGCGCGAACGCTTCGACGTGGATACGCGGCGCAGCGCGCTGTATCAGGATCTGAAGTCCGGCATCGCACCGTCGGGCGTCGAGTATTACCTGCCGATGTTCTTCAGCAAGACCGCCACGCTGTTCGATTATCTGGACACGCGCGCGCTGCCGCTGATCGCCACCGGCGTCTCCAATGCGGCCGATGCCTTCTGGCTGCAGGCGCAAAACCGCTATGAGCAGCGCCGCCACGATGTGGAACGCCCGCTATTGCCGCCCGATGAGCTGTACCAGTCACCGGATGCCTTGCGCGAGCGGCTCAACAAGCTGGCGCGCATCGAAGTGTGGCCGGCCGACCATCCGCGTATCGACGAGGCCGCGCCGCTGGGCGACCAGCCGTTGCCGCCGCTACCGGTCGCCGCCAAGGATGCGCCCGCCGGGCAGGCCCTGGCCTCGTTCCTGGGCCATTACCCCGGCCGGGTGCTGGTGGCCGCCGATTCGGCCGGCCGCCGCGAAGCCTTGATGGAAGTGCTGGCCGCCGCGCAGTTGAAGCCGGACGTCGTGGCGGACCTGCCCGCGTTTCTGGCCGCGACCAAACTGCGCTTCGGCATCACTGTGGCGCCGCTGGAAGACGGCTTTGCATTGGACACGCCGCAGATTGCGGTGCTGACCGAGCGCCAGTTGTTCCCGGAACGGGCCAACCAACCGCGCCGCACGCGCCGCGTGGGCCGTGAACCGGAAGCGATCATCCGCGACCTGGGCGAGCTCTCTGAAGGCGCGCCGATCGTGCATGAAGACCACGGCGTGGGCCGCTACCGCGGCCTCATCGTGCTCGACGCCGGCGGCATGCCTGGCGAGTTTCTGGAAATCGAATACGCCAAGGGCGACCGGCTGTATGTGCCGGTAGCGCAGCTGCACTTGATCAGCCGCTACTCCGGTGCCTCGGCCGACACAGCGCCGCTGCATTCGCTGGGTGGCGAGCAGTGGACCAAGGCCAAGCGCAAGGCCGCGGAAAAGGTGCGCGATGTCGCCGCCGAGCTGCTCGAAATTCAGGCGCGCCGCCGCGCGCGCGCAGGCCTGGCGCTGCAGGTGGACCGCGCGATGTACGAACCGTTCGCGGCGGGCTTTCCGTTCGAGGAAACCACCGACCAGTTGGCCGCAATCGATGCCACCCTGCGCGATCTGGGCAGCAGCCAGCCGATGGACCGCGTGGTCTGCGGCGACGTGGGCTTCGGCAAGACCGAAGTCGCGGTGCGCGCCGCGTTCGCCGCGGCCAGTGCCGGCAAGCAGGTCGCCGTGCTGGTGCCGACCACGCTGCTGGCCGAACAGCATTACCGCAACTTCCGCGACCGCTTCGCCGACTACCCGATGAAGGTGGAAGTGCTGTCGCGCTTCAAGAGCACCAAGGAGATCAAGGCCGAGCTGGAAAAAGTCGCCAGCGGCGATATCGACGTCATCATCGGCACGCACCGGCTGCTGCAGCCGGACGTGAAGTTCAAGGATCTCGGCCTGGTCGTGGTGGACGAAGAACAGCGCTTCGGCGTGCGCCAGAAGGAAGCGCTCAAGGCGATGCGCGCCAACGTGCATTTGCTCACGCTTACCGCCACGCCGATCCCGCGCACGCTCAACATGGCCATGGCCGGGCTGCGCGATCTGTCCATCATCGCCACCCCGCCGCCGAACCGGCTGGCGGTGCAGACCTTCATCACCGCCTGGGACAACACCCTGCTGCGCGAGGCGTTCCAGCGCGAACTCAGCCGCGGCGGCCAGCTGTATTTCCTGCACAACGATGTGGAAAGCATCGTGCGCATGCAGCGCGACCTGTCCGAGCTGGTGCCGGAAGCGCGCATCGGCATCGCGCATGGGCAGATGCCCGAGCGCGAGCTGGAACGGGTGATGCTGGATTTCCAGAAGCAGCGCTTCAACGTGCTGCTGTCGACCACGATCATCGAATCGGGCATCGACATTCCCAACGCCAACACCATCATCATCAACCGCGCAGACCGCTTTGGTCTTGCGCAGTTGCATCAGCTGCGCGGCCGCGTGGGGCGTTCGCACCACCGCGCCTATGCGTATCTGGTGGTGCCGGACCGCCGCTCCATGACCTCCGATGCGGAAAAGCGCCTGGAAGCCATTGCCTCCATGGACGAGCTGGGCGCCGGCTTCACCCTGGCCACGCATGATCTGGAGATTCGTGGTGCCGGCGAGCTGCTGGGCGAGGACCAGAGCGGGCAGATGGCCGAGGTGGGCTTCAGCCTGTACACCGAACTGCTGGAACGCGCGGTGCGCAGCATCCGCCAGGGCAAGCTGCCCGACCTGGATGCCGGCGAAGAAGTCCGCGGCGCCGAGGTGGAACTGCACGTGGCCTCGCTGATTCCCGAGGACTACCTGCCCGATGTACACACGCGCCTGACCCTGTACAAGCGCATTTCCAGTGCCCGCGACAGCGATGCCTTGCGCGAGTTGCAGGTGGAAATGATCGACCGCTTCGGCCTGCTGCCAGACCCGGTCAAGCACCTGTTCGCGATCGCCGAGCTCAAGTTGCAGGCCAATGCCTTGGGTGTGCGCAAGCTGGATCTTGGCGAGAATGGCGGCCGCCTGGTGTTCGAGGCCAAACCGTCGATCGACCCGATGACCGTGATCCAGATGATCCAGAAGCAGCCGAAGATCTACACCATGGACGGCCCGGACAAACTGCGCATCAAGCTGCCGTTGCCCGAGGCTGCCGACCGCTTCAATGCGGCGCGTGGGCTGCTGACGGCCCTGGCGCCGCGCTAAGAGCAGCTATCAAAACGACTGCGCAGCCGCCAGGCGGGCGCGGCCAGTGCTCGGAATCGGCATGTACCCCCGTACACTCCGGTTCCTCCGCGCCGTCCGCACCCACCTGACGGCTGCTCGCTACGTTTTGTTAGCCGCTCTAAGTGGTTATACGGAGCAGTGCGTCCCGCCGGGGCGCACTGCACAGGCACGCTGCAGCGCGTGGTGTTTTGAAGGTACTGCACGACGCACTGTGCAACGCGCCGACGGTAATCAGCGATCTACCTTGGCCTGTTTTGGCGCATTGAACGCCCAGTGCAAGGCACTGCCCGCCAGCATCGCAGGCACAAACCACAACGCCTCCACTGAGCCGACACCCAGGCCGGCCAGCGCCGGGCCGGGGCAATAGCCTGCAATCCCCCAGCCGATGCCGAACAGGGCAGCGCCGCCCAGCAGTGGCCGATCGATTCCGCGCAATCCAGAGAGTTGAAAGGCCTGCGCGAAAGCCGGCCGCTGGCGACGCATGACCGCTGCAAACAGCACTGCGCTGGTGATCATCGCGCCACCGAGCACATACAGCAGGCCCGGATCGAAATCACCGGCCACATCCAGAAAGCCGATCACCTTGCGTGCATCGGTCATGCCCGACATCGCAAGGCCCACACCAAACAGCGCGCCCGACGCTAGGCTCGCAAGCAGGAACCGTTTCATGCCGCGCTCCAGAGATGCCGCATGACGTAGGTGGTGATCATGGCAGTGGCCATGAAGGTCGCCACCGCGGCCAGCGAGCGACGCGAGCCACGCGCAAGCCCGCACACGCCATGCCCACTGGTGCAGCCATTGCCCATGCGCGTGCCAAAGCCCACAAGCACACCGGCCACCACCAACGCGCTGCGCGAATAGTCGCTGCGCGGCTGCGGCGCAGACGGCACCCATGTCATGTACAGGCTGGCAGCCACGATCAACCCGGTAACAAACAGCAACCGCCAGGCCACATCGCCCGCAACGGGAAACAGCACACCGTTGACGATGCCGCTGATGCCGGCGGTGCGCCCGTTGAGCCACAGCAGCAAGGTCGCCGCCAGGCCGATCAGGACGCCACCGGTCAAGGAGATCGCCCAAGGCGCCATCAAGCGGCACCCCACTGGTTCAACGGCAAGCGCAGAGAGCGGTTGCCGGTGTGATCTGGCGGGGTAGTGCGCTGCCATGCAAAGGGAGCGGCATCGACGTAGGTGCCTGCAGGCGACCTACCGATGCGCTGGAGGTCCTTGTATAGGTGGCAGCGTCGCGCACAGGCGCGACAAGCGCCACATAGGCAACGACACGGCCGTCGATCAGTCGGCGATCGCGGGATGCTGCTGCGGTGCACTGTGGCGTGATCTGAGCAGGCATTGGCTGGTTGCGCTTTATTTTAGATATCTCTAAATTAGGTTTGCCTCATCCAGATGTCAACGGCTTCACAGGTTCGCCCCATGCCATCGCCCTCCAAAAAGTCAGTCAAGCGTACATTGCCGTCGGCGGAACACATGGCAGCGCTCGCCACGCAAGCCAGCGGCCTGCTCAAGGCCCTCGCCCACCCCGCCCGGCTGTTGGTGCTGTGCCAGTTGGTGGAAGGCGAGCGATCGGTGGGCGAGCTGCAACCACTAACCGGGTTGAGCATGTCCGCACTGTCGCAACATCTTGCAGTGCTGCGTGAGATGGCACTGGTGATCACGCGACGCGAGGCGCAGACCATCCATTACGCTTTGGTGCCGGGGCCGGCGGTGGGTGTGCTCGATGCGCTGTACGCGGCTTATTGCGCGCCGCGTAAGCCAGGCGCTTAGCGTTGCGCTACTGATCGGCAGAGGCACTGCGTGCGCAGCGTCCGCCACCTACAGCGGTCGAGCAGCTGCAGCATCAGCTGCGCCAGGATCGGCTTGTCGTGGCGCATCCCCACACCGCAGGAAACGGGCGCAACCGTGCTACGGCGCTGCGTGCAGCTTATCTAACGCGCATCAAGTGCGCCGTTAGCGTACTCCACCAGTAATGCGCGTGATTCACGGTAATGCAGCGTGCAACGTCGTCGCAGCTACAACGCGTGCAAACACGTCGGCACCAACAGTGACTCCATTGCAGCGCTCGCTTAAGAGCAACCTCAGCCGATACGCAGCACAAATCACGTCATCGCAAACCTGAGCGGTTAACGCTCACGCAGTGATGCGCATCGCAAATCAGTCGCTTGGCTGAATTCGGCCTAAATATTTCTGTCACGCGCCGATACCTGCATAGACCGACACGACTTGGGCCTACTTGGTAGCGCGTGAAGCCGATGTCGAGGTGAGAACTTCTCCGCGTCATGCCACGCACGTGTCATCGCTTCACGAGGCCGCAATGGACATCTTTTCGTTGGATCTACCCGCCCCGCTCACGCTTGCCCTCGAAGGCGAGATGACCATCCGTCGCGCTGCCGAGCTCAAGCCATTGCTGCAGCCGGCACTGGCGCATCCGGGTGGCGTGCGTTTGGACCTGGCTGCGGTCAGCGAGATCGACACCACTGGCCTGCAGCTGCTGCTGGCCACCAAGCAGGCGGTGCAGGCTGACGGACGCCCGTTTGTGTTGACCGATTCGAGCCGCGCCGTGGTCGATGTGATCGAACTGCTGGGCCTGCTGGAAGCGCTGTACCCCCACGCCGCCACCGGTCTGGGCGAACGCATTCATTAACACGGACAGGTGACGCGCATGGACATGAATCAGCTGATGCAGACCTTCCTGGCCGAGAGCCGGGATCTGCTCGAAGACATGGAACGTCACCTGTTACAGGCCGAGCGTGGCGAGTCCTCGCCGGATGCGGTGAACGCGATCTTCCGTGCGGCGCACACCATCAAGGGCTCCGGCGGTCTGTTCGATCTGCCGCAGCTGGTGGGCTTCACCCATGTGGTGGAAAGCGTGCTGGATCTGGTGCGCGAAGAATCGGTGGCGCTGCAGTCGGAACTGATCGCCTTGCTGCTGGTGTGCTGCGACCACATCCATGCACTGGTGGAAACGGCCGCCGACCCCAGCCATGCCGATCCCGCTGCATTGGCCGCCGAAGCCGAGCCCCTGCTGGCGCAGTTGCAGACCTATCTGCAAGGCAGCGTTTGCGGCGCAACTGTCAGCGACGCGCAGCGCAGCACGCCGGAAAAACAAAGCGGTTACTGGCGCGTCAACCTAGCCTTGTTTGCCGATGCGCTGCGTTTTGGCAACTCGCCATTGAAGTTGATCCGCAACCTGCGCGGGCTCGGTTCCGTCGAGTCGATCAGCACCGACTACAGCAAATTGCCCACGTTCGAGGAGTTCGACCCGGAAGCCAATTACCTTGGATTCCAGATCCTGCTGCGCAGCGATGCCGACCGCGCGGCGATCGAAGACGTGTTCGAATTCGTGCGCGAAGACTGCGACCTGGAGATCGTCGCGGTGCCCGCGCCACTGGACACCACGCTCAGCGCCGCGACCGCAGCAGCCACTGCGGAACCGGTGCACACACCGGCGCCAGCCATTGCCGTGGTGCCGACACCGCGCGCCGCTGCATCGACTGCCGAGACTGCGCCGCGTTCCAACGAGGCGCGCTCCATCCGCGTGGACGCCGACAAGCTCGATCGCATGATCGACCTGGTGGGCGAGTTGATCATCGCGGTGGCCAGCACCGGCACCAATGCACAGCGCACCGGCGATGCGCAGCTGCTCGAATCCACCTCGATCCTGGCGGGCCTGGTGGAAGAGGTGCGCGAAAGTGCACTGCAGCTGCGCATGGTCAAGATCGGCGGTACCTTCAGCCGTTTCCAGCGCGTGGTACACGATGTGGCGCGCGAACTGGGCAAGGACATCGCGCTGGTGGTCGCCGGCGAAGACACCGAGTTGGACAAGTCGGTGGTGGAAAAGATCGGCGACCCGCTCACCCACCTGGTGCGCAATGCGATGGACCACGGCATCGAGCCGGCGGACGTGCGCGTGGCCAACGGCAAGCCGGCCCGTGGCACCGTGGGCCTGAATGCCTTCCACGATTCCGGCAGCATCGTCATCCAGATCACCGATGACGGTGGCGGGCTGAATCGCGACAAGATACTGGCCAAAGCGCTGGAACGCGGCCTGGTCGAACCCGGCCGCCAGCTCAGCGATCGCGAAGTGTTCGCGATGATCTTCGAGCCCGGTTTTTCCACTGCCGAAAAAGTCACCAACCTGTCCGGCCGCGGTGTGGGCATGGATGTGGTCAAGCGCAACATCACCGCGCTGCGCGGCTGCGTGGACATCGACAGCACCGCCGGCGTGGGCACCACCATTTCGGTACGGCTGCCGCTGACGCTGGCGATCATCAACGGCTTCCAGGTGGGCATTGGCAAGTCGGTGTTCGTGGTGCCGCTGGATGTGGTGGAAGAGTGCGTGGAGTTCACGCCCGACTACACCAGCGACTACATCGACCTGCGCGGCAGCGTGCTGCCGTACGTGCGCCTGCGGGACTTGTTCGCGCTGGGCGGCAAGCGGCCGGCCCGCGAAAGCATCGTGGTCATCCGCCAGGGCGCGCAGCGGTTCGGGCTGGTCGTGGACACCTTGTTGGGCGAATGGCAGACCGTGATCAAGCCATTGTCCAAGGTGTTTGCGCAGGTCAAGGGCATCAGTGGTTCGAGCATTCTCGGCAGCGGCGAGGTCGCGCTGATTCTCGATGTGCCCAGTCTGATCCAGCAATTGCATCCGGGCCAGGACGCGCTGGCCGCCTGACCGTTCAAACCGTCGCTCGTCTTCCCACGCCGCCGTTCTACGTCGTTCCCTGACTCCAGGAAGCTGCCACCATGTCGCACCGTCTCCCGATCGCCACCCAACTGTGGTTCACCGCCGCTTTCGCCATTGCACTGCCGGTTGTGGTGGTGGTTGCTGGCTTCGCACTCACGCTGTCGCATGCTGCACTGCTGGCGGCGAGCGTGCTGGTCGCACTCGCCAGCGGTGTGCTGCTGGCCTGGTCGATCCGCACCGCTACCGGCTCGGTGGAGATCGCCACCACCACACTGGACGCCTTCGCCCGCGGCAACTTCGATGTCGCCCTGCCGCAGGTGCGCGACGAGCAGGCCTGTGAAGTGCTGCGCGGCCTGCGCAAGGTGCAGAGCGGCATCCGCCACGTCAACGACGAAATCAACCGTGTCTCGCACGAACACGACGCTGGCGAGATCGATGCGCGCATCGATGTGGCACGGTTCGATGGTGACTTCCGCGCCATGGGCGACGGCATCAACCGCATGGTCGCCAGCCATATCGCGGTGAAAAAGCAGGCCATGGCCTGCGTGGCCGAATTCGCCCGCGGCAATTTTTCCGCCGAGCTGGAACGCCTGCCCGGCAAGAAGGCCTTCATCAACGAGGTCGTGGACCAGATCCGCGGCAACCTCACCGGCCTGGTCGCCGAAGTCAACCGCATGGCGGTCGAACACGATGCCGGCGATATCGACGTCGTGATCGACACGCAGCGCTTCACCGGCGATTTCCGTCGCATGGCCGAAGGCATCAATGCGATGGTGGCAGGACATATCGCGGTCAAGAAGCAGGCCATCGCCTGCGTGGCCGAGTTCGGCCGCGGCAACTTCACCGCACAACTGCCGCAGCTGCCGGGCAAGAAGCGCTTCATCAACGAGACCATCGATCAGGTGCGCGGCAACCTCACCGGCTTGATCCGCGAGATCAACCACATGTCGGCCGAGCACGAAGCCGGCGATATCGACGTGGTGATCGATACCGCACGCTTCGACGGTGACTTCCGCAGCATGGCCACCGGCATCAACGAGATGGTCGGTGCGCATATCGCGGTCAAGAAGCTGGCAATGGGCGTGGTGGCAGAGTTCGGCCGCGGCAACTTCGACGCGCCGCTGGCGCAGCTGCCCGGCAAGAAGGCCTTCATCAACGACACCGTGGAGCGCGCGCGCGGCAACCTGCGCAGCATCTCCGAGGTGATCCAGGTGATGGGCGCGATGGCCGAGGGAGACCTCACCCACACCGTGGAAGGCCGCTATGAGGGCGCATTCGCCGACATGCAGCGCTACGTCAACACCACCATGAGCCGCCTCACCGAGATCGTCGATGAGGTCAACCGCAACGCCGAGAACCTGGCCAGCGCGTCGGAACAAGTCAGTGCCACCGCGCAGGCGCTGGCCCAGGCCGCCAGCGAACAGGCGGCCGGCGTGGAAGAAACCAGCGCCTCGCTGGAGCAGATGACTGCTTCCATTGCACAGAACACCGAAAACGCCCGCGTCACCGACAGCATGGCCGCCAAGGCCGCCAGCGAGGCGGCCGACGGTGGCGACACCGTGCGCGCCACGGTGGTGGCGATGAAGGACATCGCCAAGAAGATCGGCATCATCGACGACATCGCCTACCAGACCAATCTGCTGGCACTCAATGCCGCGATCGAAGCCGCACGTGCCGGCGAGCACGGCAAGGGCTTCGCGGTGGTGGCGGCCGAAGTGCGCAAGCTGGCCGAGCGCAGCCAGATCGCCGCGCAGGAAATCGGCGAAGTGGCCGGGTCCAGCGTGGAACTGGCCGAAAGCGCTGGCCGCGTGCTGGGCGAGATGGTGCCTTCGATCCGCCGCACCTCCGATCTGGTGCAGGAGATCGCGGCAGCGTCCGAAGAACAGACCGCCGGTGTCAGCCAGATCAACACCGCGGTGGGCCAGTTGAACCAGACCACCCAATCCGCCGCGGCCAATGCCGAAGAACTGGCCGCCACCTCGGAAGAAATGAGCGCGCAGGCCGAGCAATTGCAGCAGCTGATGGGCTTCTTCCGGCTGGGTAACGGCGGGCGTGGCAATGTGCCGGCGGCCAAGCCGGTGCAGCGTCGGGTTGCGCCTGCCGCCAGCCTGCCGCTGCGCCGCGCCAACGTACGTCCGATCAGCGCGGCGGTCGCCGCCGATGTGATCGACGAATCCCAGTTCGCCAGCTTCTGAGGAATCGACGATGCAACAGCGCAGCGTAGAGACCGGTGGCGCGCCCGCCATGCCCGCGCCCCAGCAATACCTCACCTTCCTGCTGGGCGGTGAGATGTTCGGCCTGGGCATCCTGGGCATCAAGGAAATCATTGAATACCGTCTCCCGACTGAAGTGCCGATGATGCCGCCGGCGCTGCGCGGTGTGATCAACCTGCGTGGTGCGGTGGTGCCGGTGATGGACGTGCAACTGCGCTTTGGCCGCAGTGCGAGCGCCATCACCAAACGCAGCTGCATCGTGATTGTGGAGATCGCACGCGCCGGTGAGCAGCAGGTGTTGGGCTTGCTGGTGGACGCGGTCAGCGAAGTGGTGGAGATCGCGCCCGCCGACATTGCCGATGCGCCCAGCTTCGGCGCCGGAATCCATCGCGATTTCATCCACGGCATGGCCAAGCGCGACGAGCGCTTCGTGATCCTGCTGGATGCCGACGCCGTGCTGGCCAACGACGCACCGGCGCAGCTGCCCGACGCCGCGCTGGCGGCCTGACTCTTTCCGTGCACGCCAGGACTCTCATGCACTCTCCACTTCTTTCCTGCAACTGCGCATTGGCCGGCCCGGTCCTGGTGGTCGACGACAGCGTGGTCCAGCGCGAACACGCCATGGCGCTGTGCCGCCAATTGGGCGCCAGCGTGGTGGACGGTGCCGGCGACGGCCATGCCGCGCTCGACTGGCTGAGCCGCGCCAGCGCACCATCGCTGCTGTTGATCGACCTGGAAATGCCGGGAATGGACGGCGTGCAGCTGCTCGATGCGCTGGCACGCGGCCAGCACAGCGTGCCGGTGGTGGTGGTCTCGCAACGCGGCGGCGCGCTGATCGATGCGGTGATGCAACTCAGCCGCAGCGCCGGTGTGCGCGTGCTCGCCGGCCTGGAAAAACCGCTGCGCCTGCAGGACCTGGCCACCACGCTGGACTGCATTCCCGAACCGCTCGCCGAGACCACCACCGCGCTGTCCACGCCGCTCTCGCCGCTGCTCTCCAGTGGCGGTGCGGCGGCCTCGCGGCTGGATCGCGCCATGCGGCGCGGCGAAATCCGCGTGGCCTACCAGCCCAAGCTGGACCTGCGCGACGGCCGCCTGCGCGGCGTTGAGGCCCTGGCGCGCTGGCGCCGCCCGCAAGGCGACATGATCGGCCCGGACCGCTTCATTCCCTTGGCCGAGCGCGAAGGTTTGATCCACGCACTCACCCAGCAGGTGATCGACAAGGCGGTTGCGCAACTGGTCGACTGGCGCGCCGAAGGCCTGCAACTCACGCTGGCCTTGAACCTGTCGCCCAATCTGCTGGGCGAGCAGGATTTTCTCGAACACCTGTGCGCCAAGCTGGCCGACAACGGCCTGGCACCGGCCGACCTGGTGCTGGAACTCACCGAAAGCGCCATCGTGGAGCCGGCCAATGCGCTGAGCATGCTGGCGCGGCTGCGCCTGCATGGGTTCGGCCTGTCCATCGACGATTACGGCACCGGCTTTTCCTCGTTGCAGCGGCTGGCCAGCATCCCGTTTACCGAGCTCAAACTCGACCGCAGCTTCGTGCATGCCGCGCACCGCAGCCGCAGCCAGCGCACCGTGCTGGAATCCACGCTGGAGCTGGCCCACCGGTTGGAACTCACTGCCGTGGCCGAGGGCGTGGAAACCCCGGACGACTGGCGCCTGCTGCGCGAGCTCGGCTGCGACCTGGCCCAGGGCTACCTGATGGCCTCCCCGATGCCGGGCCCGATGTTGTCGGAGTGGTGGCGCGAACACGCCAGCCGCATCGCCCGTCTCTGCAGCAGCGAGCTTCCCACTGATGCCGACCTTGTCTGAGCCCATGAGCACGTCGACCGCGATCACCGAACAGGAATTCGGGCGCTTTCAGCGCTTCATTTTCGAAGCCGCCGGCATCAGCATTTCTTCGGGCAAGAAGGCCATGTTGTGCGGACGGCTGGGCAAGCGCCTGCGCGAGCATCAGTTCGACAACTACACCCAATACCTGCAGTTGCTGGAAAGCCGGCAGGACCGCGACGAGATCCAGACCGCGATCAACCTGCTCACCACCAACGAAACCTATTTCTTCCGCGAGCCCAAGCACTTCGACCTGCTGCGCCGCCTGGCTAGCGACCACCGTGGCGGGCTGCCGCTGCGCTGCTGGAGCGCGGCCAGTTCCACCGGCGAAGAGGCCTACAGCATGGCGATGGTGCTCGACGACGCGCTGCAAGGCCGTGCGTTCGAAGTGGTCGGCACCGACATCAGCAGCCGCGTGGTGGCCAAGGCCCGCACCGGCCACTACGCCCTGCAGCGCATCGACGGCATTCCACAGGCGTATCTCAAGCGCTACTGCCTGCGCGGCCAAGGCGAGTACGCCGGCACCTTGCTGGTGGAGCGCCGCCTGCGTGACCGGGTCAAGTTCGTGCATGCCAATCTCAACGCCGCCTTGCCCATGCTGGGCAGCTTCGATGTGATCTTCCTGCGCAACGTGATGATTTATTTCAATGGCCAGACCAAGCGCGAAGTGATCCTGCGCGTGCTGGCCAACCTCAAACCGGGCGGGCACTTCTGCATCGGCCATTCGGAAAGCCTGAGCGAGCTCGACATCGATCTCATCCAGGTGGCACCGTCGATCTTCCGTAAAGCCTGAGCCAGGGATCCACCGTGTCCACAGCGTTCAACCGCCCCATCCCGCAGTCCCAGACCATCAAGGCGATGGTGGTCGATGATTCGGCGGTGGTACGCCAGGTGCTGGTGGGCGTGCTCAACGAAGCGCCCGGCATCGAGGTCATCGCCACCGCTGCCGACCCGTTGCTGGCCATCGAAAAAATGCGCCAGCAGTGGCCGGACGTGATCGTGCTGGATGTGGAAATGCCGCGCATGGATGGCATCACCTTCCTGCGCAAGATCATGAGCGAGCGCCCCACCCCGGTGGTGATCTGCTCCACGCTCACTGAAAAAGGCGCGCGCGTCACCATGGATGCGCTGGCCGCCGGCGCAGTTGCCGTGGTCACCAAACCGCGGCTGGGACTCAAGCAGTTCCTCACCGACTCGGCCGACGAGCTGGTGGCCACCGTGCGCAGCGCCGCGCGCGCCAACGTCAAACGCCTGGCCGCACGCGTCACTGCCGCGCCGCTGGAAGCCGAGGTCAAACACACCGCCGATGTGATCCTGCCTGCGCAAACCGGCCGTGCGTTGGCGCAGACCACCGAGCGAATCGTGGCCATCGGCACCTCCACCGGCGGCACCCAGGCGCTGGAAGAAGTGCTAACCGCCTTGCCGCGCGTGTGCCCGGGTATCGTGATCGTGCAGCACATGCCGGAGAAGTTCACCGCCGCGTTTGCGGCACGCCTCAACGGCCTGTGCCAGATCGCAGTGAAAGAAGCCGCCAACAACGACCGCGTGATGCCGGGGCGTGCGTTGATCGCACCCGGCGGCAAGCATCTGCTGCTGCGCCGCAGTGGCGCGCAATATTTTGTCGAAGTACTCGAAGGCCCGCCGGTGAACCGGCATCGCCCCTCGGTCGATGTGCTGTTCCGATCGGCTGCGCGCGCGGCCGGCAGCAATGCGCTGGGCATCATCATGACCGGCATGGGCGACGACGGTGCCGCCGGGCTGCTGGAAATGCGCCAGGCCGGCGCACGCACGATCGCGCAGGACGAGCACACCAGCATCGTGTTCGGCATGCCCAAGGAAGCGATCAAACGCGGCGGTGCCGACCGCATCCTGCCGCTTGGCGCGATGGCGCGGGAGATCGTGACGCAGCTGCAGTAGCGATGCATCGGCCTGAGACAGGCAGCGGTGAAAGCTGGCGGTTGCGCCAAGTGCTTCGCGCAACGTCGTGGTCGGCTCGTCGATCGCGTCATTACTGTGCCGGCTTTACCGCACATCACATCGCGTCACGCATGCGCGTAGCCAGCGAGAGACGCAATCAGTGCCGGCTGATCGTCCGTCAACGTACGCACTTAATTGCGATCGCTACGCACCAGCCAATACGACGTCGTAAATGCCCAGCAGGCACGCAGCAAAGTGCCCGCAGCCCTGCCCCACAGCCAACCCGGCTACTTCTCGCCGCAGTTACAACTGCGAATCCAGCGGCAGCCAGCCCAACACCTTGGCCGCGCCGCGACGCCACACACTGGCGGCCGGTTCGCGCGTCCACACCGCCGGTGGCTGCGCGGCATCGTCGTGCCAGCGCAATCCGCCCTGCTCCAGCGTCACCCGGTAGCTCACCGGCGCGCTCACCTTGTGGTTGTACAGCCGCTCCAGCTCCGCGGTCACGGTGCGGTCTTCGAACAGCAGGCCCATTTCGGTGTTGAGATTCATCGAGCGCGGGTCCAGGTTGAACGAGCCGATGAAACCGGCGCTGTCGTCCACCACAAAGGCCTTGGTGTGCAGGCTCGCGCCACTGGAACCGAACAGGCTGCCATCCGGGCGCCCCATCGGCTTGAGCTCGTGCAGGCGCACGCCTTGTTGCAGCAGCGGAATGCGGTAGTCCGCATAGCCGCTGTGCACCGCCACGACATCGTTGGCGGCCAGCGAATTGGTCAATACGCTGACGCGTACGTCGCGCTTGCGCAGGCCGCCGATCCAGCGCATGCCGTCGTCGCCTGGCACGAAGTAAGGCGAGATCAATTTCAGTTCGCGGCGTGCGTTGGCCATCTCACCGATCAGGATCGGCGTCATCCAGTCCGGCTGCGGTGGCGCACCTTCGGCCTTCTCCGGCGGGTCGGCCACGATGCGCGCCTGCTGCACCCAATGCACCGGGCGATTGCCCTGCATCAAGGCATGCACGCTTGGCGATTGGCGCAGGCGCTCCACGTACGGGTGCGCGCCCACCGACGCCATCCCCGCGTCCAGGCTGCCGCGCAGTTGCTCCAGCGCCTGCGGCTTGGCGGTGACCAGCGCCGCCAGCGGCAATGCATTGGGGCTGTTCCAGTAGGCATCGAACACCTGCTCGGACTCACGCACCGTCGGGCCGATCAAGGCCGCGTCCATATCCATGAAGTTGGTGTCGCGTGCGGCGTCGAAATATTCGTCGCCCACATTGCGCCCACCCACCACAGCGATGCGGCCATCGGCAATCCACGCCTTGTTGTGCATGCGTCGGTTGATGCTGAACATGCGCAGCACCATTTCCACGCCGCGCATCAGCGTGCCCTCGCGCGCACGGGTGGGATTGAACAGGCGGATCTCGATCAGCGGATGGCTGTCCAACGCGGCCAGCACCGAGTCGCTGCCATGGATGTTCATGTCGTCCAGCAACAGGCGCACGCGCACGCCACGGTCGGCCGCACGCAGCAATTCGTTGTGCAACAGGTTGCCGGTGAAGTCGGCATGCCAGATGTAGTACTGCAGATCCAGGCTGCGGCCGGCCGCACGCGCGGTCAATGCGCGCACCGCAAACGCATCGATGTTGTCGGACAGGATCACCATGCCAGTCTTGCCGGCGTGCGCCTGCTGCAATGGAGCGACCACCTGGTCGATCGGCGTTGCCTGCGCCGCCACCGGCAAGGCATGGCTGGCAGGGCCGCGCTCGCGATCGGCAAAGCGGCCGTAGCCATACAGCGACAGCACGCTGCCCAGCGCCAGCACGAGCACGCCGATGCCCACCCACTTGAAGATCTTGCGTTTGGTCACTGCCGGTTCCGCGTTGAAGTGCGCGGCAGTCTAGAGGCTCTGCGAGCAGGCGGGTGTGCAGACGCAGTGCATCGCAGCGGGCTCATCCTTGCGCGCATGCCGCGCGGAACGCGTGCAGGCGACTGTCGCCGCCTGCACGCTGGTCCATCACGCTTACCAGATCGCCACGCGGTCCTTGTCGCCGCGCACCATCGCATCGCCCGGCTTGCACTGGAACGCCTGTGCGAACGCCGGCATGTTGGACGGCGCGCCGTTGGCGCGGAAGTTGGCCGGCGCATGCGGGTCGGTGTTGAGGCGCACGCGCAGCTCGCCATCGGTGAAATTACGGCGCCACACCGTGGCCCAGTTCATGAAGAAGCGCTGGTCCTGGCTATGGCCGTCGATCTCCTTGTTGGCGGCCGGCTGTTCCTGTAACGCCATCTGCAGCGCGTCGTAGGCCACGGTGAGGCCGCCCAGGTCACCGATGTTTTCGCCCAGGGTCAGCTTGCCTTTGACGTGCACGCCGGGAATCGCCTCGTAGCCATCGAACTGCGCCACCAGCTGATCGGTGCGCTGGGTGAACAGCTTGCGGTCGGCGTCGGTCCACCACGTGTCGAAGTTGCCCTTGGCATCGAACTGGCTGCCGGAATCGTCATAGCCATGCATCATCTCGTGCCCGATCACCGCACCGATGCCGCCGTAATTGAGCGCCGGGTCGGCCTTGGGATCGAAGAACGGCGGCTGCAGAATCGCCGCCGGGAACACGATCTCGTTGCGGGTGGCGTTGTAGTACGCGTTGACCGTCTGCGGCGTCATATGCCACTCGCGCTTGTCCACCGGCTTGCCGATCTTGTCGAGCATGTAGCGGTAATTGAACGCCTGCGCGGCCTGCATATTGGCCAGGAACCCGTCGCCCCGCGTTTCCAGCCCGCTCCAATCACGCCACTGGTCCGGATAGCCGATCTTGGGCGTGAAGCTGGCCCACTTTTCCAGTGCACGCTGCTTGGTCTCCGCGCTCATCCAGTCCAGCTTCTCCAGCCGCGCCTTCAGCGCATTGGAGAGGTTCTGCACCAGCTGCTGCATCTGCGCTTTTGACTCGGCCGGGAATGCCGATTGCACGTAGAGCTGGCCCAGTGCCTCGCCCATGGCCTCGTTGACCGCGTTCAAGGTGCGCTTCCAGCGCGGCAACATGTCCTGCTGCCCGCGCAGCGTCTTGGCATAGAAATCGAAGTTGGCCTGCTCGAACGGCTTGGCCAGATACGGCGCTGCCTCATCGATGCTGTGGAAGCGCAGATATGCCTTCCAGGTATCCACCGGCGTGTTGACGAGCATGCCGTCCAGCGCGCGGAAATACTCCGGCTGGCTCAGCGAGAAGGTGCCGGCCGGCACCTTCAGTGCACTGAAGAATGCCTGCCAATCGAAGTGCGGCGTGATCGCGTTGGCGCCCGCCACATCGACCGGGTTGTAGCGCTTGGCCGGGTCACGCAGCTCAATGCGCGAGAGCGAGGCGTTGGCCAGCTGCGTCTCGAATGCCATCACGGCTTTGGCCTGTTCGGCCGCCTGCGCTGCCGGAATGCCGGACAGCTCCAGCACGCGGGCGATATAGGCCACGTACTGTTCGCGGATCTTTGCCTGGGCCGGATCGGTGTAATAGCCCTTCTCCGGCAGGCCCAGACCGCCCTGCCCCGCGTACGCAATCATCTGCTCGGAATTCTTGTAGTCGGCATTGGCGCCGAACGAGAACAAAAAGCCCTGGCCCTTGGCATAGCTGTCGCGCAACCAGGCGGCAATCGCCGGCGCATCGCTAAGCGCATCAATCGCTTTTAGCTGCGGCTGCAGCGGGGTGATGCCGGCCTTGTCGATGGCCGCCTCGTCCGAGCCGGTCCGCCACAGGTCGGCGATCTTGGCATCCACCGAACCTGCGGACAGATTACCGCGCGCCAGTTGTTCCACCAGCGCGTGCTGGATGGTCAACGAGCGCTCGGCCAGCACTTCGAAACTGCCCCAGCTGGTGCGATCGGACGGCACCGGGTTGGCCTTGAGCCACTTGGCGTTGACGAACCCGTTGAGGTCCTGGCATGCGGCAATGGCCGGATCCAGATCGCCGCTGCCGAAGGCCACGATCGGCGCATCCAGCTTGGACACATCCACGCGCGGCGGCGCTGCAGGTGCGGCGGCGGCCGGCTTGCTGGTGTCGTCGGAGGCACCGCACGCGGACAGCGTCACGGCGATGGCCACCGCCAGGGACAGCGGGGCAAACTTGCTGAGGATCATTGAATTCTCCAGGACAGGGGCCGCAGCGTGCGCGCGGCCGAAAAGAGTAGGTAATCGGCGCACTGCACTGATCTCCCAAAAGTCACACAACAGGCGAACGCCCTAACGTCCACCACCGCGCGCATCCAGCCGCTGCGGCATCGCACTCCAACGCGCCGCTGCGCTAGGAGTGTTTGTAGAACGGCTTCAACAGCAGGTACACCGGGAAGGCGAGCACCATCAACACCAGCGCCGCATCGTGACTGGACGTTGCCTCCGCCCAGGACTCCATCTGCCGCGACGGACCAAACAGGCCAAAGGCCACCAGCAGCACACCGGCCAGGCACACCAGCAAGGCCAGCCATGTGGCTTCTGCAGAGACACTGCCGCCTGCCAGCACGGCAAACGCACCGCTGACTCCTGCCATCAGCACGCCCAATGTCGCCAGATAACTGCGGCAGTACAGGGCGCTCATCTGCTGCGTTTTACGTTTGCCGGACATCATGTCTCGCAATGAAAGAAGCACCATTGGCAGAGCGCGCCAACAGGCACGCCGCTGCATCACGGCCAACGCCGCCACGCCTCATGCATGGCGGCAGCACCGGCCAATCCGGCAGCGGGCGTGCTGCGTGCACGCCCGCTGCGCGGCTTACTTGGCCTTGCCCTGGTTGGCCACGGCTTCGGCGGCGCGCTTGGCCGCTTCCGGGTCGCCCAGGTAGCGGTAGCTCTGCACCTGCAGGTTGTCGTCCAGCTCGAACAACAGCGGGATGCCGGTGGGAATGTTGAGTTCCAGGATCTGCTCGTTGGAGATGTCGTTGAGGTACTTGTACAGCGCGCGCAACGAGTTGCCGTGCGCGGTGACCAGCACCGTCTGGCCGGCCTTCAACTGCGGGGCGATCGCGTCGTGCCAGTACGGCAACACGCGCACCAGCGTGGTTGCCAGCGACTCCGTGCCCGGCAATGCATTGCGGTCCAGCGTGGCATAGCGGCGGTCATGCCCGGGATGGCCCGGATCGGCGACGTCCATGGCCGGCGGCGGGATGTCGTAGGAACGGCGCCAGATCTTGACCTGTTCCTCGCCGTGCTTGGCCGCGGTTTCTGCCTTGTCCAGGCCCTGCAGGCCACCGTAGTGACGCTCGTTGAGGCGCCAGCTCTTGTGTACCGGCAGCCAGTCATGGTCGAGCTCCTTCAGCGCGCCCTGCAGCGTGTGGATGGCGCGCTTGAGCACCGAGGTGTACGCCACATCGAACTGCAGCCCTTCGTCCTTCATCAGCTTGCCGGCCGCGGCGGCTTCCTGGCGGCCCTGCTCGGTGAGATCCACGTCCACCCAGCCGGTGAAACGGTTGTCCAGGTTCCATTGGCTCTGGCCATGGCGCAGCAGTACGAGTTTGCGGGTCACTACGGTTCTCCGATTGGGGGCCGATCAACCGCTGATTGTAGCGGCAGCCGATGCCTGCCTGGCGTGCACGGCATCGCCACGGCGTGCGCGCGATGCTGCGGCCATGCAGACATCCATCGACCCCGTGTTCGCCGGTTGGGACGGCAGCGTCGTCCAGGCGCGACAGTTGCAGCAGCAACTGGCCCAGCGCGTGGCGCTGAGCGATGAAGTTTCCGCCGCGCCTGCGCTACTAGCCGGCTTCGATGTGGGCTTCGAAGACGATGGCCAGACCACGCGCGCGGCGGCCGTGCTGCTGGATGCGCAGACGCTGCTGCCGCTGGAAACCCACGTCGCGCGCGTGCCGACCTCGATGCCGTATGTGCCCGGCCTGCTGAGTTTTCGCGAGCTGCCCGCGTTGCTGCGGGCGCTTGCGCTGCTGTCGCGTACGCCGGATTTGGTGTTCATCGATGGCCAGGGCATCGCGCATCCGCGCAGGTTCGGCATCGCCGCGCACTTTGGCGTGGTCACCGGCCTGCCCAGCATCGGCGTGGCCAAGCAACGCCTGGCCGGAACCTTCATCGAGCCCGGTGGGGAGCGCGGCGACCACAGCCCCATCCTGCTGGCCGGTGCGCAGATCGGCTGGGCACTGCGCAGCAAGCCGCGCTGCAATCCGTTGATCGTCTCGCCCGGTCATCGCGTGTCGATGCAGGGCGCACTCGACTGGACCCTGCGCACGCTGCGCGCCTATCGCCTGCCAGAACCGACGCGTCTGGCCGACCGGCTGGCTTCACGGCGTGGCGAAATCGAGCTGCAGACGCAGCCGACGTTGCTATAGCCCGAGTGCTGCGGGGCAAGCGTGCAATTGCGGGCATCGATGCATGGTTCGTTGGATGTGGCTTGTCAGTTCTCGCGTGTAGGTTCTGACTTCTAGCTTGTCGCGCGTAGCCCACAGCCGCGGCTGTCTTGCGGCTTGGACAGCGCCGACCAGATCGACATGCAGATGCTTGTAGTTTTGGTGCCTGGATGTGCGGCATTCACCAACGTGGCCACCTGCCGTAGCAGCACGCCACCAGCCACCAGCTCGTCGCCATCACCTCATCACGTGCCGCACGCACAGAACATTCCATCTTGCGTTGCAGCGCGCCCACGCCGTGGGCTGCATGGCAAGCTGCCGCTCTGCCCACTGCACGAGCCGCTGCCATGACCACGCTGATCGCTCCCCGTGTCCACGATATTGGCGGCCTGCAGGTGCGCCGCGCCGTGCCGACCCTGCAGGCGCGCAGCGTTGGCCCCTTCGTGTTCGTCGACCACATGGGCCCGGCAGTGCTGGAGCCCGATCACGGCATCGATGTCCGCCCGCATCCGCATATCGGCCTGGCCACCGTCACCTTCCTGTGGTCGGGCGAGATCGGCCACCGCGACACGCTCGGCTCGGATCAGGTGATCCGCCCCGGTGACGTCAACTGGATGACCGCCGGCCGCGGCATCGCCCATTCCGAACGCACGCCGGGCCCCGAACGCGCACGCGAGCACGCCCTGCACGGCATGCAGACCTGGATCGCGTTGCCGCGCTCGGCCGAAGAAACCGCGCCCGCCTTCCATCACCACGCCGCCACCAGCCTGCCGCAACAGCGCCGCAACGGCGTGTGGCTGCGGGTGATCGCCGGCCGCGCCTATGGCGAGGAATCGCCGGTGCAGGTGTTCAGCGGCACGCTCAACGTGGCGCTGGATCTGGACGCCGATGCCGAGATCGATCTGGACACCAGCCACGCCGAGCGCGCGCTCTACATCCTGGAAGGCGAGGCGCAACTGGATGGCGCCGACGTGCCGGCGCGGCATCTGATCGTGCCCTCTGCCGGCACGCGCGGCAGGCTGCGCGCCAAGACCCCCCTCAAGGCGATGCTGCTCGGCGGCGAGCCGCTGGATGGGCCGCGCCACCTGTGGTGGAACTTCGTCTCCAGCTCACAAGAGCGCATCGAACAGGCCAAGGACGATTGGCAGGCCGGCCGCTTCGGCACCATCCCCGGCGACGATCAGGAATTCATTCCGCTACCGGAAACGCCGGCGCCCAAACCCGTCAATTACCCCTGAAACCATGCGCGGATTCGCACTGGCGGACACAACCGTGCCAGGTCTCGGAAGGGGAGTGCCACGCCACACAAGCGATGCCAGACGCAACTGCGACCCATCTTGAGCACGCCCACAAAACTGTGGTAGTGATACCTGCGTAGTCGGAGCGCGTTGCGTGGACGGCACGCTCAAGCGGGGAGCTTGAGACGGTGCAGCGGCACGAAAGACGACAGCGCCCCGCATTGTCATCCATCGCCGGGGAACACTTGAATGAAGTCCGCATCCTGCCTAGTCGGCCTGTCATTGCTGTTGGCCGCCGTGACCGCCCATGCCCAGTCCGCGCCTGTCTGTCCGCCATTGCCGCCGGCCTCCGGCCTGCAATGGACCCAGCTCGCCGGTGCCGATTACTTGGTCTGTAAAGCCACCACCGCCGATGGCCGCCAGGTGGTGGGCGTGATGCTGACCACCCGCGACCCGGCCATGGCGCTGGCGCGTGACCGCCGCGCGGAAAAAGGCCAGATCCAGGAAGAGGAGTTCTACTGGTACAAGCTCGATCTGGGTGGCCGCGAGGTCCCGGGCATGGAATCACGCCGCGTCACCGTGGTGGAGCTGGGCAAGAAGCGCTATGCGCAGCTGTGGATCGACGGCGCCAGCACCGAAGAACTGGCCTCGATGCAGTCGCTGGTGCAGAACATGGACCTGCAGCCGGCCAGCCTGGCACTGCAGCGCTAAACAACGCCCGCAGATGGCATGACCGGCAGCAGCCGGTCATGCCACATCGCTTCGCACTACGACTTAGAGCAGCTATCAAAACGACTGCGCAGCCGCCAGGCGGGCGCGGCCGGTG
>NZ_JARVTE010000010.1:0-72165 GCF_030208815.1 Xanthomonas sp. fls2-241-TYG-148
CGCAGCCGCCAGGCGGGCGCGGCCGGTGCTCGGAATCGGCATGTACCCCCGTACAGTCCGGTCGCTACATGTTGTTAGCCGCTCTAAGCCTTTGTCACCTGCAGTCCACCTATTTCCATCGCTGCCGAGGGACGGCACGTGTCTCAGAAGCAGTAGCGTCAGTGTGGAGGTAGATGTACGTCCGGCAAGCTCACGCCCAATCGTTCCCGTACCTTTGCCGACGCAGCCGCATCGGCTTTGGCGCCAATATCCATTCCCCGCAAGAATATCGCCTGATTGCGGCTTTCTTGATATAGCCCCCTGATGCCTAGCCTAGTCATGCGGCAGGCGCATCCAGTCGCTGCCTCGCCCCGCATCAGCAACGTGATGCCAGGCGCGTCGGGCCCCTGCGGTCCATTCTTCCACTTGAATGCGAGGAGGATCGCCCAGTAGCCGACTGGATGCCACTCCATGCGGCGGGTGGTTAGACGGAATCCGGAACTTTCATAAGATTCGACGTAGAGACGTTCCAGCGCCTGCGGCTACATGCCGGTATGAGGCATTTCTCCAGATATTTGACTCCGCGTTGCGATGGGCCGTGGATGAGCAACCTCTTGGGCAGGTGGAAATCAAAATCATTCGGCTAGCGGCCATGCAGTGCTCTTGTGTGCGTCTGGGGGTGCCATATCGATTGCGGGCAAGCTGACCCCCAAACGCTGCTTTACTTTTGCTAACGCGGCCGCATCGGCTTTGAAAACAACATCTTGTCCCCGCATGTATGCCTTCGGATCTGGGCTATCGGCGTCGAATCCTCTCAAGCTTTGCCTGACCAGGGCGCATCCGCATCCGGGCGGCCGATCGCTCAAGATTGTCAGCGTGGTGCCAGGCGCGTCTGGTCCCTTCGGCGCACTCTTTAATTGGAAAACGAGATCGATCGTCAAGGAACCGACGGAATTCGACTGCTCATGGCGGCTAGCCAACCGGAATCCGGATTGCTCATAGGATTCGATGTAGGCGCGTTCCAAAGCCTGCAGCGACATGCCGGTATGAGGCACATCGCTGGGTATTTGACTTTGCGCGGCGGATGGGTGGTTCATAAATAGCCCCAGGGTCAGGGTGGCAATAACGATCAATCGACGGGCTTGCATGCAGCGTTCTCCGGTTCTTGGGACATCTTGCCCCCTATAACGATTTCAATGGCCGCCGCCCGTCGGGGGCGGCGGCCATCGCTCAGTCGCGCCGCACCACCAAACCTGTCTGTGCAACCAGCAGATCGATCCCCGACACCGTGCCGCCCAGTAGCGCGGCCCATCCAGTGTTCCCCAGTCCCGTCGGGTACGTTCCGGCCGTGGCCGTCCAGTCGATCACCGGCTGGCTGGACGCTCCCAGGTTGACGACGATGTAGCCACCGCCCTGGACGCTTCCGACAGAGGCCGACGCACCGACAACAATACTCATCGCATTGTCGCGGGGCGGGTTCTTCGACACCACCAGGGTGATGCTCGCACTGGCCGTCATCTTGCATCGGTGACCGAGTGGGTGACGGTGTGGGTGCCGACGAAGTCCGCTTTGGCTGTGTAGATCAACGGGTTGTCGGCGGCCCACACGGTTTTTCATGAAGCTGCGGCGGTCGTGCAGATTTCGCATGGCATGTTGAATGCCGGCGCAAACGGCAAACGGCAAACGGCAAACGGCAAACGGCAAACGTGCACGGAGCCGGGACCACACTCTAGCGCTTCGGGCACAATGCGCCGATGCAGCTGACAGACCTGAGCAGCCGGGTGATCCCGGCCACCGAGTACCGCCGTGAGCGGTGGCGTAACCAGTTGGGCTGGACACGCGAGATCCTGCGGTTGGGAGAGCCCGACGATGCCTGGGCGCTGCGGCTTTCGATTGCCGAGATCGAACAGGACGCGGCGTTCTCCGCGTTTCCCGGGATCGACCGCGAGCTGGTGTTGCTGCGTGGCAATGGCATGCAGCTGCAGTTTGGCGACGGGCGGCAGCACAGCTTGCTGCCGCCGCATCAGCGGCTGCGGTTCGCGGGCGAGGAGGCGGTCACCGCGGTGCTGAGCGACGGGCCGACGCAGGACTTCAACCTGATGTGGCGGCGCTCTGTGTTGCAGACCGAGCTGCTGCACCGCCCGCTGGTGGGCACGATGCTGTTCTTTGCCGACCCCGGCAGTGCCTGGGCGATCCATCTGCTTGCCGGGCAGGCCAATTTTGGCCGCGATAGCGGGTTGCCGCCGTTGCTGACCGGTGACACCGCGTGGTTGTCGGCGCAAACGCGCAGCCGCTTCGTGCTGGATGGCGGCGGCGAACTGCTGGCGATCCGGGTGAGCCCGGCTGGCTGAGGTGGTGGACTCTCAGATGCAGATGCAGATGCAGATGCAGATGCAGATGCAGGCGCAGGCGCAGGCGCAGCTTCACAGGGCCGTTGCACGTGCAGATCCATGCAAGCCGCTGCGTTGCAGCTAACAAGTGAAGCGCAACCTATCCGTTCACAGCAGTTGAGTTTCGCTTGGAATAACGACCATCAGTACACGTCGCGACGATACCGCCCGCTGCTGAGTAGTGCCTGTTTCAGGTCGGTTCCCAGAATGCTGTCGAGGGCGGCATCGACCTCCGGAGCCATGCCGCGCAGGCTGCCGCAGACGTACACGCAGGCGCCTTGCGCCACCCATGCGCGCACGTCCGCCGCCGCGGCGGCCAAGGCGTGTTGAACGTAGCGATGCGGCTGGCCGCTGTCGCGGGAATAGATGCGGTCCAGTCGTTCGATCCAGCCGTCGCGCTGCCAGTGTTCGAGTTCATCGCCATAGAGCGTGTCGTAGGCTGCGTTGCGTTCGCCGAACAGTAGCCAGTTGTGGTGCGCACCGGCGGCGATGCGCGCGCGCAGGTGCGCACGCAAGCCGGCGATCCCGGTGCCATTGCCGATCAGCAGCATCGGTTGCGCGGAGGCGGGCGGGTGGAAGCCGGGATTGGTGCGCACGCGTAGCGCGATGCGCGCGCCGATTGGAGCCGCCTGGCAAAGCCAGCCGCTTCCCAGGCCGGGCGTGCCATCGGCATGCAGGTGTTGGCGGATCAGCAGTTCGGCATGGCCTTCGTCGGGGAGCGAGGCCAGCGAGTAGTCGCGGTGTGGCAGCGCTGCCAGTGCGTGTACCCATGTATCCAGCGAAGTGATGTCGGGGCCGTCGTCAGGTAGGGTCGCGCCGCTGAGCCAGGCGTGCAACGAACGCCCCTGCACCTGGCGGGTGCCGTCCAGCCGATGCCGCTGCAGCCAGGCTTCCACCACCTGTGGCGAATGCTGCGGGCGGATTTCGGCGATATCGCCCGCGCTCCACTGCGGCAAATGACCGTCGCACGGGATCAGGCGCAAGCGATACACCGCGGCGCCCGCGCTGCCCGGATTGACATGCACGCGCTGCTGCAGCTGCCAGTCGGCATAACTGGGCACACTCCAATCCGCTTGCGTCGCCAGTGCCGGTGCCAGTTCAGCCAGCCGTTGCTGCCACTGCTGCAGGGACTGCGGCTCGGCGTTGTCGACCTCGATGCGTGCGAACAAGGGGGTTGCACCTTGCGCCTGCAAGCGTGCATCCAGGCGCCGCCCAAATGCGCAGAACTGCGCGTAACGGCGGTCGCCCAGCGCCAGGACCGCGTAACGCAGCGCGGCCAGATCGGTATCGCTGCCGGCCAGCCAAGTGCGCTCGGCTGCTTGTACGTGATCGGGTGCATCGCCTTCGCCGGTGGTGCTGACGATGCAGAGCAGGCGCGGCACGCGCGACAGTTGATTGGCATCCAATGCGTCCAGCGGCAATGCATGCGCACCGACGCCGGCCTGCTGCAGGGCCGTGGCGCTGCGTTCGGCCAATTCGCGCGCGAACCCGGTCTGGCTCGCCCAGGCGATCAGCAGGTTGCTGTCATCGCCGCGCGCAGCCGCAACGCGTGGACGCCCGCGCAGCCACAGGCCGAAACAGACGATGGCGTAAGCCGCCAGGCTGAGGCCCGCCCAGTGCCAACGGTGTGGGGCGGGGGCGCTCCACCACGGGCCCGCATGCAGGCTGCCCAACCAGGCGGCCAGTACCGCCAAGGCCAGCAGGATGACGCCGTTGCCAAGCCACACGCGTGGGGAGGCGAGGCTCATGTGGCGGCCAGATGCGTTTCAAACGCCGGGCTCATGGATTCCTGCAAATCCGCGCCACGGCGCTGCAGAAAGCGCACCGCCAGCCCTGCGTTCGTCGCATAAGCCAGGCCCGCGTCAACACCGAGCACGGTCATTGCGGTTGCCCAGGCATCGGCATGCATCGCATCGTGCGCCAGCACGGTGACCGCAGCCGCTGCATGCGCAACCGGCGCGCCCAGGCGTGGGTCGAAGGTATGCGCGTAACGTACGCCGCCGGCCTCGAAGCGGTGCCAGCGGTCACCGGAGGTGGCCACGGCCAGGCCATCCAATGCCAGCACGCGCGCGGGCAGTGCGGTGCCTGCGTCTTCGTCGGGCGCTGATTCCACCAGGACACGCCATGCGCTGCCATCGGGTTTGCGGCCGTATCCAAACAGCTCGCCGCCAACATCGATCAACGCGCTGGCGATGCCCGCCTGCGCCAACGCGCGCTGCACGCAATCCACACCGAAGCCCTTGGCGATGCCCGACAAATCCAATGCAAGCGCGCCGGGTTGCAGCGCGCGGTCTGCGTCCAGTTGCAGGTGCTGCCAGCCACAGCGCTGCCGGGCCAGGGCGATCTGGTCGGCACTGGGCACCTTGCGCGGCCCACCGGCGGCACCGAAGCCCCACAGGTCGACCATCGGGCCGACGGTTGGATCGAACGCGCCATCGCTGGCACGCGCAATCTCCAGCGCCGTGGTCAGCACGCGCTGGAACGCGTCCGGCAACCGCTGCCAGGTGCCGGCGGCGGCACGGTTGAAGCGGGTGATGTCCGAGTCTGCGTCCCAGGTGCTCATCTGCGCGACCACGCGATCGAGCGCACCCTGGATCACCGCATGCAACGGATGCAGGTCGCGGCCGCGCGGCGCCACCAGCTTCACGCTCCAGGTGGTGCCCATGCTGCGGCCGCCCAGCGTGGCAACGGCGTCATCTGCGGAAGAAACTGGGTGCATGTGTGGACCGGTCGAGCAAGCGCTGCCTTGAGGCAGCCAGGGTGACGCGCAAACGTGCCGTTTGCATCACGCGGCGTGTCTTTGAGGCAGCAGAGGATGCGCCGGTGGTGCCGCGTGCGCTGCGTACGCGGCAGACCGTACACGCCGATGGCATGTACCGCCTCAACAGCGCCACTGCATTGGTCATCGGATCAATGCAGTGGCGCGCGTGCGGTGATTACTGCGGCAACACTTCCAACGTGGCGACATAGCCCAGGCGGCGCTGCTTGGCCTGCGGCAGCGAGGTTTTGGTGTCTTCAGTGGTGGTTTCCAGCCAGTACATGCCCGGCTCCTGCCAAGTCACGCTGAAGCCGCCCTTGGCGTCGGTCTTGAGCTTGATCTCGTTCTGCGCATCGCGGTAGCGGGTACCGCCACGCACGATTTCGATCTCCAGGCCGGCCGCCGGTTTGCCATCCAGTTGCAGGGTGAACTGCGCGGCTTCACCAGCGACCAGGTCGTTGGGGTGGGTCACCGGAATCAGCTCGATGCCCTTGCCGCTGGGCTTGAACACGGTCGTTGTGGGCGCGCCGCGGGTTACGAAGGTTTCCACGCGATTGAGCGACTGGGAGACCTGCAGCTCCTGCGCGTTCTTCGGCACTTCGGTGGCGAAGCTGGTTTCGTTGCCGCGCCAGCGCTTGGGCTTGCCGTCTTCCTTCCAGCTGGCGAACAGGCCGGCGTTGGTGATGCTGAGCTTGTAGGTGCCGGGCTGGGTGAGCTGCAGATCGAACACGCTGCGGTACTTGCCGGTGGCAGGGTTCTCCGGCTTGAGCGCGCTGCCATCGGGCGCGGTGATGGTCAGGTTGTCCAGCCGCAGCGGCACGTGGTTGAAGTAGAACAGGTCGTTGGACACCGCGGCATCGACGGTGATCCACGGCGCTTCGCCAGCGAGGACGGTCTGCGAGGGCAGCAACCAGGCCTTGTGCGCGAGGGCGGTGACCGGCAGTGCGGCGAGCAGGGCGATCAGGACGAGAGAACGTTTCATGGCAACTCCTTGCAGAAGATGAGGGCGGTAGTCGCGTGTCTGGTCAGCGCACAGCTGCGCCGCGTGGATGCGTGGAGGATCGAATAACGCCGTGCGTGCGGGGGACTCGCATCGCACTCAGCGCGTGCAAGCGACCGCGCGCAGCGCACGGTCACGGCTTGGCGACCAGGCTGACCGTGCCCAGTTCGCTGCTGCCGCTGGCCTTGGCCGTCTGTGCAGCAGTGGCCGGCCAGGTGAAAGGCACTTTGACCAGCTCGCGGCCGCCCACTTCACGCGCGGCCTCCACCACCAGCGTGTATTGGCCGGGCGGCAGCGACTTCAGCGCACCCTTGGTGTCGGTGAACGACAACGCGTGCGCGCCGGCGGGGCGGGTCGGGCCGGTGACGCCGTCGACCGGCACCTCCAGGGTGCGCCCGCTCTTGCGCCACCACTGGCGCAGGTCTGGCAGCCACTTGGTGCCATGGCCTTCGGCGGTGTCCTTGGACTGGTACCAGACCGCCAGGTTGGCAGCGGCCTTCTGGTCGGCGCCTTCGACCCAGATCGCCACGTACGGGCGGTGGTATTCGGCGACATTGAGCTTGGGGATCTCGACGTTGATATCGAGCGTGGCCGCATACGCCGGCATGGCGAGCAGGCCGCTCAGGGCGATGGTCAAGGTGGCGCGCATGGTCGTCTCCGGAGGCGATGGGGTCAGTGGATCAGCAACAGGGCAAGCAACAGCGGAATCAGCAAACCCAGGCCGACCAGCGGCCAGGTCATGCGCCGCTGACGCGCGTGCAGGTGCAGTAAAAACAGGCCGGTGATGCAAAACACCAGGCAGGCGATGGCGAACACGTCGATAAACCAGCCCCAGGCTGGCCCGGCGTTGCGGCCCTTGTGCAGATCGTTGAGGTAGGCGATCACGCCGCGCCCGGTGCGTTCGTATTCCACCGCGCCGGTGCTGCGGTCCAGGCTCAGCCAGGCATCGCCACCGGGGCGCGGCAGTGCGAGATAGATTTCCTCCGGCGACCATTCGCCCTCGCGCGTGCCGACGCTGATGTCCAGTTCGCGGCCCAGCCACTGTGCGACGCGCGGCGGCAGTGGCGCATTGCCTTCCTGGCGCGTGCCCAGGGTCCGTAGCAGCGCGGTAGGCAGCGTGAGCGTGCGGTGCTCGGTCGAAGGAGTGGCTTCGATGCGCGCGGCGTGATTCAAGGTGAGGCCGGTGACGGTAAACAGCAGCATGCCGATCAGGCACACCGCCGAACTGATCCAGTGCCACTGGTGCAGCATGCGCAGCCAGAAGCCGCGCCGTTGTTGCGCGGCGCCGAGCTGATCGGTGGAGGAGGCGGGCGCCATGTGGGTCAGGCCGCCGCCGTGGTGGCAACGGGCGGCGCAGGCGACTGCCGCGCAAGCACTTCGCTCAGCAATGCGCGCAGGCGTGGGTGTGGAGCGGCGGCCAGCAGCGGGGTGAGTTGGCGCAGGAACCCGGCATGCCCGCCGGCGATGGCGCGGCGCATCCAGGCTTCGGCCTGATCGATGTCGCCGTCGTCGGCCAACACCGTCGCAAAACCGGCCTGCCCGCGGAAATCGCCGGCCTCGGCGGAGCGGCGGTACCAGTTGCGGGCGGCGAGCGGATCTGCAGCGCCGGCCAGGCCTTGCTCCAGATAGCGCGCCACAAAGTTCATCGACTTGGCGTGCCCGTGTTCGGCAGCGCGGCGATACAGCGCCAACGCCTGGGTGTGGTCCTGCGCGACGCCGCGGCCGGAGGCGTACAGGTGCGCCAGGTTGTACATGCCCCAGTCCAGGCCATGCGCGGCGGCGCGGCGAAACCACAGCGCCGCCAGTTCCAGATTGCAGGGCGTGCCGAAGCCCAGTTCGTGGCAGCGCCCAAGCTGGTTCATCGCTTCCGGATGCCCGGCATTGGCGGCCACTTCGTACCACAGCATCGCCTGGATCGGATCGGCCGCGACGCCGCGCCCTTCTGCGTAGAGTTGTGCGAGCAGCAGCTGTGCGGCCACGTCCTGGCGATCGGCCGCCTTGCGCAGCAACGCCACCGCCTGCGCGGGCTGCGTGCGCAGTGCGGCGATCACCTGCGCGGTGTCCAGCACCGGCTCAGACATCGGCCCATTGCCGCAGCAGGTTGTGATACACGCCGGTGAGCTGGATCAGCGAAGGGTGGCCGGGAGTGTCTTGCGTAAGCCTGCGAATCGAGACATCCAGCTCGAACAGCAGGCGGCGCTGTGCATCATCGCGCAGCATGCTTTGGATCCAGAAGAACGACGCCATGCGCGTGCCACGCGTCACCGGCAGCACCTTGTGCAGGCTGGTGCCGGGGTAGATCACCAGATTTCCGGCCGGCAATTTCACCGACTGCGTGCCGTAGGTGTCTTCGATCACCAGCTCGCCGCCGTCGTAGCTGTCCGGGTCGCTGAGGAACAGCGTGGCGGAGACGTCGGTGCGCACCGGATCGGCGCCGCCACGGCTGCGGTCGTAACGCACCGCATTGTCGACGTGGTAGCCGAACGACTGCCCGCCGCTGTAGCGATTGAACAGCGGTGGATAGATCCGGCGCGGCAGCGCGGCGGAAAAGAACGTACTGCTGCGCGACAGCGCGTCGAGCACCAGCGCACTGGCCTCGCGTGCGATCGGGCTGTCTTCGGGCAACTGCACGTTGTCCTTGGCCTGCGCGGACTGATGGCCGGCGGTGATGCGGCCATCGGCCCAGTCGGCCGCGTCCAAACGCTCACGCAGCTGGCTCAGCTGGGCGGGCGTCAGGACGTCGGGAATGGGCAACAACATGCAGTGGTCTCCACGCCGTCCGCGGACTGCGGACGGCGCGTTGATGGATCAGAAGCTGAAGGTCGCGTTCAACACCGCCGAGCGACCATCACCCGGCAACGCCCAGCCGCTGCCGGCGGTGACGGTGCCCGCGGCGTTGACGGTGAGATTGTTGCGGATGCTGGTGTAGTACTCCTTGTCGAACAGGTTATTGACGTTCAACTGCAGGCTGAGCCAGTCGTTGACGCGCAGGCCGACCATCGCACGGTGCACCCAGTATGCGTCGGTCTTGCGGTAGACCGCGGTCGAGGTGTTGTTCGGATAGAAGCTGCCCTGGTAATTGACGCCGTACCCGAAGGTCCACTGGTTGAGCTGATAGGTGGTCCAGAGATTGCCGGCGTTGCGCGGGGTCTGCACCAGTTCGCGTCCGGCAATCGGGTCGCCGGTGAGGCTGGCGGTGCGGTTGGAGACGCTTTGCAGCACTTCGCTGTCCAGGAAGGTGTAATTGGCGAAGATCGACCAGCGCTCGGTCAGGTAGCCGGCCGCGCCCAGCGCAATGCCATCCACGCGCGCCTTGCCGTCCAGCACCTGCTCGGGAATCAGCGGGTCGCCGCTGTTGACCTTGTAGTTTTCGCGCTCGTTGCGGAACACCGCCGCCGTCAGTGCCAGACGCTCGTTCAACACGTCCCACTTGCCGCCGAGTTCGATATTGACCGCGCTTTCCGGCTCCACATTGCAGTTGGCGCCGGCGGTGGCAGTGGCGATCGGCGTGCACGAGCCATTGACCGACGCCTTCGACGGGGTCTTGCTGTTGGCGTAGGACAGATACAGGCTGGCGTTGTCGACCGGCTTGAACACCAGGCCGGCGCGGTAGGAGAACAGATCCTCCTCGCTGCCTGCCGGGAACCCCGGAGTCACGCCGGTCACGCCGCCGGTGGCGTTGACGGTGTAGGTGGTGCTGTCGCCTTCGTTGTGTTCGTAACGGCCGCCCAGGTTGAGCATCCATTGCTCGTTGAACTGCAGCGTGTCGAACAGGTACACCGCCTGATTGGTCAGGCTGCCCTTGCTGCGTCCGGTGCGGAAATAGTTCTGCGGGCCGGTCCAGATGTTGTACGGGTTGTCGAAGGTCTGCAGCGGGTAGGTGATGCCGGTGGTGGAGCCGTCGGCATTGCGGAAGATGCTGCCGCTGTCGAGTTCGAAATCTTCCTTGCTGAAGGCCACGCCGGCGACCACGCGGTGCTCGATGGCGCCGGTGTGCAGGGTGGCGGTCAGGTCGGTCTGGCTGTGGGCGATGAAGTTTTCGGTCTCGCGCACCAGCCCGCGCGGGCCGCTGTTCGGGTTCCAGGTGGACGGCGGCTGGCCGACGCAGGCGCGGCCGGTGTAGGCGTTGGTGTTGTTGGGCAGGCACCAGGTGCCTTCCGGCGCGGTGGCCGTGGTGGTCTGGTCCACGCGCTGCACACGCGCCAGGCTGCGCAGTTTGACGTTGTCGTCGAAGTCCATTTCCAGCACGCCGGTCAGCATGTCCACGTCGATCTCCTGACGCGACACATTGCGATAGCCGTAATAGGTTTCGCGGTCCACGCCCGGCAGCGGGCCATCGTTGAACGGGCTGAGCGCGAACGGCACGCCGTACTGCGGCAGGTTGTTGTCGTGCTGGTGCAGGTAGCTCAGCGTGAAGCGCGTGTCCGAGCCCAGACCGAACGCCACCGACGGCGCAAAGCCCCAGCGATGACGGAATTCCTCATCGCGGCCCGGCACGTCTTGGGTGTGACCCATGGCGTTCATCCGCACCGCGGTGCCGTTTTCGAAGTCGTAGTTGCTGTCGACGGTGAGGCGGCCGTAGCGGTCGCTGCCGCCGCCAATCAGCACGTTGGTGAAGTCGCCCTGGCCGGCGGTCTTAGTCACCAGGTTGATGTTGCCGCCCACCGAGCCGGCACCGGACATCGCCGAGTTGGCGCCGTTGATCAGCTCCACCGCTTCCAGGTTGAAGGTGTCGCTGCGGCTGTACTGCGCGCTGTCGCGCACGCCGTCGGTGGTGATGTCGCTGCTGGCGGTAAAGCCGCGCAGGTTGATGCTGTCGCCATACCCGCCGCCGCCTTCGCCCGCGCCAAAGGTGATGCCGGGCAAGGTGCTGAGCACATCACGCAGCGACAGCAGGTTCTGCTGGTCCATGGTCTGCTTGGTGACCACGGTGATGGTCTGCGGGGTGTCGCGCAGCGCCTCGGTGTACTTGGGCGAGGACGGCTTCTGCGCACGCTCCTGCTGCACCCGGATCGCATCCAGATCCACTGCGCCCGGAGGTGCCGGCGCGTCGCCAGGCTGGGCGAAGGCAGGAGCGGACAGCGTCAGCAACACGGCCGAAGTGAGCGGGGAAATCCTGGGAGTCATGGGACGTCTCGAAAAGGGAAGCGATGCTTCGGCCTGGCGATGGCTCGGCGGATGCGGGAAGGGAATGCGCGCCTGTCAGCCCGATGCCGCCTGCTGCCAGGCCCGGCGTCCGTGCACGCGGCAGCGCTGCGCCAGACGGCACAGGGCGGACGAACACCAGGAAGAAAACGGCATGGACAGGGGCAGGCGCATGGGATCGCAGGAAGGCCAGTTGTTAAGAAGGCCTGAAGGGCTGCGATCTTAAATGCAAATCATTCTTCTTTGCAATCTTTGCCGATGGATGGCATACGGCTGAAAGATTGAGGCCTTGCGGTGCGCTGACAGTGGCGGCTGGGCACTGCGCTCAGCGGTCGTCGCGGGTCCAGATACCGCCGTGTTCCTGCTTCACCGGGAACTTGGGCACTGCGGAATAGGCCGGGGCGCACAGAGGACGCCCATCGCGGATATCGAAGCGCGCGCTGTGCAGCAGGCACTCGATGGTGCCGGCGGCCGCGTCGAAGGTGCCGGGCGAGAGTTCGTAATCTTCGTGGCTGCAGCGGTCTTCCAGCGCGTACAGCGCGCCGTCGAGGTTGAACACCACGATCGGCGCATCGGTCACTTCATCCCACACGGTCTTCAGCTCGCCCGGCAGCAACTCGCCGCTGGCGCAGACAAAGGTCCAGTTGTCGCTCACAACGCGGCCTCGCCGAGCGGCTTCTCCAGCACTTCAAAGCGCAGGTCCTGACGCAACGGCACGCCGAATCGCTCGTCGCCATAGGGGAAAGGCTTGGACACGCCGGTGCGGCGATACCCGCGGCGTTCGTAGAAGGCGATGAGTTCGTTGCGCACATCGATCACGGTCATGCGCATCAGCGGCAAGGCCCACTCGGTGGCGGCGATACGTTCGGCCTCGGCGAGCACGGTCTTGCCGATACCGCCGCCCTGCAGGGTGGGGCTGACCGAGAACATGCCGAAGTAACCGGCGCCGTCTTCGTCGGCAACATGCGCGCAGGCCACCAGGGCGCCGTCCTGTTCCACCAGTAGCACCAGGCTGCGGTCGCGCAGGATGTCCTGCCGCAACACCGCCGGGTCGATGCGCGCACCGTCCAGGATGTCGGCTTCGGTGGTCCAGCCGACGCGGCTGCTGTCGCCGCGATAGGCGGAGGTGACGAGCGCGACGATGGCATCGATATCGTCGACGGTTGCGGTGCGGAAGGTGGTGGTCTGCATGTGAAACAGTTTATCGGGAATCGGGAATCGGGAATCGGGAATCGGGAAAAGCGTTGCGCCGCTCAATGAGCTACTTCGCCTCTGTCGACCAGCAACAGCATGTGGGAGAGCCGCTTGTTCGATTCTCCATTCCCGATTCCCGCATTCAATCAGCCCAAAAGCTGACGCACCTTCACCAACGCGGCAACAAAGCGTTCGATCTCGTCATGCGTGTTGTAGAACGCCAGCGAGGCACGGCAGGTGGCGGCTACGCCGTAGTACTGCAGCAGTGGGTGGGCGCAGTGCTGGCCGGAGCGGATGGCCACGCCTTCCAGGTCGAGCAGGGTGGCCAGATCGTGCGCGTGTGCGCCTTCGATCAGGAACGACACCACCGCCGCCTTGTCCGGCGTGGTGCCGAAGATGCGCAGGCCGTCGATGCGTTGCAGTTCTTCGGTGAAGTGCGCGAGCAGCTCGGTCTCGCGCGCTTCCACGTGCGCCAGGCCGACCGCGTCCAGATAGTCCACCGCCGCGCCCAGGCCGATGAAACCGGCGATATTCGGCGTGCCGGCTTCGAACTTGTGCGGGCCGTCGTTGAACACGGTGCCTTCGAAGCTCACTTCCTTGATCATCTCGCCGCCGCCCAAGAACGGCGGCATGGCCTGCAGATGTTCGCGGCGCGCCCACAATGCGCCGGTGCCGGTGGGGCCGCACATCTTGTGGCCGGTGATGGCGTAGAAATCGCAGCCGATGCCGGCCACGTCGACGCGGCGGTGCGGTGCGGCTTGCGAGCCGTCCACCACGGTAACGATGCCGCGCTTGCGTGCCTCGCGGCAGATCTCGCGCACCGGGTTCACCGTGCCTAGCACGTTGGACACGTGGGTGACGGCCAGCAGCTTGACCTCGGGGGTCATCGCCTTGCGCAGTGCATCCAGATCCAGCGCGCCCTCAGGCGTGATCTCGGCCACGCGGATGGTGGCGCCGGTGCGCTGGGCGACCAACTGCCACGGCACGATATTGGCGTGGTGCTCCATGCGCGACACCAGGATCACATCGCCCGCCCCCAGGCGCGGCAGCGCCCAGGAATAGGCCACCAGATTGATCGCGAACGTGGTGCCGCTGCACAGCACCAGCTCGTCGGCGCGCACGTTGAGAAAACGCGCCAGCTTGCTGCGTGCGCCTTCGAACGCGTCGGTGGCTTCGGTGCCCAGTGCATGCACCGCGCGGCTGACGTTGGCGTTCTGCCGGCGATAGAACTCGTCGGTGGCAGCGATCACCTGCAGCGGCTTCTGCCCGGTGTTGGCGTTGTCGAAATAGATCAGCGGCTTGCCGTGCACCTGCCGCATCAGCAGCGGGAAGTCGGAGCGTACGCGCTCCCAGTCCGGTGCCGGAGTGGCGGCGACGGAGGCGTTCATGCCACGCCCGCCGAATTCAGGGCGCGGTCCAGCTGCACGGCCAGCAAGTCGCGCAACGACGACGGCAGCGCGCGCAGCGGCTCATGGCAGAACGCGGCGCTGAGCAAGCGCTGCGCCTGCTGCTGCGGCAACCCGCGCGAGCGCAGGTAGAACAGCGCGTTGTCGTCGAGCTGACCCACGGTGGCACCGTGCGCGGCCTGCACCTCGTCCGCGTCGATCACCAGCACCGGCTGGGTGTCGATTTCGGCATTGTCCGAGAGCAGCAGGTTCTTGTTCGACAAACGTGCATCGGTGCCGTCGGCGCCCTGGCGGATATGGATGCCGCCATGGAACACCACGCGGCTGCGGTCGGCGCCGACGCCGCGCCAGACCAGCTCGCAGGCGGTGTCGCGTGCGATGTGCTCGATGCCCAGGCGGGTATCCACATGCCGGCGGCCATTGCCGAGCAGTACGCCATTGGCGGTGAGCCGTGCATTGTCGCCTTCCAGCCGCGCATTGAGTTCGTGCCGCGACAGGCCCGCGCCCAGCTCCAGATCCACACGCTGGTATTGCGCATTGCGCGCCAGCACCGCATCGGTCCGCGCGAACGCGGTGGCGCGTGCGCCATCGGCCTGCACGCGTGCGTGCGAAAGCACAGCGTCCTGGGCCAGATGGACATGCATCACGCTGTTGTCCAGATGCGCTGCATCGCCCACATGCAGGTGGTGCTCGACCACGCCGAGCGCGGCGTCGGCACGCAATTCGATCAGATGGCGGTGGTGCCAGGCCAGGTCGTGCTCGCCGGCAACGCTGACAAACACCAGCTGCAGCGGCAGCGCCACCTTGACGCCTGCGTCCACGCGCACGAGCGCGCCTTCGTCGGCCAGCGCGGCATTCAGACGCGCGAAGATTTCATCGCTGCGCTCGAAGCGGCGGCCGAGCAGCTGCTGCGCTGATTCATCGGCAGCCAGTGCGGACGACAGCGTCTGCACCTGCACGCCTGCCGGAAGTTCGGACAGCTCGCTCAGCGCATCCGACGCACGGCCATTGACGAACACCAGGCGCGGGGTGGGGATCTCATCCAGCACCGCGGCATCGATCAGCGCCGGCACCAACGGTGCAGGCTGGAAGCTGCGGCGTTCCAGCTGGCGCAGCGAGGTGTATTTCCAGGCTTCGGCGCGCGGGCCGGGCAGGCCGGTCTGCAAGGCCGCGTCGAGTTCGGCGCGCCGTTCAGCGTTGCCGCTAAACCCGCTGGCAAGGGATTCCAACAAGGCACTCATCAGGCGGCGGCCTCCGGCACCACACGGTCCTTCAGGAAGTGATAGCCGTGCTTTTCCAGCTCCAGCGCCAGCTCCGGGCCGCCACTCTGCACGATGCGCCCATCGGACAGCACATGCACCACGTCCGGCTTGATGTAGTCGAGCAGGCGCTGGTAATGGGTGATCACCAGGAACGAACGCTCGGTCGAGCGCAGCGCATTGACGCCGTCGGCCACGCTCTTGAGTGCGTCGATATCCAGGCCGGAGTCGGTTTCGTCCAGGATCGCCAACTTCGGCTCGAGTACGGCCAGCTGGAAGATCTCGTTGCGCTTCTTTTCGCCGCCGGAGAACCCTTCGTTGACGCCACGGTGCAGCAGCTCGTCCTTCAGATGCAGCACCGCCAGCTTCTGCCGCACCAGCTTGAGGAACTGCATGGAATCCAGCTCTTCTTCGCCACGTGCCTTGCGCTGCGCATTGAGCGCGGCACGCAGGAAGTAGGTGTTGTTCACGCCGGGGATTTCCACCGGGTACTGGAACGCCAGGAACAGGCCGGCCGCAGCGCGTTCTTCCGGCTGCAGGTCGAGCAGGTCGGCGCCTTCGAACTGCACGGTGCCGGCAGTGACTGCGTAGCCGTCGCGACCGGCGAGCACGTTGCCCAGGGTCGATTTGCCGGCGCCGTTGGGCCCCATGATGGCGTGCACCTGGCCGGGCTGGATGTCCAGCGACAGGCCCTTGAGGATGTCTTTGCCGGCGATGCTGGCGTGGAGATTTTCGATCTTCAACATTGCGGTAATCGTCTTGAGTAAGAGGGAAATACGAAGCCGCGCGTGACATCCGCTGCAGCCAACAGTCAACTCATTAGCGGCCCGGTGCTGCGCCACCGAGTACGCGCGCCGTGCTGCGCAGGTACAACAAATGCGCGCAAGCCGCAGCGAACACCACCAGGAACAGCACGGACAACCCGCCCCAGATGACACCGGACTGGGCCACCATGACACCGGCCTGGCTGTCGTAGCAGCGGCCCTCGGCGTTGAAGCAGTCGCGCCAGCGCCAATATCGCTCGTTCCAGGCGTATGTCGTCAGCGCCGACAGCAGCAGGCTTGCCACGGCCGCCATTACCGAAGGCCAGGGCCGCCGCCGGATCATCCCACCGAGCCTTCCAGCGAGACTTCGAGCAGTTTCTTGGCTTCTACCGCAAATTCCATCGGCAGTTCGCGGAATACCTGCTTGCAGAACCCATCCACGATCAACGACACCGCGTCTTCCTGGCTGATGCCGCGTGCGCGGCAGTAGAACAGCTGGTCGTCGCTGATCTTGGAGGTGGTGGCTTCGTGCTCGACTGTGGCGCCGGGATTCTTCACCTCGATATAGGGAAAGGTGTGGGCGCCGCACTGCTTGCCGATCAACAGCGAATCGCACTGGGTGTAATTGCGCGCGCCATCGGCGTTGCGGTCCACCTTGACCAGGCCACGGTAGGTGTTCTGGCCGCGGCCGGCGCTGATGCCCTTGCTAACGATCTTGCTCTTGGTGCGCTTGCCGATGTGGATCATCTTGGTGCCGGTATCGGCCTGCTGACGATGGTGGGTGAGGGCTACCGAGTGGAACTCGCCCACCGAATCGTCGCCGAGCAGCACACACGACGGATACTTCCAGGTGATCGCCGAGCCGGTTTCGACCTGGGTCCAGGTCACCTTGCTGCGGTTGCCACGGCATTCGGCACGCTTGGTGACGAAGTTGTAGATGCCGCCGCGGCCTTCTTCATCGCCCGGATACCAGTTCTGCACGGTCGAATACTTGATCTCCGCATCTTCCAGCGTCACCAGTTCCACCACGGCCGCATGCAGCTGGTTCTCATCGCGCATTGGCGCGGTGCAGCCTTCCAGATACGACACGTAGGCCTTGTCTTCGCACACGATCAAGGTGCGCTCGAACTGGCCGGTGTGGCCGGCGTTGATGCGGAAGTAGGTGCTCAGTTCCATCGGGCAACGCACGCCCTTGGGAATGAACACGAAGCTGCCATCGGAAAATACGGCCGAGTTCAGCGCGGCAAAATAGTTGTCGCCCACCGGCACCACGCTGCCGAGGTACTGCTTGACGATCTCCGGATGTTCCTTGATCGCCTCGGACATCGAGCAGAAGATCACGCCCTTTTCGGCCAGTTCCTTGCGGAAGGTCGTTCCGACCGAGACTGAATCGAACACTGCATCCACCGCAACGCCGGCCAACCGCGCGCGCTCGTGCAGCGGCACGCCGAGCTTGTCGTAGGTGTCGAGCAGCTCCTTGGGCACGTCATCCAGCGAGGCGTACTTCGGGCCCTTGGGCGCGGAGTAATAGCTCAACGCCTGGAAATCGATCGGCGCGATCTTCAGCTTGGCCCACTCCGGCATCGGCATTTTCAGCCAGTGGCGGTAGGCCTCCAGGCGCCAGTCGGTCATCCATTCCGGCTCTTCTTTCTTGGCCGACAGTGCACGGATGATGTCTTCGTCCAGACCAGGCGGGAGCGAATCGGATTCGATCTCGGTGATGAAACCGGCGTCATAACGTCGGCCCAACCGTTCGAGGATCTGCGCATTCTGCGGGGGGGCAAGTTCGGTGGCCATCGGCTGCCTACTGGGTCAGGTGGTCGCGACGCGCGCGGCGATGGAACGCCGACGGTTGTCGCCAGGGAGGGAGAGGGGGTGCAGCATCTGCGCCAGTGTCACGCGACGCAGGGCATCGCCCACCACATCGTTGATCAGGCGCCAGTTGGAGCGCACACCGCATTGGTGGGCGATCCCGCATTGACTGTGGTCCTGGCTGCATTCGGTGATGGCCAGCGGTCCTTCCATGGCTTCGACGATCTCCACCAGGGTGATCGCGCTGGCCGCACGTGCAAGCCGGTAGCCGCCATGCACGCCGCGCAATCCTTCCACCAGGCCAGCCTGCGACAACGGCTTGAGGATCTTGCTGACGGTGGGTGCTTCCAGGCCGGCCTGTTCGGCCAGTTCGCTCGCGCTGAGCACCTGGTCGCTCCGTGCAGCCAGCACCGTCAAGACGACGGTGGCGTAATCGGTCAATTTGGTGACGCGCAACATGCGAAGACGGTGAATCCCTAAAGCGGACCGAAATTGTACTCTTTTGCTCCGCTCAGTCCAACCGCGCGGTTCAGCCGCCGGAAAGGCCAGCCCGTTGCGGTGGCAGGTGCGCTTGTGCTTGGCGCGTGGGCGCGCTGCGGTCACAATGAGCGGCCCCATCACCGGACCCTTTCATGTCGCGCAAAGTTGCCGCCCGCAAGTCACGTATCCATGGCAATGGCGTGTTCGCCGTCGCTGCGCTCAGCAAGGGCGAACGCATCATCCAGTACAAGGGGCGCCTGCGGACGCATGCCGAAGTGGATGCCGACGACACCGGCGATGTGGAAAGCGGGCACACCTTTCTGTTTACGCTGAGCGATGACTACGTGCTCGACGCCAACTACGAAGGCAACATCGCGCGTTGGATCAACCACAGCTGCAATCCCAATTGCGAAGCAGTGATCGAAGAGGCAGAAGGCGACGACCGCAGCAAGGACAAGGTCTTCATCGAAGCCAAGCGTGCGATCAAGCCGGGCCAGGAGCTGACCTATAACTACGGCATTACCCTGGGCGAGCGACACACGCCGCGCTTGAAGAAGATCTGGGAATGCCGCTGCGGTTCGAAGAATTGCACCGGCACCATGTTGCAGCCCAAGCGCTGAGCGACGGCGCGCTGCGGTCGGCATGACGCGGCGCGCACATCGGTTCACGGATGCGCAACACGCGCATTCCTAGGGTGCATGCTCCTTTGCAGATTGAGGAGTTCCTCATGACCCATTCGCTCTCCGGCAAGACCGTTGCCGTGCTCGCGACCAGTGGCTTCGAACAATCCGAGTTGCAGGAGCCCAAGCGCTTGCTTGAGTCCTGGGGCGCCACCGTCGAAGTGATCGCGCCCGGCGACGATGCACAGATCCGTGGCTGGAACCACACCGGCTGGGGCGACAGCGTGCCCGTGGATACGCCACTTGCGCAGGCCAAGCCCGACCGCTACGACGCGCTCGTGCTGCCGGGCGGTGTGATCAACCCGGACAATCTGCGCACCAACACGCAGGCGATCGATTTCATCCGTAGCGTTGCGGCCAACGGCAAGCCGGTGGCTGCAATTTGCCACGGGCCGTGGTTGCTGGTGGAAAGTGGGCTGGTGCGCGACCGCAAGGTGACGTCGTGGCCGTCGGTCAAGACCGATCTGAGCAACGCGGGCGGCCGCTGGGAGGATGCCGAGGTGGTGGTGGATGGCCAGCTGATCACCAGCCGCAAGCCGGACGATATTCCTGCATTCACCGATGCGGTTGCCAAGGCACTGGCTGCCTGAGGTCACGCAGCAGCTATAAAAAAGAGCCCGGTGCATCGCTGCGCCGGGCTTTTTTAGTTTCACGTTGGCAGATGCGCGGTGTGCTCGCAGCGCCGATCGGTTACTTGCCTGGCATGGCGCCGGCCGGCACCAGCTGCTCGATATCCTGGTTGAAGTTCACCGCCAGCCGGCCGTTCTGGATCGCCACCGACTCCACCTGCACATTGCCCATCACGGCCGCAATGGCGGGATCGATCTTGTAGATCGGCTCCTTGCGTGCGTAGTCGGCCAACCACGCGTTGAGCAGCTGGCGCGTGCTGCTGTCCAACTTGGCACCGGCGTTGGCGGGGCGGAAATCATCGACCGTTGGCTGGTCGAGATAAAACCCCTGCTTTGCCGTGTCGTAACGCAGCGCGCTGCTCAAGGTGACGTTGCCCACCGGCGCCGGCGCGCCGCCGGCCGTGGCCAATGCAAGGTCGAACGCCATCTTCAAACGGTCGCCAGGTGGCAACGACAGCGCCGGGTTGCTGACCGTCATTTCGATCAGGCCACCCAGCGCATCGTGAGTCTGCGGGAAGCGCCCGCCCAGGTACTGCTGCACGTCGGCGGCCTGCACGCTGATCTGTCGCCCCTGGATCTGAGGCGCCGCCCACGCTGCGGACAGTGGCATCGCCAGGGCGAGGGCAAGCAGGGATCCGGCAACTAAACGCAGTTTCATCGGGCAACTCCGGCGGTGGATGGCATCACCTTAGCCAGCGCCGGTGAACCACGGGTTAGCGTGCTGCGGCGTGGCGGGATGAGTACGACACTGCGTGCCGCAGTGGTTGGGGTGCTCGCAGCGAATGCGCTTCGGTGTTTACGGGCGTCGACTGCGGATCTCGCGTATCCGCCACCTCTGCCTGCGAACGTGCAGTTGTGTGGACGGCGGCTCTAACGCAGCACAGGCTGCAGGGTGGCCGAATAGATTTCCCAGGTGTCGCTGCCAACGCGTGGTTGCAGACGGTAAGCACCGACCAGGCGTTCGGTGCCGGTCGTGGTGCGCACGGTCAGCTGCACCGGCACTTCGATCAAGCGCGGCGGGTGCTGTTGGTCCAGCGCGATTGGCGGATCGTTGTTGATGCGCAGGCTGATGATCTGCCCGATGTTGCGCAGCACTGCATCGTCCGGCACGGGAGCGGGATGGCCGCCCGTCCACAGGGCATCCGCATCGGCACGTGCAGCACCGGGCAGTGCGCCCAGGTAACGATGCACGGTTGCGCTTGCTTGCGCGTAGTTCGCACTTGCAAGCGCCTGTTTGGAATCGGTGGCGGTCGATGCAGCGCCGGGGTGCTCGCTGGCCGCGGGCGATGCCGCAGTTGTGGCGACAGTCGCCGATGCAGGCGAGCTGTTGGCGGCTCGTGGTTCGGGCGTGCGTTGGCAGCTACAGCCGGCCAGCAGCAGTAGCGAAAAGACACTGATCAGTTGGCGCATCGCCGCTCCCCGTCACGATCGGCGCAGTGTAGCGGCAGTTGGCGCCGCGCGGATCAGCGCCCGGCAGCGGGATGCACGCGTTGCAGGCGCTCCAGCAATAGCTGCAATTTCGGCTGTAGCGCGTCCAGGGCATTGCTGGGCCGCGCGCGTGGGCGCGCCGCCAGGTCCTCGAGCAATTGCGACCCGACGGTGAGCGCGGCGCACTCGTCACTGCTCAGGTCGCGGCGCAGGTGCAACTCTTCGAACAGCCGCATCCAGTCGGCACGCGAACGCTGTTCAAATTCGATCGTGCAGCGGTCATGGCAGGGGCTGCCGTCCTTTTCGATGGGCGTGACCGTAATGCGGTAGCGTTTGCGGGACATGGAAGGTCGCGTCACTGTGGGGCTGGCTCCACCATAGGCGCGCACGCGCAGGGTCTCGATAGGCCGGGCCATGACGCAGTGTTCCAGTGCGCTCAGGGTGCCTGCTGTGGCGCGGGTTGCCGGAGCAGTGGCAGCGGATCGTACGCACCGTTGCGCCCATAGATCCCGTAGTGCAGGTGCGGCGGCGTGCCACGGGCGTTGCCGGTGGTGCCGACCATGCCCAATGCAGTGCCGGGCTCGACCACATCGCCGACTGCCAGTCCGGGCGCCCAGTCGTCCAGGTGCGCGTAGTAGTGCCGTTCCATCGCCGGGCCGAGCACCCACACTTGTTTGCCACCCAACCCTGTGTCGCGAATGGAACTGACCACGCCACGAGTGGCGGCCACCACCGCTGTGCCGCGCGGCGCGAAGATATCGACACCGGCATGGCTGCGGTCGCGTCCGCGTGGGGCGCCGAAGGTGTCGGCAATCTGGCGACCACGCACGCCGTCTACCGGGATGTGCAACTGCGTGGGTGCTGGCATTTGCGATAACTCCCAGCTGGTGCGCAGGCGTTCGGCCATCGGTGACAGCCAGGCCCAGCGCGCGGCGACACCCAGCGCGCACAGCATCGCGATCGATACCAGCAGGTGGCGCACGCGTCTGGCTGGGCTGCGGGTGGGCTGTGGCGCGGTCACGGGTACTCTTGGTTGCGAACTCACCGCCAGGGTAGGGCAGCGGCGATGAGTGCGATGTGGTGTGCCTGTCAGCAGGCGAAGAAGACGCGGCAGACGCGCAAAAAAAAGACGGCCCTAAGGCCGTCTCGATCAAACCGGATGCAGCGCGATTACAGCGCGGCGTCCTTCAGACGCTTCATCGCACGGACCTTCAGCTTGCAGGTCGCAGGCTTGGCAGCAAACACCTGCTCTTCCTTGGTGAACGGGTTGATGCCCTTGCGCTTCGGCTTGGCCGGCACGTTGACCGAGGTGATCTTCAGCATGCCCGGCAGGACGAATGAGCCGACGCCCTTCTTGCTCAGCGACGCGTGCGCGGTGGCTTCCAGCGACGCCAGCACGGCGCGGACGTCCTTCGGAGCCAGCTGGGTGGTTTCGGCGATGTGCGCGACCAGGCCGGTCTTGCTCAGGGCTTCCTTGATCGGCTTCGGCGCGGCGGTCTTGCTAGCGGCCTTGGCCGGCTTTGCGGTCTTGGAGGCGGCGACCTTTTTCACTGCCTTCTTGGGGGCAGCCTTCTTAGCGGCGGTTTTTGCCATGAGTTATGTGTTCCGTATTCGTTGGTGGTGTTTGGGTCTGCCGACCCAGTCGGCAACGCGAAATGTAGGGCAACTGCCGCGCGCCGCCAATAGGGAATCGATGAAACAACACGAAAAGACCGACTTGGCACGGGCATTCGTTCACTGGACGCCAAAAAACACGAGAAAAAAGCGCTCTGGGTTCGCTTGGCGAGGGATGCTGCGCGCGGTCTGACGCACAGCAGCAGATCGAGGTGATGCGGCATGGATCGCGGATTGGCGCAATCTGGGCAGCTGCTGCACAGGCGCATGTCGATCAATGCATTCGCTTAGCGAGGCATGCCTCGACTGAGCCTGGGCACCGTGGTCGAGCAAAGGGCCCATTCCAATGTGGCGAAGAATGGCGTGCGTGTCCCTGCCAATCGATTGCAGGCGCCAAACGAAGCGCATTCGATGAAGCCGGGGCTCGCATCATTTCGCATTCGGACAGCGCTGCGCCGAATAGCGCGTTTCCAGGCAAGCGAGCGATCCAGCCAGCGACGACGCATCGCTCCCGCGGATCAGTCGTTGGCTGCCGACAAGCTGCGGCCGCGTTCGGTCGCCGCGGCAATCGCGGTGGCGGTCAACGCTTCGAAACCGCCGGCCTGGAATGCCTCGATCGCGGCCTGCGTGGTGCCGTTGGGGGAGGTCACGCGCCGGCGCAACACCTCCGGTGCTTCGCCGGATTCGGTCAGCATGCGTGCTGCGCCGAGCAGGGTGTGCAGCACCAGCGTGCGGGCGGTCTCGGCGGGCAGGCCTTGCGCGCGCGCCGCGGCCTCCATCGCTTCGGCCAGCAGAAAGACATAGGCCGGGCCGCTGCCGGACACCGCGGTGACCGCATCCATCTGCGCCTCGTCGTCGAGCCAGACGGTGACGCCAGCGCTTTCCAGCAGCCGGGTTGCCTGCGCGCGCTGCGCCGCGCTGACGCGTGCATTGGCAGACAGGCCGGTCACGCCGGCGCCGAGCAGGGCCGGCGTGTTGGGCATGGCGCGCACCACCGCCGCCGTGCCGCCGCACCAGCGCTCCAGTTGCGTTGCGGTGATGCCCGCGGCGATCGACAGCAGCAGCGGGTGCTGTTGCTGCGCGAGATCGGCCAGCTGCGTGCACACGGTGGGCATGACCTGCGGCTTGACCGCCAGTACCCAGAGTGCGGCGCCCTCCACGGCGCTGCGCGCGTCGTCGAACACCTGCACGCCGAAGTCGGCGGACAGTGCCTGGCGCAATTCGGCGACCGGCTCGGCGACGCGGATGGCGCTGGCTGGCGCGCCCTGGCGCAGCAGCCCGGCGATCAGGCTGCGCGCCATGTTGCCGCCACCGACAAAGGCAACCACCGGAACATCGCCGTGTGCAGCCACAGCTGTGGAGGAGGAAGGCTGGGTCATTGCAGCACCATCAAGAAGGAGGAAGGAAACGGCCGATGTGTCAGACGGCCGGTGGCGCGTTGCGCTGGCCAAATAGCGCCGTGCCCACGCGCACCATGGTGGCGCCGGCCGCAATGGCATCGGCGAAATCCGCGCTCATGCCCATCGACAAGGTATCTGCCTGCGGATACTGGCTGCGCAGTGTCGCGAACAAGGCCTGCATGCGCGCGAATGCCTGGTGCCGGCGCGTGGCGTCGGGAAACGGCGCGGGAATCGCCATCAATCCGCGCAGCTGCAGTTGGGGGTGGGTGGCAATCTCCGCGGCCAGGGCGTCGATTGCCTCGGGCGCGCAGCCGTGCTTGCTGTCCTCATCGTCGATATTGACCTGGATCAGCACGTTCAAGGGTGCGCGGCCGTCCGGGCGATGCCGGGCGAGCAGTGCGATCAGCTTGGCGCGGTCCACGGTCTGCACCCAATCGAAACACTGGCTGGCCATGTCGGCCTTATTGGATTGCAGGTGCCCGATCAGGTGCCACTCCAGCTGCAGTGCTTGAAGCTGCGCGATCTTGGCGGCCGCTTCCTGCACATAGTTCTCGCCGAAGGCCTGCTGGCCCTGCGCTGCTAACGCCGCCACGGCGTCGGCCGGCTGGGTCTTGGACACCGCCAGCAGGCGCGCGGGCCCGGCGTTGGGAGGGGTTGCCGCCTGGATGGCGGCCAGCATCTGGTGCAACGAGGAAACGGGCACAGGTCAGCCAACGGGTAAACAAGGCGGCCATAGTGCCGCGCCCGTGCCTTTCCTTCCAGTTGTGCCGGTGCGCGCCGGGCGTGGCGGATCGTCCTTGTGGCGAGTTGCGTGGATAAAGGCGCGCTGCGGCGCACGGTACCGCCGCCCCGGCCATCGGAAACGCCGGCCATCGGCATTCATGCTGGCGGGCTGAACCGAGGCACGGCGCGCTTCCAGGGCGCTGCCAGAACGCTATACTGCCGGTCGGGGAGTATCTTCCAATCGCAGCCTAGGGGAAAAGCAGCGCATGGATATCGCTGAACTATTGGCGTTTTCTGTCAAGAACAAGGCATCGGACCTGCACCTGTCTGCAGGCTTGCCGCCGATGATCCGTGTCGATGGCGATGTCCGCCGCATCAATATTCCGGCCTTGGACCATAAGCAAGTGCATGCGCTGGTCTACGACATCATGTCGGACAAGCAGCGCCGCGATTACGAGGAATTCCTCGAGGTCGACTTCTCGTTCGAGATTCCGTCGCTGGCGCGTTTCCGCGTCAATGCGTTCAATCAGAACCGTGGCGCCGGTGCGGTGTTCCGTACCATTCCGTCTGAAGTGCTGACGCTGGAAGACCTGGGCTGCCCGCCGATCTTCCGCCAGTTGATCGACCAGCCGCAGGGCCTGATCCTGGTGACCGGCCCGACCGGGTCGGGCAAGTCGACCACGCTTGCCGGCATGATCGACTACATCAACAAGAACGAATACGGCCACATCCTCACCGTCGAGGATCCGATCGAATTCGTGCACACCTCGCAGAAGTGCCTGATCAATCAGCGCGAAGTGCACCGCGACACGCACGGCTTCAACGAGGCGCTGCGTTCGGCCTTGCGCGAAGACCCGGACATCATCCTGGTCGGCGAGTTGCGCGATCTGGAAACCATCCGCCTGGCACTGACCGCTGCGGAAACCGGCCATCTGGTGTTCGGCACCCTGCACACCAGCTCGGCGGCCAAGACCATCGACCGCATCATCGACGTGTTCCCGGCCGGCGAAAAGCCGATGGTGCGCTCGATGCTGTCCGAATCGCTGCGTGCGGTGATTTCGCAGGCATTGCTCAAGAAAGTGGGCGGCGGGCGTACCGCAGCGTGGGAAATCATGGTCGGCACCCCGGCCATCCGCAACCTGATCCGCGAGGACAAGGTGGCGCAGATGTATTCCTCGATCCAGACCGGCCAGCAATACGGCATGCAGACGCTGGACCAGCATCTGCAGGACCTGGTCAAGCGCAGCCTGATCACGCGCAACCAGGCGCGCGAGTACGCCAAGGACAAGCGGATATTCGAGTAGCCGGGATGTGGGATTCGGGATTCGGGATTCGTTACGGCGGCTCCCGGGCCGGACCCCGTTCTTGCGAATCCCGAATCTCCACTCCCGAATCCCTGCTCCCGAGGAGCACGCCATGAGCACCATCGACTTCACCTCCTTCCTCAAGCTGATGGCGCACCAGAAGGCGTCGGATTTGTTCATCACCTCTGGCATGCCGCCGGCGATCAAGGTGCATGGCAAGATCAGCCCGATCACTCAGACGCCGCTGACCGCGCAGCAGAGTCGCGACCTGGTGTTGAACGTGATGACGCCCTCGCAGCGCGAGGAATTCGAAAAGACCCACGAGTGCAACTTCGCCATCGGCGTGTCCGGGGTGGGGCGGTTCCGTGTGAGCTGCTTCTATCAGCGCAACCAGGTGGGCATGGTGCTGCGTCGGATCGAGACGCGCATTCCCACCGTCGAGGAGCTGAGCCTGCCGCCGGTGATCAAGACACTGGCGATGACCAAGCGCGGCATCATCATCTTTGTCGGCGCCACCGGGACCGGCAAGTCGACCTCGCTGGCGGCGATGATCGGCTACCGCAACCAGAATTCCACCGGGCACATCATCACCATCGAGGACCCGATCGAATTCGTGCACAAGCACGAGGGCTGCATCATCACCCAGCGCGAAGTCGGCATCGATACCGATAGCTGGGAAAATGCGTTGAAAAACACCCTGCGTCAGGCGCCGGACGTGATCATGATCGGCGAAGTGCGGACCCGCGAAGGCATGGACCATGCCATCGCCTTCGCCGAAACCGGCCACCTGGTGCTGTGCACGTTGCATGCCAACAACGCCAACCAGGCGATGGACCGCATCATCAACTTCTTCCCGGAAGATCGCCGCAACCAGCTGCTGATGGACCTGTCGCTCAACCTCAAGGGTGTAGTAGCGCAGCAGTTGATCCCGACCCCGGATGGCCGCGGACGCCGCGTGGCGATGGAGATCATGCTCGGCACGCCGCTGGTGCAGGACTACATCCGCGACGGCGAGATCCACAAGCTCAAGGAGATCATGAAGGAGTCCACCAACCTGGGCATGCGCACCTTCGATCAGAGCCTGTTCGAGCTGTACCAGGCGGGCGAGATCAGCTACGAAGACGCGCTGCGCTACGCCGACTCGCAGAACGAGGTGCGCCTGCGCATCAAGCTCTCGCAAGGCGGCGATGCCAAGACGCTGTCGCAGGGGCTGGATGGCGTGGAGATTGCCGAGGTTCGGTGAGGCGCACGGCCGCGCTCCATGATGCGGCGGCGTTGCGACCAACGCTGCGCGTACCAACGACGCGCTGCGGTCGGTCTGGGCGCGTCGCGCTTCGCAGCCAGCGCTGGCGATTGAGTGCAGTGCGGCGCCAAGCCAGTGCAGCCGTACATCCAGCAGCGATGCACGGCTGACGTTTCAGATGTAACCAGGGTGGCCGATAGTGTCTAATATCCGCACCCCACCGCAGTTCCCAGACCCGTGAGCCTTCCCGATTCCGATCTCCGTCCGGAGCAAGAGCCGTTGCCCGAAGACGGCGCCGTGTTCACCTCCGGCCCGCTGACGCCGCCGCCGGATTCGGCTGGTACCAGCGCCGATGACCACGCCTATCACCACTCGGTGGCCGAAGATGCGCAAGGCATGGTGCTGGCCACATTGGTGGCCTCGCTGGGCCTGGCGATCTTTGCCAAGGGCGGCCTGATGATCGGTGGCATGGCCGGGGTGGCGTTCCTGCTGCACTACGCGCTGCACTGGAATTTCGGCTTGGTCTTTGTGCTGGTCAACCTGCCGTTCTATTGGTTGAGCGTGCGCCGCATGGGCTGGGAATTCACCCTGAAAACCTTCGCCGCGGTGGGCGCCTGCGGGGTCTTGACCGACCTGCTGCCACGTTGGGCCGACTACGCGCGCATGAGCACGTTGTTTGCGGCAGTGGTGGGCGGCGCGCTGGCCGGGCTGGGCATTCTGTTCTTCATTCGCCACCGCGGCAGCCTCGGCGGCATCGGCATCTTGGCGGTGTATCTGCAGCGCGAGCGGGGCTGGAGCGCGGGCAAGGTGCAGATGAGTTTCGACGCGATGCTGATGCTGGTCGCGTTCTTCGTGCTGACGCCGGACAAGGTGCTGTATTCGGCCATTGGCGCGTTGATGCTGAGCCTGGTGCTGATGTTCAACCACCGGCCGCACCGCTACATGGGCGTGTGAGCGCGTAGCGGACTTACACGACCTCCTCGCGCGCCGGGCAGTCGGTGGGCAGGTCCAAACGCTGCATCAGGCCGCGCGCATCGAACGGTGCGTGCACCTTCATGTCGTTGTCGAAGTAGCAGTACACGTCGCGCCGTGCGCGCTTGCTGGCGCGCGGCCCGACACGCTGGGCATCGGAGGGCTCACCGCCTGCGGCCCAGGTCGCAATCCGCTCGCCCCAGCGGTCCAGGGCGTGGTCGCTATAGCCGCTGGCATACAGCTGCGCGTCGCCGTGCAGCCGCAGGTAGACGAAGTCAGCGGTGACATCTTCGAGATACGGAAATTTGCCCGCGGTATCGGCCACCACCACGCCCACCTTGTGCTTTCGCAGCAGCTTCATGCAGGACGGGTCGCAGAAGCTGGGGTGGCGCATTTCCAGCGCATGCCGTAGCGGGCGCTTGCGATCGACGCTCAAGGCCGTACGCCCATGCATCAAAGTGGTATCGCGTTTGCGCGCCAGGGCGAGTGCTGCCTCGGTATCGCGCGGCAGGCTGGAGAGAAATGCATCCAGCACCGCGTCATCGAAGCGCAGGCTTAGCGGTAATTGCCACAGGATCGGCCCCAGCTTCGGGCCCAGCCGCAGCACGCCGGATGCAAAGAAGTTGGCTAGCGCCTGTTCGCAATCGCGCAGCCGCTTCATATGCGTGACAAACCGCGGGCCTTTGACTGCGAAGACGAAGTCGTCCGGCGTCTCGTCATGCCAGCTCTGGTAGCTCTCCGGGCGTTGCAGCGAATAGAACGAGCCGTTGATTTCCACGCTGGGAAAACAGCGCCCGGCATAGGCCAACTCGCGCCGCTGGGCCAGCCCGGTCGGGTAGAACGTGCCGCGCCAGCGTGCATAACGCCAGCCCGAAATGCCGATGCGGATGCTCATGTGCCGACCATGCCGCGGCGGGTGTGCAGTGGTCGTGGATGCTGTGGCAAGGCCGCGTCATCTGGTGCGCCGGTGCGTGCGAGTGGATAAGCGAGGCGGCATTCTCGAAACAATCGCGCCGCTGCGAGGCGGGCGCAGCCGGTGCGTGGAGTGGGCATAGAGCGCGCACCCAGCACCCGACTGTGGTGCCATCACTGTCTGGCTGGCGGCTCGCTACGTGCGGTCAGTCTTGCGAGGCATCCACAGGCACTGCCGTGATCAGCGCAATGCCGCTGCGCGTGCGCTTTGACAGCAGCGGCAGGTTCGCAACCTGGTTGCCGGGCGCGTCGTAGAGCCACAGCACGCAGCACTCGGTATTGGCGCTTTGAAAGCTGCTGCGGAACGCCACCACGCTGGCGCTGTAGCAGTCGCTGCCATGGCGCACGCGAAGATTGGCGACAAAGTCGAACGTGTAATGCCCGGCGTCATGCCATGGCCATTGCGCCTCCAGCTCGGGGTCGCTGCTTTCGGCGGGAGTCGGGCAGCCTGCATTCGGATCAGGCGAACGCTGCCGACCTTGCGCATCCAGGCGCAGGTGCTGCAACTGGGTGTCTACCGCAGCACGCAACGCCGGGTGTTGCGCCAGCCAGTCGTCCGCTTGGCGTTCCTCGGGCAAGCGCTCGGCAGCATCCTTTCGCGGCGCCGCCAGCGTGTGCTGGTAGCGATAGCGGATCTGCAGTGCCTTGGTTGGGCGGCGTTCGGCGGGCAGCGGCGACAATGGGCGCGAGAGAGTCAGCGTGTCCTGGAAATAGTCGCCGTCGCGGTAGGCCGCGTAGCTGCGTCCGTCGATGCGTAGCCAGTACAGCGCCTGGTCGCCGCCGCGACCGCTGATGCTGAATCCAGCGTCCGCTTCTCTATCCGCTGGCGTACCTGTGGGCGTGGCGGTGGCGGCGCGGAAGCCATCGGTATGGCCTTGCAGCACCGTGATCTGCGTAAACAAACCAGTGCCGCCGACATAGGCGTCATCCAGCAGGTCGCGTTGGCCATCCTCGTCCAGGTCGATCAGGGTGTAGTGGTGGCTACGGTTCTCGGAGATATCGTCTGCTTCGCTGGTGGTGTGCGCGCGGTAGGCCTGCAGCGCGTGCCACTCGGCATCGGTGACGTCGGCCGGCTGCGTGGGCGGCACCGCCTCGGATGGGTCTTCCTCCGGATCCGGGCTTGCGATGTCGAAGCTTTGCGCGCGGGTATCGGCATAGCGCTTCATCACGGTATCGATCGGCATGGGGTCGCTGGCCGGCACGGCGGCGATGTCGCGGCGCAACTGGTCCAGCACCTGCGTCAGCGAAAGCCTGGGCACCTTGTGCGCGTCTGCCTGCGGCACTGCCGCGGCGGAGGCAATCAGCAACCCGGCAATGCCCAGCAAGCGCCGCATGCGAAATGTGCGATGCGGTGTGATCGCAGCGCTGAGTACAGGCGCCTCGCACGCGGCACGCAGGGTGTCGCTCACGCGCTGCGCATCCACGGCGGCGACAGTGCCTGAATGTCCGCAAATACCGGGCAGTCGGGATGGTGCGCGCCGCGCAGGTAGCCAAGGCTCATCAGGAATTCGCCGGTGATTTCGCCGCCAGTAAAACGGAAGGTCTTCTTGAACACTTTCACCCAGGCCGGCTTGTCGAGGGGATGTTGTGCATCCAGCCAGTTGGCAAAGCTGCCGTGCGTTGCGCGCAGGCGCTGGATCACCTGCGCGTTGTGGATGGCAGCCAGCACCTTCAGGCGATTGCGAATGATGCCGGCATCCTGCATCAGCCTGGCAATCTCCGCCTCGCCGTACGCGGCCACGGTGTCTACGCCGAACCCGTCATAGGCACGCTGGAAGTTGCCGCGCTTGCGCAGGATGGTTTCCCAACTCAGGCCGGCCTGGTTGATCTCCAGCACCAGGCGTTCGAACAGTTCGCGTTCGTCGCGCTGCGGGAAGCCGTATTCGTGGTCGTGATAGTGGCCATGCACCGGGTGGCCGGGCGCGATGCTGCAATAACCGCTCATGGGGTCTCCGTTGTTTTGCGTGCGTTGGCGGATGAGTTGATGCGCATCGGTTTACCGCCGGGAAACAGCAGGTCCGGCCAACGGCGTGGCAGCGTGGCGAGTTTGCCTTGGCGCACGGCCTCACGCAGGGCTTCTTGTTGCTGGCTGCGCTGCGGGAAGCTGTTCAATGTGTCCACTCGATACCAGCCCTGCGCATCGCGGGTGTACAGCGTGCAAGTGACACCAAACTTCCCTGAAAGATCGCACAGCATCACCTCGTCCTGGCCGTCCTGATCCAGGTCGCGGCGGGTGATCACGCAGTCGGCATCGCGTTGCAGGCAGCTGTCGTTGTGCAAGCTGCCCTGCGCCAGGGCGCTCCACCAGGTTGGGTCCGGGCTGCTGCTGCCTGCGGCGAGCAGCAGGTGTGCCTGCAGCTCGGCCACGTCGTGCATGCGCGTGCGTCGCAGTGCGTCATCCGACTGCGGTTCCTGCCAACGTTGCGTCCGCGCGAGCAATAGAGTGAGCTGCCGGCTGCGCTTGGCATCGTTGGCAAAGACGGGGGTGTCCCGCAGCGCTTGCACCGCGTGATAACCACGGCGGCCGTTGGCAAACCGCAGGAATTCCAGATCGTCCTGCAGCAGATCCGGGTTTGCAGTGCCGCCGCGCTGTGCCAACTGCTGCAGCTGGCTGGCCACCACAATCCGATACGGATCCAGCACAGGCGTATTGACCAACAGCAGCAGGGCGACGACCGCCCACGACAGCATCTTGTTGCTGCGCGCCAGCGGCGCCAGCCACTGCCCCGGGCGTGGCCGCAGCACTGCAATGGCGTATCCCACTGCATAGGCGCTGGCCACCGCGGCCAGCACCATGCCCCAGAAGCGTTCGCCGGTCCAGCCATACTGGGCAATGCGCAGGCCCACCGCGTAAAGCGCCAGGCCTGCATACAGCGGCAGTGTGAGCAGCCCGGCCTCGACAACGCGCCGCAACCAGCCCGGATACGCAGGCGGCGTCGCGCCATCCTGATACACCGCATTGGTGAACAGCACCAGCCCGAACACCATGCACAGCAGGATCGCCGCCGCCGCGCGGGTCTGCCACAGCGGCTGCAGGCCGGTCAGCGGCAGGGTGAGGATGAACAGCAGCGCGATACTGGCCAGCAAGGGCACCAGGCCGGTGCACAGGGCGAACACGATCTGCCGCATCACCTGCACCGCACGCTGGCGGGTGCGCCCGATCAGGATGCCCAGGCCAGCCATCGTGCCGGTGGCCAGGTAGATGAAGGCATCCTCGCGAAACAGCGTGCGGAAGAGGTCGATCTTCACCAATGCGAACAACTCGGCCCATAACGTCAGCACGCCCCAGCACACGCCGACGAACACCAGTGCCAACGCAAGCGTGAGCGTGTTCTGCCAGGCGTGTTCGAACAGCGCGTGATAGCTGGCACGCCAGCTGCCATGGTGCTGACGGAACTGCAGCCAGGGCAGGGCGATCAACAGCGCGGCCGCCACGCTCAGGCCGAACGGGGTCAGCACCTTGTTGCTTTCCAGGCCGGGTGCGCCGGTCGCGCTCCACGCCGCCCAGCCGGCAAGTGCGGCGAACACGGCCGCCACCACGGCCAACTGCTGCCACAGGCGACGGTCCTGCAGGGTCTGCACGCTCAACAGCAGCATGCTGGGAACGGTGAGCACCAGGGTGTACCAGCACACGCGCCCACCCAGCGCAGCGAACGGCGCCACGCCGTGGTCTGCGCCCCATTCGGCCAGATACAGCAGGCCGCCTTGCAGCAGGGCCACCAGCACGATGAACGCGCGGGTCTGGCGGGGCAGGGGCAGATCGTCGGAGGCGGGGTGCAGCGCAGATGTGGGCAGCATCGGCAGTCCATGGCTGAGGCAAGCGCTCAGTATGGCAGCGCCCCAGCGCGGTTCGAAACGAACCGCTAGAATGGCCGCATGTCTGTTTTGCCCACGCCTCTGGCCAACCAACTGCTGATTGCGCTTCCGGCGCTGTCCGACCCCACCTTTTCGCGCAGCGTCGCGCTGATCTGTCAGCACGACGAGAACGGCGCCATGGGTGTGCTGGTCAACCGCCCGTCCGAGTACACCCTGGGCGAAGTGCTGTCGCAGATGGGGATCGACACCAGCGACGAGCGCCTGCGCGAGCAACCGGTGCTCAGCGGCGGGCCGGTGCACCCCGAACGCGGTTTCGTCATTCACGACGACGCGCGCGCGTGGGATTCCAGCCTGGAAGTGGGCCAGGGCGTCTACCTGACCACCTCGCGCGACATCCTCGAGGCCATGGCGGCCGGCGACGGCCCGCGCAATGCGCTGGTGGCGCTGGGATGTGCGGGCTGGGGCGCCGGGCAGCTGGAATTCGAGCTCGGCGAAAACAGCTGGCTCACCGCGCCCTCGGACGCCAACGTGCTGTTCGATACCGCGCTGGAAGACCGCTGGCAGACCGCCGCCGGCCGCATCGGCGTGGATCTGTTCCGGCTCACGGATTACTCCGGGCATGCCTGAGGCGGGCGCGATCCGCCCCGACGCGACGGTGCTGGGTTTCGACGTGGGGTCGCGCCGGATCGGCGTGGCCGTGGGAACCGCGCTTGGCGCGGGTGCCCGCGCCGTGGCTGTGATCAACGTGCATGCCAACGGCCCCGATTGGGTGGCGCTGGATCGTGTGCACAAGGAATGGCGCCCCGCCGGCCTGGTGGTCGGCGACCCGCTCACCCTGGACGACAAGGACCAGCCCGCACGCAAGCGCGCGCACGCCTTCGCACGCGAACTGCGCGAGCGCTATGCGCTGCCGGTGGTGCTGATCGATGAGCGCTCCAGCTCGGTTGAGGCTGCGCAGCGCTTTGCGCGCGAGCGCGCCGATGGGCGCAAGCGCCGCCGCGATGCCGACGCGCTGGACGCGATGGCCGCGGCGGTGATCGTCGAGCGCTGGTTGTCTGCGCCCGAGCAAGCCACTCTTCTTCCCTGATTCTCCCGACCTGCGATGACCACCATGCAACTCGATTCGGACGGACGCCTGCGCCACCTGCTCACCCTGGAAGGACTGCCGCGCGCCACCTTGCTGCAGCTGCTCGATCGCGCCGGCCAGATCCGCGATGCGGCGGTGGGGCGCGTGGGCAAGCGCAGCGTGCTCGCGGGCACCGCGGTGTGCACGCTGTTCTTCGAACCCTCCACGCGCACCCGCAGTTCGTTCCACCTGGCCGCGCAGCGGCTGGGCGCAGACGTGCTCAATTTCGACGCGTCCACCTCGTCCACCCGCAAGGGCGAAACTGCACGCGATACCTTGAAGAATCTCGAGGCGATGGGCGTGCGCGGCTTCGTGGTGCGTCATCCCGAAGATGGCGCGGTGGAGCGACTGGCCGAAGCCGCCGGCGAGGGCACCGCCCTGATCAATGCCGGTGATGGGCGCAGTGCGCATCCCACCCAGGGCCTGCTGGACATGCTCACCCTGCGTCAGGTCAAGGGCACGGATTTCTCCAAGCTCAAGGTGGTGATCGTCGGTGACGTGAAGCACTCGCGTGTGGCGCGCTCGGACCTGCACGCCTTGCGCACGCTGGGTGCCGGCGAGATCCGCGTGTGCGGCCCGGCCAGCCTGCTGCCCGACGACGACATGCTGGACGGCTGCGTGGTCGGCGAGGACTTCGACGCAATGCTGGAAGGCGTCGATGCGCTGATGATGCTGCGCCTGCAGCGCGAGCGCATGGAAGAAGGCCTGGTGCCATCGCTGGAGCAGTACCACGCCGACTACGGCCTGACCCGCGAGCGCCTGGCACGCGCGGGACGCGACGCGGCAGTGCTGCATCCGGGCCCGATCAATCGCGGCGTGGAGATCACCGACGAGGTGGCCGATGGCGCGCAGTCCTGCGTGCTGCGCCAGGTGGCCAACGGCGTGGCCGTACGCATGGCGGTCCTGGAAACCCTGCTGGGCTGATGGCCCGCATGCGCTGCTGCAATTGCGTGACAGCGCGATTGTAGTGAATGCAAAAGGACAGCCTTATCACGGGCGTCGCGACAATCATCGCGACGCCCGTTTTGTTTCGTACTTGGCCGCGTCCGCGCCAAGCAAACCCGCAGCATGGCCAGTCCCTACATCCGAACAACCCCCATTCGTCCAGCGTGACAACGCCCCCGCAACGCCGCACGCTCTTACGATTCCCGATTCCCGATTCCCGATTCCCGATTCCCGATTCCCAATTCCCAATTCCACCTCTCAACGCCATAACACCCGCTCGCCTAAGGTAACGGTCCCTTTCAATCGCAGGAGACCGCAATGGGCATTTCGCGTCACGCCACCGCACACTGGGAAGGCGACCTCAAGACCGGCAAGGGCCAGCTCAGCACCCCGCAGAGTGGGCTGATGGACAACACCCGGTATGCCTTCAGCAGCCGCTTCGGCGACGAAAAGGGCACCAACCCCGAAGAGTTGATTGCCGCCGCGCATGCCGGCTGCTTCACCATGGCGCTGTCCGCGCAGTTGACCGAAGCCGGCTTTCCACCGACCTCGCTGGACACCCGCGCCGATGTCGATCTGTCGATGGAAGGCGGCCCGCAGCTGTCGCAGATCCGGTTGAAGCTCAAGGCTGTGGTGCCGGGCATCGATGAAGCCAAGTTCCGCGAGCTGGCCGACACCGCCAAGAAGAATTGCCCGGTGTCCAAGGCGCTGAGCGCTGTGCCGATCAGCCTGGAAACCGAGTTTTCCAGCTGACCGCGGCGCTGGCTGCGTGCATCGGCGCAAGGCGTCGATGTGCGCAGCTGGCGGCTTGCTGAATAGGGCTTTGCGCGGGCCGTTCGGTTCAGGGCGGTTTCACTGCAGCAAGCCGAGGATCGGCAGCGTGTCCTCCCTGTGAAGCTGCCGCAATGAAAACTCTTCTGCTTGGTGCGCTGGTGATGGGTCTGGCTGTTGCGGGCAACGCGACGGCGCAGCGGTACGACAATGGCTACCGCGACAATGGCCGCGGCGGCTACGAGGATGGGCGCTACGAATACGCCCGCGTGGTACGCGTGGATCCGATCATCGTCTCGGACGCGTACACCGAGCGCACCAGCGAGCGCTGCTACAACCGCCCGTCCGACGGGTACTACACCAGCAACGACGGCTACTACCGCAACGACGGTGGTTATGGCGGGGCCAATCCTTCTAACCGCGGTGTTGCCAGCGTGATCGGCGGGATCGCCGGTGCAGTGCTGGGCAGCCAGGTCGGTGGCGGCAATGGGCGCCTGGTCGGCACTGCGGTCGGCACCATGGCCGGCGTTGCCGCGGGGCGCTCGATCTACGAAGCCAATCACCGCTCTTACCAGGGCAATGTCAGCGTCTGCGAGCCGGTGTCCTACCGCCGTGAGCGCGACCGTGTCGACGGCTATGACGTGACCTACGAATACGGTGGCCGGATGTACCACACCCGTAGCGACTACAACCCCGGTGACCGTATCCGGGTGCGCGTGGATGTGCGCCCCGACTGAGTGTCGATGGTGGGCGCTGCATCCGGAGTGCGGATGCAGCGGTGGCTGCATGGCACGCGCGGGTAGTGCAGATGTTTTTTGGAGTGGTGTCTAGAACAACATCAGGCCGTGTAGGAGCGCGCTTGCGCGCGATGAGGCCTTCCCGGTAACGCCCTCGCGCGCAAGCGCGCTCCTACGATGTGGTGGTTGCTGGTCCTGGGGTTTCGAATAGACAAAACGCTGCGGGAGACCGCAGCGTTTTTTTATCTCGCGCGCGGTGCGCGCCGGACGCGAAGGCTTCAGCGTCAGAGCTGCCGCACTATCCGGCCCTGGCGTTGCTTAGGTTCGATGTTCCAATGACCGATCACGGTCAGCTATCCCGTCTCCCGTGCCGGTGATGGGCAAGGGAAGTCCAATCACTCCCAATCCAGCGTGCCGCGAATCACCGTCTGCACCTGTCCACCCGACCAGACCTCGCCGTTGGCCTCGATGCGCAGCTCGAGCAGCGCGTCGAAGCCGATTTCGCGGCCCTGGCTGACCACGTAGCGGCCGTCGGTGCCGGGCAAGGCATCCTTGCTATCCAGCCAGGCCGCAAGCACGGCGTTGGCGGCGCCAGAGGCCGCGTCTTCGAAACGGCGGCCATTGCCGACGAAGGCGCGCACCGCCAGGTCGTAAGCGCCGGTTGCCGCTGCACGCGCGTAGGCGAACACGCCCATGCTGCCGGTGGATTCGGCCGATGCCGCAATCGCGTTCCAGTCCGGGTCCAGGCTGCGCAAGGCGGCTTCGCTGGCCAGTTCCACCACCCACCAGGTACGCCCGCCGTCCATCAGGGCTGGCGGCAAGGCACCCAGCGGCCAGCCGCGCAGGCTGTCGCTCAGGCGTGGGTCGTCGGCCTGCACCTGTTCGGTGACGCGCGCGCGCGGCGTGCGGATGGCGATGCTGCGGTGGCCGGCGATCTGCTCCACGCGCAGCGGCAATTGCCCGGCGATGCCGTCCTGCACCAGCACGCCGTCGCGCGGCGCGGCCAGGCCGGCGTCGAGCACTGCATGTGCGGTGCCAACACTGGGGTGGCCGGCGAACGGCACCTCTTTTTGCGGCGAAAACATGCGCAGGCGATAACTGCTGGCGGCGTCGGGGGCCGGAAACACGAAGGTGGTTTCCGGCAACTTGGTCCAGCGCGCAATGGCCTGCATCGCGGCATCGTCCAGGCCTTCCGCGTCGAGCACCACCGCCAACGTGTTGCCGCTGCCGGGGCGGGCCGAGAACACATCCAGTTGCAGGAATCGACGCGTGGTCATGGGAGCGGGTCCGCGAGCAGGGCGCGGCAGCTTACCAAGCGATGCGGCCTTCGATCACTTGCTGCGTTGCGCCGCCGATCCATACATCGCCGGCGGCGTCGACTTCCACCTCCACGCGGCCATCGCGGCCGACCTCGCGGCCCTGGCTGGCGACGTAGCGACCCTGCCTGCCCGGCAGCCTGTCCTCGGCCAGCAGGCGCGCGGCGATGCAGGCATTGGCACTGCCGGTGACCGGGTCTTCGGGAATGCCGTCGCCCGGGCAGAATGCACGCACCACCAGATCTTCCGCATCGGTGGCTGCGGCGGCGTAGATGGCCAGCCCGACCGCCCCGCTGGCGGCGGTGAGTGCGGCGATGGCGGCCAGGTCGGGCACGGCCGTCCGCACCGCGGCCTCGTCGGCCAGCTCCAGCAACCACCAGCTGGGCCCGTTGTTCCACAGGGCGGGCGCCTGCGCGCCCATGGCGAACCCTTGGGCCACCTGCGCCAGCGCAGCGGCGTGTTGCGTGCCGGTGTCGCTGCACTGCGCGCGCGGTGCGCGCAGACGCACCAGCACCACGTCGTGACGGTCGAACACATCCACCGGCAGCACGCCGGCGGCGCATTGCTGGTACAGCCGGTTGTCCTGGCGGTATCCCACCAGGCCGTGCGTCCTGGCGACCCAGGCAGCGCCCACGCTGGGGTGCCCGGCAAACGGCAGCTCCGCGCGCGGGGTGAAAATGCGGATGTGGTAATCCGCGCCCGGCGCGCTGACCGGCAGGAAAAACACCGTCTCCGACAGGTTCAGCCAGGCGGCAATCTGCTGCATCTGTTGCGCTGACAGTGCGCCGGCATCGACGACCACGCCCAGCGGGTTGCCAGCGCCAGGGCGGTTGGAGAAAACATCCAGTTGCAGGTAGCGAAATGTGCGCATCAGGGCGGCCGTTACAGTGAAAGGACAGTGCGCGCAGACAGCGATGGTTGCAGGCGCGCGGGGTGCATGGGCGCGATGGTGCCTGGCAGCGCAGCTGTGACGCGAGGAGGGGTCATGGCTGGGATATTGGCAGTAGAATCGGAGGTTCCGCCCGGCGTACCGGGCAACTCCCCCCATCCTAAACGCCCACATCTAATGTCAGCTTCCCTTTCTACCGATCGTTGGATCGTCCTCAAGTTCGGCGGCACCTCGGTGTCGCGTCGTCATCGCTGGGACACGATTGGAAAACTGGCGAGCAAACGGGCGAACGAAACCGGCGGCCGCGTGCTGGTGGTGGTGTCTGCGCTGTCGGGCGTCACCAATGAGCTCACTGCCATCGCCGATGGTGCTGCCGACAGCGCGCAGCGTGTGGCGGCACTGGAACTGCGGCATCGCGAATTCCTTGCCGAGCTCGAGCTCGATGCCGACGCAGTGCTGGGTGCGCGGCTTGCCGCGTTGCACGCGTTGGTGGGCGATGCACGCGCTGCCAGCCGCACGCTCGACTGGCAGGCCGAGGTGCTGGGGCAGGGCGAATTGCTGTCTTCCACCATCGGTGCGGCCTATCTGCATGCCAATGGCCTGGACATGGGCTGGCTGGATGCGCGGGAGTGGTTGTCGGCATTGCCGCCGCAGCCCAACCAGAGCGAGTGGTCCAAGCGCCTGTCGGTGTCGTGCCAGTGGCAATCCGATGCCGCATGGCGGGCGCGTTTCGATGCGCAGCCCACGCGGCTGCTGATCACGCAGGGCTTTATCTCGCGGCACGCCGATGGCGGCACCGCGATCCTGGGCCGTGGCGGCTCGGACACCTCGGCGGCGTATTTCGGTGCATTGCTCGGCGCCAGCCGCGTGGAAATCTGGACCGACGTGCCCGGCATGTTCAGCGCCAACCCGAAGGAAGTACCGGACGCGCGTCTGCTGACCCGCCTGGACTATTACGAAGCGCAGGAAATCGCCACCACCGGCGCCAAGGTGCTGCATCCGCGCTCGATCAAGCCCTGCCGTGACTCCGGCGTGCCGATGGCGATCCTGGATACCGAACGCCCGGATCTGCCAGGCACCAGCATCGATGGCAGCGCCGAACCAGTACTCGGCGTCAAGGCGATCAGCCGCCGCAACGGCATCGTGCTGGTGTCGATGGAAGGCATCGGCATGTGGCAGCAAGTCGGCTTCCTGGCCGACGTGTTCACGCTGTTCAAGAAGCATGGCTTGTCGGTGGATCTGATCGGCTCGGCCGAAACCAACGTCACCGTGTCGCTGGACCCGTCCGAAAACCTGGTCAACACCGATGTGCTGGCGGCGTTGTCGGCAGACCTGTCGCAGATCTGCAAGGTCAAGATCATCGTGCCGTGCGCGGCGATCACGCTGGTCGGGCGCGGCATGCGCTCGCTGCTGCACAAGCTGTCCGACGTGTGGGCCACGTTCGGGCAGGAGCGCGTGCACATGATTTCGCAGTCGTCCAACGACTTGAACCTGACCTTCGTCATCGACGAATCCGATGCCGACGGCCTATTGCCGATTTTGCATACGGAATTGATCGATAGTGGCGCCATGCCGGTCAGCGAAGGCGAGGTGTTCGGCCCACGCTGGCGCGAAATCATCGGTTCGGTGCGGCCGCGGCCCACGCCGTGGTGGCATGCCGAGCGCGCGCATCTGCTGACGCTGTCCAAGGCCGGCACGCCGCGTTACGTGTATCACCTGCCCACGGTGCGCGCGCGTGCGCAGGCGCTGGCGCAGATTGCTGCAGTGGACCAGCGCTATTACGCGATCAAGGCCAATTCGCATCCGGCCATCCTGATGGCGCTGGAACAGGCTGGATTCGGCCTGGAATGCGTCTCGCATGGCGAATTGCGCCGCGTGTTCGACACGTTGCCGGAGCTGTCGCCGCGCCGCGTGTTGTTCACGCCGAGTTTCGCGCCGCGTAGCGAATACGAGGCCGCGTTTGCGCTGGGCGTGACCGTCACCGTGGACAACGTCGAAGCGCTCAAGCGCTGGCCGGAGTTGTTCCGCGGCCGCAACGTGTGGCTGCGCATCGACCTGGGCCACGGCGATGGCCACCACGAGAAGGTCAACACCGGTGGCAAGGCGTCCAAGTTCGGGCTGTCGTCGACGCGCGTGGATGAGTTCGTCGAGTTGGCACGCACGCTGGAAGTCACCATCACCGGCGTGCATGCGCATCTGGGCAGCGGCGTGGAGACCGGCGAACACTGGCGGATGATGTACGACGAACTGGCCGGCTTCGCGCGCCGCATCGGCACCGTGGAGACCATCGACATCGGCGGTGGGCTGCCGATTCCCTACAGCGCCGAAGACGAGCCGTTCGACCTGGAGCTGTGGGCCAAGGGGCTAGCCGAGGTCAAGGCCGTGCATCCGGGCTTCCGCCTGGCGATCGAGCCTGGCCGTTATCTGGTGGCCGAGGCCGGCGTGTTGCTGGCCCAGGCGACCCAGGTGATCGAAAAGGACGGCATCCATCGCGTTGGCCTTGATGCCGGCATGAACAGCCTGATCCGCCCGGCGTTGTACGACGCCTGGCACGACATCGAAAACCTCAGCCAGCTCGGTGCGCCTGCCGATGGCAGCTTCGATGTGGTGGGGCCGATCTGCGAATCCTCCGATGTGTTCGGCAAGCGTCGCCGCCTGCCTGCGGCCACCGCACCGGGCGATGTGATGCTGATCGCCGATGCCGGCGCGTATGGGTATTCCATGGCCAGCACCTACAACCAGCGGGAGTTGCCGCGCGAAGAGGTGATCGATGCGGCCACTGGCTGAGTTCATCGCGCTGAGCACGCTGGCCGGTGGTGTGTCGATGGTGGTGTCCACCGCCATCGACATGGCCGGCCAGGCGATGCCGTGGACCGATAGCCTGAAGTGGGCGCTGCCCGCGCTGGTCGCTGCCGGTGTGGGTGCATGGGGTGCGGCGCGCTGGCAGCGTTGGCGCCAGCATCGCGCGCCGGCGCAGCATGCCGGCGGCATGGCGTTGCGCACGCTGGTATTGAACGCACTCAGCTATCCGCCGCTGTTGTTGTTGTATCTGGTGGTCGCGTTGGCGGTCACTGGCAGCGCAGAAGTCATTGGCTCGGAGGCACTGCTGCTGGTGTTCCTCATTGGTTGCCTGCCACTGCTGTGGGCCGCTGTGCCGTTTTCCATCATCGAATATTTCCTGTGCCGGCGTTATCTGCGTCGCGCACGTGTGCCTGCAGGGTGTGTATGAGCGCTTTCGACAAACATCAGGTGTCCACGTTCCGCTTTGTCCGCTGCGCGCTGGATGCGCAGACCGGCGTGGCGACGCTGGTGTATGCCTTCGACCAGGGGCCGGAACTGGTGGAGACCGTGGCGGTGCCCGGTGCCCCGTTCGTGCTGGACGCCACGCGTGCGGCGGCCGTGCAACAGGCCTTGCGCCTGCTGCACCTGATCGCCGGTGTCAGCTACTACAAGGCGGCGGTGCCGCCGACTATCCAGATCGACGACTACGCCATCGATGCGAAGACCGCCGCACTGGTGGAAAGCGTTTATCTGCACGGCCTGGGCGAATTCGCCTACCGCAATGGCTTGAACCTGCACGGCAAGATCCACTTCCCGGTGACGGCGCCGGCGGCTGAGCAGGCACCGGCCGCAGGGCTGCGCGAGCATGCGCTGGTGGCCATCGGCGGCGGCAAGGATTCGCTGGTCAGTATTGAAGCGCTGCGGCAGGCCGGGGTGGATCAGACCGTCAGCTGGATCGGCGGTTCGCAATTGATCCGCGCCTGCGCCGAGCGGACCGGGCTACCGGTGCTCAACATCGGCCGCGTGCTGGCGCCGGAGTTGTTCGAGCTCAATCGTCAGGGTGCCTGGAACGGGCACATCCCGGTGACGGCGGTGAATTCGGCCATCCTGGTGTTGTCGGCGCTGCTCACCGGCGTGGACCAGGTGGTGTTTTCCAACGAGCGTTCGGCCAGCTACGGCAGCCAGATTCCTGGCACCGGCGAGGTCAATCACCAGTGGTCCAAGGGTTGGGCGTTCGAGAAAGCCTTTGGTGAGTACGTGCAGCAGCATGTTGCCGCCGACCTGCGTTATTACTCGCTGCTGCGGCCGCTCTCCGAGCTCGCGGTGGCACGCCAGTTCGCCAAGACCGATCATTACGACGCGCATTTTTCCAGCTGCAACCGCAATTTCCACATCATGGGCGAGCGGCCGGTGCATCGCTGGTGCGGGGTGTGCCCCAAATGCCATTTCGTGTTTCTCGCGTTGGCACCGTTCATGCCGAAGACGCGCCTGGTCAAGATCTTCGGGCGCAACCTGCTCGACGATGCCGCCCAGGCCGGCGGCTACGATGCGTTGCTCGAATTCCAGGACCACAAGCCGTTCGAATGCGTGGGCGAGGGGCGAGAGTCGCGTGCCGCGATGGCGGTGCTGGCCACCCGTGCGGAATGGAAGGAAGACGCACTGGTGAAGCGGTTTATCCGCGAGATCCAACCGCAGCTGGAGCAGGACGCACTGCAGTTGGAGCCCTTGATGGCCATCGATGGCGAGCACCGCGTTCCTTCGGCGCTGTGGGAGCGCGTGCGTGCGAATTTCGCAGCTTGAGGGCAAGGCGGTTGCGTTGTGGGGATGGGCGCGCGAAGGGCGCGCCGCCTATCGCGCGCTGCGCCAACAGCTGCCTACGCAGCCGCTGACGGTCTTTTGTAATGCCGAAGAGGCACGCGACGTTGCCGCATTGGCAGACCCCGCGTTGCAGGTGCAGACCGAAGCGAGCGCACAGGCGCTGGCCGCGTTCGAGGTCGTGATCAAGTCACCGGGCATCAGCCCGTACCGTGAAGAAGCACGCGCCGCCGCCGCGCAGGGCACGCGCTTCATCGGCGGTACCGCGCTGTGGTTTGCCGAACACGCGCAGCCGGACGGCTACGTGCCGGGCGCGATCTGCGTGACCGGCACCAAGGGCAAGAGCACCACCACCGCGCTGCTGGCGCATCTGTTGCGCGCCGGCGGCCATCGCGCCGCGCTGGTCGGCAATATCGGCCAGCCGTTGCTGGAAGTGCTCTCCCCACAGCCGCCGCCTGCGTACTGGGCGATCGAGCTGTCCAGCTACCAGACCGGTGAGGTGGGGCGCAGTGGCGCACGTCCGGAGTTGGCGCTGGTGCTGAACCTGTTTCCCGAGCATCTGGACTGGCACGGCAGCGAAGCGGCGTATGTGCGCGACAAGCTGGCGCTGGTGACTGGCGGCCGCCCGCGCATCGCGCTGCTCAATGCCGCAGACCCGCATCTGGCGCAGCTGCAGCTGCCTGAGAGCGAGGTGCGCTGGTTCAATCATCCCGACGGCTGGCACCTGCGTGGCGATGTGGTTTATCGCGGCCAGCAGGCGATTTTCGATACCGCCAACGTGCCGCTGCCGGGGGAACACAACCGGCGCAACCTGTGCGCCGTGCTGGCGGCAGTGGAGGCCCTGGGCCTGGATGCGGCGGCATTGGCGACGGCGGCACTGACCTTTCGTCCGTTGCCCAACCGGCTGCAGTGGCTCGGCAGTGTGGACGGCATCGCATACGTCAACGATTCCATCAGCACCACACCGCATGCCTCGCTGGCAGCCTTGGCCTGCTTCGCACAGCAGCGCGTGGCGTTGCTGGTGGGTGGGCACGACCGTGGGCTGGACTGGCAGGACTTCGCCGCGCACATGGCGCAGCAGGCGCCGTTGGAAATCGTCACCATGGGCGCCAACGGCCCGCGCATCCATGCGTTGCTGGCACCACTGGCGCAGAGCGCTGGCTTTGGCCTGCATGCCGCCGATGACCTGGCGCATGCGATGCAGCTGGCACGCAGCGCACTCGGTGCACAGGGTGGGGTGGTGCTGCTGTCGCCCGGCGCGCCCAGCTTTGGCGTGTACAGCGATTACGTGGCGCGTGGCCGCCACTTTGCGCAGCTTGCGGGGTTCGATCCTGCGGCGATCAGTGCGATTCCCGGCCTGGGTGTGCAGTAGTTCCAAGCTGTCGATTGCGTTACGCGCAGCGGGTTGCAAGCCTGTGCTCTGTTTTGTCGTAATGGATGGCGGCCGGCCACGCGCCGCGCGCCGTCACCATCCAGGCACCACGCAAACGCCTAGACTCGCTGCACATCCCCGGGAGCATGTGCATGCAGACGCAATCGAAATGGAAACGCGCCGGTCTGGCCGGCCTGCTGGCGTTGATGGCCGGTCCGGCCATGGCGGCGATGCAGGCCAAGCCGCTGGAATGGACCATCGGCAAGGACAGCTTCAGCGGCGTGCTGGTGTACGACGATGCCGGCCCTGCCAAGCGCCCGGGCCTGGTGATGGTGCCCAACTGGCGCGGGGTCAACGACTCGGCGGTGACCAAGGCCAAGCAGCTGGCCGGCGACGACTACGTGGTGCTGGTGGCGGACGTCTACGGCAAGGGCATCCGGCCCAAGAACGACACCGAAGCAGGGGCGCAGGCCAAGACGCTGCGCGATGACCGGCCCACGCTGCAGGCGCGTGCCCTCAAGGCGGTGGATGTGCTCAAGGCGCAGGCCGGCAGCGCACCGCTGGATGCAGCACGCATCGGTGCGGTGGGTTTCTGTTTCGGCGGCACCACGGTGCTGGAACTGGTGCGCGCGGGCGCGCAGCTGGCCGGCGTGGTCAGCCTGCATGGCGGTATTTCCACACCCGCGCCGGCGGCCGCCAACTCCGCGAAGACGCCGGTGCTGGTGCTCAACGGCGCCGATGACAAGAGCGTGACCCAGGCCGACATCGCCGCGTTCGAAACCGAAATGAACGGCGCTGGCGCGGACTGGCAGTTTGTGAACTTCAGCGGAGCGGTGCATTGCTTCGCCGAAGCCGATGCCAACAGCCCGCCGGGCTGCCTGTACAACGCGCGTGCGGCCAAGCGTGCGTTCGGCATGCTGCACGGCTTCTTCGACGAACGTTTCGGTAAGTGAGGCGCGCGCTGGCGTGCGGCATGTCCTGCGCGCCAGCGTTTCCACGTGGCCGGCTGCAGCGGCCGTGTTTCAGCGCGTCACTGTCGAAAGACAGTGGCGCGTGTCGTTTGGCTGATCGTTGTCAGCTGTTGTGGCCTGCAGGACGGCCCTGCAGGGCGGTGCCGGACTGACAACCACAAGCGCTTTGCAGGGCACTTGCTCGGTGGCGGCGCCGGACACTCGCCCAGCGCCGCGTGCTGCGATCAGTGCGTCCGTTCCACCGCATAACGCGCCAGGCCGCGTAATGCGGCCACTGCCGGGCTCGGCGGCAAGCCGTCCAGGGCCTGTTCGGCGGCGGCGGCGTATTCGGCAGCGCGCTGGCGGCTGTAATCGAGCCCGCCGGTCGCGCGGATGGCCGACAAGACCTCCGGCATCGCCTCGGCATCGCCTTGTTCGACGATCTGCCGCAGGCGCTGCTGGGTGGCGGCATCGGAATGCGCAATGGCGTGGATCAGCGGCAGGGTGGCCTTGCCCTCGGCCAGGTCGTCGCCCAGGTTCTTGCCCAGGTCGGTGGCATCGGCGGCGTAGTCGAGCACGTCGTCGGCGATCTGGAACGCAAAGCCCAGCTGCATGCCGTAGTCGTACAGGCGCTGCTGCACGTCGGCATTCGCGCCCGAGGCCAGTGCGCCCAGGCGCGTGCCTGCGGCAAACAGCACCGCGGTCTTGCGCTCGATCACGCGCAGGTACGCGGCTTCATCGGTGTCGGGGTTGTGTACATGCAAGAGCTGCAGCACTTCGCCTTCGGCGATGCGGTTGGTGGTGTCGGCCAGAATCTGCATCACTTCCATGCGGTCCAGTTCGACCATCAGCTGGAAGCTGCGCGAATACAGGAAATCGCCTACCAGCACGCTGGGCGCGTTGCCCCACAGGGCATTGGCGGTGCTGCGGCCGCGGCGCAGGTCGGATTCGTCCACCACGTCGTCGTGCAGCAGCGTGGAGGTGTGGATGAACTCGATGATCGCCGCAAGCTGGTGGTGTTCGGGGCCGGAGCCGCCCGCGGCGTGGCCGGCCAGCATCACCAGCATCGGGCGCAGGCGTTTGCCGCCGGCGGAGATGATGTGATCGGCAATCTGGTTGATCAGCACGACGTCCGACGCCAGACGGCGGCGGATCAAGGCATCGACCGCCGCCATGTCGGGCGCGGCGAGGGACTGGATCTGGGGCAGGCCCAGTACGGTGGGGAGGTCTTGGGCGATGGTCATGCGCAGGCAAATCGAGATGTCGGCCGATTATAGGTGCCCGGGCCAGATCCGTCCCGCCGCGCCTGTTCCAGCCCTTGCGCGGTGGCCCCGGAACCAGCTGTGGCGGGCATTTCGCGGCTGCGGGTGCGCAGGATCCCGACCCCGCCACGCGCGGTTGTCCGGCCTGCCGGCAAGGGAATGCGTCAGGTGCGGTGGCAGGCAGGTGCGGTAACATTGGCCCCCAGAACAGACATTCATCGCCTCGCGCCCCACGGCGCCGGCGCACCATCTCGGAAGCACCTATGGCCCGCGGCATCAACAAAGTCATCCTCGTCGGCAACCTCGGCAACGATCCCGACACCAAGTACACCCAGGCCGGCATGGCGATCACCCGCGTGAGCCTGGCCACCACCAGCATGCGCAAGGACCGCGAAGGCAATAACCAGGAGCGCACCGAGTGGCATCGCGTGGTGTTTTTTGGAAAATTGGGCGAGATCGCCGGTGAGTACCTGCGCAAGGGCTCGCAGGTGTATGTCGAAGGCGAACTGCGCTACGACAAGTACACCGGTCAGGACGGCGTGGAAAAGTACAGCACCGACATCGTCGCCAACGAGATGCAGATGTTGGGCGGCCGTGGTGAAGGCGGCGGCGGTGGCGGCATGGGCGGCGATCGCCCGCAGCGCGCGCAGGCCCCGCGTCAGCAGCAGGGCGGCGGTGGTGGCGGGCAAGGTGGTTACGGTGGTGGCGGCGGCCAGGACTATGCTCCGCGTCGTCAGCAGCCGGCCCAGCAGCAGTCGGCGCCGCCGATGGATGATTTTGCGGACGACGATATCCCGTTCTGATCCCGGCGATCGTTGCTTGCACACTCGAAAGGCCCGCTTGCGCGGGCCTTTTCGTTGGCGGAACGGCGTGGCGAGCACGCGGCAGAGTGACTTCTGCGCGAGCCTTCGCCATTGCGTCGTCAATACTTGCCGATGCAATTCAGTGCAGTGCAGTGCAGCGCCGATGCAGTGCAGTGATCGCAGCGTCCCTCAGCCGCGCTCGCCGCATAACACCGACTGCAGGAACGCGATGACCTGCGGCTGTCGCTGCATCCGGCTCAGCTGCGCGGCGGTCCAGCCGCCGAGTTCGTCGATGGGGTCGTGATGGAACCAGCGGCTGGCTTCGTGCGCGGGTACGAGCAGGCCGGCCAGCTGAAGGATGGCGGTGTCGGGGCAGGGCGGTGGCGCGAGGTTCGCTGGCATCGGGTGGCATCTGGCGTCCAGGGGGCGGCACTGACCGTGGCAGGCCGATGTCGGTGACATGTCGTGTGCGCGCAGCGGCGGCGTTGTCTGCCACGACGACATTTGGCCGACATCGCTGCGGCACGCTGCCGCCGCACCGCTGCGATAGGCGCCCATCCGGTTGGCCACGACAGCGCGGCACTCCTTCCCCTCGAGACGCCCGCCCATGACTTGCTCCCGCCTTGCGTTCGCTGCGCTGTTCGCACTGCCCGCCATTGCCGTCGCCCAGACCACCCCGCAGACCGACCCATCGTTGTCCGAGCAAGGCCCGTATCGCTGGGGCATCGGCGTGGGCGTGGTAGCGTCGGACAGCCCGTTTGCCGGCGAGGGAACGCGCACCAATCCGATCCCGCTGATCCTGTTCGAAGGTGAGCGCTTCTTCTTACGCGGCATCACCGGCGGCGCGCATCTGGTGCAGGGCGAGAGCTTCGGCCTGGACGCTATCGTGGCGCTGCGCCTGGACGGCGTGGCTGCGGACGATCTGGGCGTGGCCGAACTGGCCCGCAATGGCATCGACCGTGCCCTGCTGGACGACCGCGACGACAGCCTGGACATGGGCCTGGTCGGTGCGTGGCGTGGTGCCGCCGGCGAACTGGAACTCACTGCCAAGGCCGATGTCACCGGCACCAGCGAAGGCTATGAACTGACCGCCCGTTACGGCTACGCCTTCGCTGTCGGCCGTGGCCAACTCACACCAAGCATCAGTGTCAGTCACCTGTCCAAGGACATGGCCAACTATTACTACGGCACGCTCGATGCCGAGGTCGCGCGCGGCGTCGTGGACTACAAGCCGGGCGCGGCGACCGTGCCGACAGTGGGGCTGACCTATATGCGGCCGATCGGCAAACGCTGGCAGTTCCTGACCCGGCTGCAGTACAGCGTGTTGCCCGATGCGCTGAGTGACAGCCCGCTGCTCGCGCCGGATAGCGACGGAGTCGGCTCGGTGTTGATCGGGTTCTCGCGGGGCTTCTGATGGGCCGCACTCAAGTGATGCCCGGCGCCGCCCGCCGCGCGGCCAGGACGGTCCGCACATGATCGCCGCCACGCTGCTGTGTGTGATCGCCAGCTGGATTGCGGCGATGACCTACGTCTACCGCTTCCGCGGCCAGGCGCGCTACGCCAGCCTGCGCCAGTACCTGCGCAAGAGTTGGCCGGTGTTCGCGCTGCCGAACGTCATCCTGTATGCCTTCACCCGCACGGCGGCGCGCGGGCCGTTCGTGCCGCTGGAGCTATATCGCAAGCTTCCGGCCTTGGCGCAGCACTGGGAGTGCATCCGCGACGAAGCGATGGCCCTGCTGGGAGATGGCAGCTTCGACGAGGTGCGGCGCGACGGCTCACCGGCCGCGTTCTATGTGGGCTTCCGCACCTTCTACAAATACGGGTGGAGTCGCTACTACCTGCGCTGGTATGGCGCGCCGCATGCCTCCGCACGTGCCAGCTGCCCGCGCACGCTGGACCTGTTGGCCGGCTACCCGGAGATCCGTGCGGCGATGTTTGCCCTGTTGCCGCCGCGTTCGGTGCTCACGCCGCATGCGGACCCGTTGGGCTGCTCGCTGCGCTATCACCTGGGCCTGGCCACGCCCAACGCGGCGCAGTGCTTCATCAACGTGGACGGACGCAACCGTGCCTGGCAGGACGGGGATGCGTTCGTGTTCGACGAGACCTATCTGCACTTCGTGCGTAACGATACCGATGCGCCGCGGCTGATCCTGATGTGCGATGTGGAGCGGCCAATGCGCTGGCCGGGGCGGTGGTTCAACCTGGTCTATACGCAGCTGGCACGTGCGGCGCGAACGCCCAACGATGCGCGCGACCGGCGCGGCCCGGTGAGCGCGTTGTATGCGGCTGTCGCACCGCTAATGGCCTACGGAAGGCGCCTGCGCGCGCAGCACCGCCCGCTGTATGCGTTGCTCAAGTGGACGATCAATCTGAGTCTGCTGGGCGCCATGCTTGCACTGCTTGCTGCCGGGGTTGGTGTGCTGCGATGGCTGCTGCATGGCTGAGCGCAGGCACCATTGGGCGGTGCGCTGGTGGTGCGGCCTGCGGGCATCGGCCCAGGCCATGGACCGCGCGCTGCGTATGATGTTTCCATTCCCGAGAATTGCCATGTCGATGACGCATCCGGTCGCCCAGGCGCAGGTTCTGCAGGTCCTCATCATCGAGGACAACCGCGCCCTGGCAGCCAATATCTTCGATTACCTGGAAGCCTGCGGCCACCGCCCGGATGCGGCGCCGGACGGGCAGTCGGGCTTGAACCTGGCGATCAGCAACCGCTACGACGCGATCATCCTGGACTGGATGTTGCCGCGCATGGACGGCATGAGCGTGCTGCGCAGGTTGCGCGAAGAACACGCCTGCCGCACGCCGATCATCATGCTCACCGCCAAGGACCAGCTGGAAGGCAAGCTGCTGGGTTTCGAGAACGGTGCCGACGACTACCTGGTCAAGCCGGTGGCGTTGCCGGAACTTGAAATCCGCCTGCGCGTGATGGTGAGCCGTGCCCGCGCCAGCGCGGCTGCGGGCAACGTGCTGCAGGTGCATGACCTGCGCTACGACCTGGACCGCCTGGCGGTGTCGCGCGGCACCCGCGCGGTAGTGCTGTCCGGTACCTTGCGCACGGTGCTGGAACTGCTGATGCGGGAATCACCGCGTGTGGTGCGGCGTGACCGGTTGGAGCAACTGATCTGGGGCGATGCGGTGCCCGAAGGCGACCTGTTGCGCTCGCATATGCATGTGCTGCGGCGCGCGTTGGATCACGACGGCGAGCACAAGCTGCTGCAGACCGTCACCGGCATCGGTTATCGGCTGGGCGGGCCAGCCGAATGAGTCGAGACGGCCGCCTGCGCAGCCTGCAGTGGTTGATCAGCGCCAGCCTGCTGATGTCGTGCGCGGTGCTGGCGTTGGGGTTGTCGGTGCAGGGCTTTTTGAGCCAGGAACTGATCGAAGATCCGATCTGGCGGCAGCTGCTCACCGCAAGTACGCAGAACGTCACGCGCGTGCCGCCCGAGCGCCTGCAGCAGGCCTTGCCCAGCACTGGACCGGTGAAAGGCTGGCTGCTGCGCGACGGTGCGCCGTTGCCGGCGAGCATGCCGCCCTTCTTCGCCGAGCTGGCACCCGGTTACTACGGCGAAGGCCAGCTGGACACGCAGGGCGACCCCTCTACCGCGGCAAAATTCCTGTCCATCATTCGGCCGCACTGGGGGCCGTTCGCCAACGACGCCGATGGCACGCGACTCGATCGCAGCTATTCGGCGCTGGTCACCGCGCTACCGCAAGGGCGGCTGATCATGAGCATCGACATCACCGCGCTGGAGGACAAGCAAAATGGCAGTGTGCAGCTCAGCGTGCTGTTCTTTATCTGCAACCTGGCGATGATCGGGCTGGTGATCTGGTGGCTGTTCCTGGGCTTTGCGCGGCCGGTGCAGGATCTCGCCAGGCGCATGCGCCGGCTGGATCCGTTGCAGCCGGCGCAGCGGCTGCCCACCGACTACGGCAAGAGCGAACTCAACACCATCGCGCGCGAGGCCAACGCGCATCTGGAACGCGTGGAGCGCGCGATCGAACGCGAACGCAGTCTGCTGGATCAGGCCAGTCACGAGTTCCGCACGCCCTTGGCAGTGATTTCCGGCGCAGCCGATGTGCTGCACAAGCAGCAGCTGCCGGAGCGGGCGCAGGGACCGTTGCACCGAATCGACGAGGCAGTGGACAACCTCACCCGCATCATGGAAGCGCTGCTCTACCTCTCGCGCGAATCCACCCCGGCCGAGCGGCAGCAGGTGACCATCCTGCACGCGCTACTGCCCGAACTGGTGCAGGACCACCTGTATCTGCTTTCGGAAAAACCGGTGGAGGTGGTGGTTACCGCGCTGGAGCCACTCACGCTGCACGCACCGGAATCGATGGTGCGCATTGCGGTGGGCAACCTGCTGCGCAACGCGGCCGATCACACCTATGTTGGGCAGATCGAGGTGAGCCTGCACGCGCACCGGTTGAGCATCCGCGACTCCGGCGACGGCTTTGATACCGCGCTGGCGGCGCAACGCTATACCGCGTCATTGAAGCAATCGGTCAAGCAAGGCGGTGGCGCGGGACTGGGGCTGTTCCTCACCCGGCGCATCTGCGAACGCTTCGGTTGGCGCCTGCATCTGGAATCCTCTGCGGCGCAGGGCACGCTTGCGGTGATCGACTTCCAGCCGTAGTCGCCGCGATTTGCCAACGCTGACAGCGAAGGGCAGTCATAGCGATCTCTCTGGCGATTTTCAAACAGCCCTGGCCAACATCACGCCACCCGCGCGCAAACGACGACCACCCCAAACAACGTGGCAGCTCAGGCAGACGTCCGGTCCCGGCCGCCCTGTTTGGCCCGATACAACGCTCCATCGGCGTCGCGCACGATCGCATCGGGTGTCAGCGGTGTTTCGCCCGGTTCAAAGGTGGCAGCGCCAACGCTGACGGTCACATGTGCACTGGTCGGGCTGGTCAGATGCATCAACCCCAGTTCCGCCACCGCCGTGCGAATGGCATCGGCCAGGCGCAGCGCGCCGGCGACGTCGGTGTGCGGCAGGATCATGCCGAATTCCTCGCCGCCGTAGCGCGCGGCGATGTCGTCGCTGCGCCGGGCACAGCCGGCAATCGCGCCCGCGATCAGGCGCAGGCAGGCATCGCCGTTGACGTGCCCGTAGGTGTCGTTGTAGAGCTTGAAGTGGTCGACATCGATCATTAGCACCGACAGCGGCGCCTGCGTGTGTACGGCATCCTGCAAGGCCTCAGACAGGCGGTGGTCGAAGGCGCGCCGGTTGGCGATGCCGGTCAAGGCGTCCACCCAGACCTCCGAGCTGAGCCGCGCTTCATTGCGATGCATGCGGCGCAGCTGCAGGTCCAGCCAGATGCCCACCGCCAGCAGCAGTACGAAGCCGAGCACGGCAATGATGATGCGTTGGCGTGCGGATGCGCGCCAATTGGCCAGCGCATCGTCCACTGCCACGCCAGTGAGCACCGTGAGTGGGTAGGGCCGGGCCGGCACAAAACTGGAGATGCGTTGCACCCCATCCAGCGGCGAGCGGTAGGTGAGCGTGCCGCGGCGCTCGTTGCGCATGGTCACGTACAGCGACGTGCCCGCGATCGAGCTGGCGGTCTGGTCGTCGCGCTCCGGCCGCCGCACGATCACCACGCCATCGTCGTTGAACAGGCCGATGGTGCCGTGATCCCCAACCTGGAAGCGGCTGTAGTAGTCCTGGAAATACTTCAGCCGCAGCGTCACCAGCGCCACGCCATCGAACTCGCCGCTCGGCGTCGAGAGGCGGCGGCTCAATGTGATCACCCAGCGCCCGTCCGAGCGGCTCTCCACCGGCGGCCCGACGAACACCAGAGCGTCGCGATGGTCGCGGTGGTACTTGAAATACGCGCGGTCGGCATTGTTGTGTGTGCGCGGCAGGCTGCCCAGCGACGAGTTCACCCAGTGGCCATCGGCGGCGTAGATAAAAATGCCATGCAGGCGCTCCGAGCGGCGGGCCTCACTGACCAGAAACGCATGCATCGCCGCATGTTCGTTTGGCGAGCCGCGGTCCTGTTGCAGGCGTGCAACCAGCCCCGACAACACCGCATCGGCGATGGTCATGGTGTCGCTGGCGTGCTGCGCCAGAGAATCGGCCAGGTTCAATGACTGCGTCTGCGCGGCTTGCAAGGCGCTGACGCGCTCCTCATGGATCGACCAGTATTCGGAACCGAGCAGAAGTATCCACGATGCGGTCAACACGAAATGCAGCGCGATGCGCTGTGCACGTTGCCGCCACTGCTTGCTTGTCGACACCACTGTGTTTCCTTGTCCAGGACGCAGAGCCGATGCAACCGCCATGCCAGCGTACGTGGTGGCGCCCGATGCCGGCGAGGCAGGCCGCGCGTGCAATCCGGATCTGTGACTGACCGCTCGGCCCATCGCGGCCGCGGCGCCTGATGTCGCGGTGGAGCCCGCTTGCCTGCTGACGTTGGCGATGTATTGCGTCACGCAGGTCCGCTGCAATTGTTCACGGCGTGGCAAGTGCACACAGCAGACGCGACCGCATGCGCGTAACGGTGCGCGTGGTATCCCGGGCGGCCCATCAGTATGAGGAGACCACGATGCGTGGCATTCGTTTGCAGCAACCAGCAGGCCTGGCGTCACTCACCTCCGTCGCGTTGCCCGATCCCGGCCAGCCCGCAGCAGGCCAGATCCGCGTGCGGCTGCATGCCAGTTCGCTGAATTTTCATGACCTGGGCATTGTCAGCGGACAGATGCCGACCGCCGATGGCCGCATCCCGATGTCCGACGGTGCTGGCGTGGTAGAGGCGGTGGGCGAGGCGGTCAGTGATTTCGCCGTGGGCGACCACGTGGTGTCTACGTTCTTCCCGCAGTGGCTGGACGGTGAGCCGTTGCATGCCGGCTTTGCCACCACGCCTGGCGACGGGGTAGACGGCTATGCACGCTCGGCCGTGGTCGCGGCTGCGCAGGCTTTCACGCATGCGCCGCGCGGCTATAGCCATGCCGAAGCTGCCACCTTGACCACCGCCGGCGTCACGGCGTGGCGCGCCCTGGTGGTCAATGGCCAGATCAAGGCCGGCGACACCGTGCTGGTGCTCGGCACCGGCGGCGTGTCGATCTTTGCGCTGCAATTCGCCAAGGCGATGGGCGCCACGGTGATCGTCACCTCGTCGTCGGACCAGAAGCTGGAGACGGCGCGCACGCTCGGTGCCGACCACTGCATCAACTATCGCCAGCACAGCGAATGGGCAGCGCAGGTGCTGGAGATCACCAACGGGCGCGGTGTGGACCACGTGGTGGAAGTCGGCGGCCCGGGCACGCTGGCGCAGTCCATCAAGGCAGCGCGCGTGGGTGGGCACATCGCCTTGATCGGTGTGCTCACCGGCGCCGCGGGCCCGGTGCCCACCGCCGAGATGATGGGACGCCAGCAACGGCTGCAAGGCTTGGTGGTGGGTAGCCGCCGGCATCAGCAGGAGTTGGTGCGGGCACTGGACGGCTTGCCGTTGCGGCCGGTGATCGATCGCTCGTTTGCGCTGGAGGACATCGCCGAGGCGTTTGCGTTGCAACACGCCGGTGGTCACCTGGGCAAGATCGTGCTGGAATTCTGAGCCTGGCGCGGCGCGCGCGGGCAGGGTCCAACACCTGCCTGCGGCGCGTCAATGCCAATGCACTGCTGATGTATGGCGTGGCGGCAGAGGGTGTCAGCGATCTCGACAGAGGTGGCGATGCGGCACGCTCGGCGCATCACTGAGTGAAGGGGTCGTCTAATTCGGGCGCGGCAGTGATGAGTGTGTTTCATAGACGCATGCGGCTACAGCAGCTAATGCCGGCAGAACCGCGCCTTAGAATCGGGACAACCCACTGCATTGCCGCCATCGCACACAGCCGCGCTCACGCGCTTGTGACCGGCAGCGCTGCACATTATTTAAGAACTGTATAAGCCAGCATTGTTGGAGATGCCAGCCATGAGAGATATCAAGATGACCCGACGCGAGGTGTTGATCGCTGGCACGGCGTCTGCCGCCAGCGTCGCTGCCAGTCAGTCCATGGCTGCAGGCGCCGCCAACGCGCTGTCGCAGCGCCAGGCCGCCGAACCCGCCAACGCATCCAGCGAGGTGGCCTTTGAAGTCAACGGCAAGCCGGTGACGCTGACGCTGGACAACCGCACCACCTTGCTGGATGCGCTGCGCGAGCATCTGCATCTGACCGGCACCAAGAAGGGCTGCGACCACGGCCAATGCGGTGCCTGCACCGTCATCGTCGACGGGCAGCGCATGAATTCCTGCCTGTCGCTGGCCGTGATGCATCAGGGCGCCAAGGTCACCACCATCGAAGGGCTCGGTACGCCCGACAAGCTGCATCCGATGCAGGCGGCCTTCGTCAAACATGATGGCTACCAGTGCGGCTATTGCACACCGGGGCAGATCTGCTCGGCGGTGGCGGTGCTGGATGAGGTCAAGCGCGGCATCCCCAGCCACGTCACCGACGATCTCACTGCCAAGACGCGGCTCACCACGGTGGAGTTGCAGGAGCGCATGAGCGGCAACATCTGCCGCTGCGGTGCGTACTCCAACATCGTCGAGGCGATCACCGAAGTTGCCGGAGACCGCGCATGAAGGCTTTCAGTTACGAGCGCGCTACCTCCCCGGCAGATGCCGCAGCCAAGGCCGCGCGTCAGCCCGGCGCCAAGTTCATCGCCGGCGGCACCAACCTGCTGGATCTGATGAAACTGCAGATCGAGACCCCCTCGCATCTGATCGATGTCAACGGCCTCACGCTGGACACCATTGACGCGACGCCCGAGGGCGGCCTGCGTATCGGCGCGCTGGTACGCAATACCGATCTGGCCGCGGATACACGTGTGCGCCGCGATTACGCAGTGCTCTCACGCGCATTGCTGGCCGGCGCGTCCGGGCAGCTGCGCAACCGCGCCACCACTGCGGGCAATTTGCTGCAGCGCACGCGCTGCCCGTATTTCTATGACACCAACCAGCCGTGCAACAAGCGGCTGCCGGGCAGTGGCTGCGCGGCAATCGGCGGCTTCAACCGCCAGCTGGCGGTGATCGGCGCCAGCGAAGACTGCATCGCTACCCATCCCAGCGATATGGCGGTGGCCATGCGCGCCCTGGATGCGGTGGTGGAAACCGTGCGGCCAGATGGGCAGACCCGTGCCATCCCGATCGCCGAGTTCTATCGCGCACCGGGCAAGACGCCGCATATCGAAACCGTGCTGGAGCGTGGAGAGCTGATTACGGCGGTGACCCTGCCCAAGCCGGTGGAAGGCGCGCACGTCTACCGCAAGGTACGCGACCGTGCGTCCTACGCCTTCGCATTGATCTCGGTGGCGGCGATCGTGCCACGCAGTGGCAATGCGCAGGTGGCTATTGGCGGCGTAGCGCACAAGCCATGGCGGAACGAGGCCGCCGAAGCACAGACCCGCCAGGGCGGGCGTGCCATCACGGCCATCTTGCTGGAGGGCGCACAGCCCACCCAACACAACGCATTCAAGGTGCCGCTGGTGGAACGCACCTTGAGCGCGATCCTGGCGGACACGAGGGCCTGACATGAAATTCGACACTCCCGCCGGTACCAATCCCATCGACCAGGGCAAGATCGTCGGCAAGCCGGTCGACCGCATCGACGGCCCGCTCAAGACCACCGGCATGGCGCCGTATGCGTATGAGCATCATGACTTGCCCGGCAAGGCGGCCTATGGCCACGTGGTCGGCGCCGGCATTGCCAAGGGCACGATTCGCAGTATTGATTTGAGTGCCGCGCGCAATGCGCCCGGCGTGCTCGGCATCGTCACTGCGCAAAACGCCGGCAAGCTGCAAAAGGGCAAGCTCAATACGGCCAAGTTGTTGGGTGGTCCGGAGATTCAGCACTACCACCAGGCAATTGCGGTGGTGGTGGCGGAGACGTTTGAGCAGGCACGCGCGGCCGGTCAGTTGATCAAGGTGGACTACGGCCGCCACGTGGGCGAATACGATCTGGCACGCGCGCGTCCCAAGGCCGAGGTCACCAAGGAAGGCGGTGCACCGAACAGTAATGTCGGCGATTTTGCCGGTGCGTTTGCGGCCGCACCGGTGCAGCTGGATGCCGAATACACCACACCCGATCATTCCCACGCGATGATGGAGCCGCATGCCTCCATTGCCATGTGGGAGGGCGACAAGCTCAATGTCTGGACCTCCAACCAGATGATCAACTGGGGTGCCGGCGATCTGGCACGCACGCTTGGTCTTCCGCCGGAAAACGTGCGCCTGATGTCGCCGTATATCGGGGGTGGCTTCGGTGGCAAGCTGTTCCTGCGTGCCGATGCGGTGCTTGCTGCACTGGCCGCGCGCCAGGTGAAGCGGCCGGTGAAGGTGATGCTGCCGCGGCCGTTGATTGCCAACAACACCACCCATCGCCCTGCGACCGTGCAGCGCATCCGCATCGGCGCGCAGCGCGACGGGAAGATCACTGCCATTGCGCATGAGAGCTGGTCGGGCGATCTGCCTGGCGGTGCACCGGAAATTGCTGCCTCACAGACGCAGTTGTTGTATGCCGGTGCCAATCGCCTGATCACCACACGCCTGGCCGTGCTGGACCTTCCCGAAGGCAACGCCATGCGCGCGCCTGGCGAGGCACCGGGATTGATGGCGCTGGAAGTGGCCATGGACGAAATGGCCGAGAAGCTGGCCATGGACCCGGTGAAGTTCCGCGTCGTCAACGACACCCAGGTGGATCCCGAAAACCCGCAGCGGCCGTTTTCGCAGCGGCAGCTGGTCAAGTGTCTGGAAGACGGGGCAAAACAATTTGGCTGGTCCAAGCGCAAGGCCAAACCCGGCAGTACCCGTGATGGGCGCTGGCTGGTGGGCATGGGCGTGGCGTCGGCATTCCGCAACGCGATCGCCACCACCTCCGGTGCGCGCATGCGCCTGGAGCAGGGCGGCCGCGTGGTGGTGGAAACCGACATGACCGATATCGGTACCGGCTCTTACACCATCATTGCGCAGACGGCGGCCGAGATGCTCGGCGTGCCGCTGGACTGGGTGGACGTGCGCCTGGGCGATTCGAGCTTTCCTGTCTCGGCCGGTTCCGGCGGGCAGTGGGGCGCCAACAGTTCCACCGCCGGCGTGTATGCCGCGGCGGTGAAACTGCGCGAGGCCATCGCCACGCAACTGGGGCTGGATCCGAGCAAGGCCGAATTTGCCGACGGGCACGTGCGTGCCGGCGGCAAGCGCATCGCCCTGGGTGACGCCGCTGCCCAGGGGCCGCTGGTGGTCGAGGACAAGATCGAATTTGGCGACCTGGCCAAGAAGCAGCAGCTCTCCACCTTCGGCGCGCATTTTGTCGAGGTCGGCGTGGACGTGGTGACCGCCGAAGTGCGGATCCGGCGCATGCTGGCCGTGTGTGCGGCCGGGCGCATCCTCAACCCCAAGACAGCACGCAGCCAGGTGATTGGCGCGATGACCATGGGTGCCGGCTCGGCGTTGATGGAAGAGTTGGTGGTCGACAAGCGGTTGGGCTTTTTCGTCAACCACGATCTGGCCGGCTATGAAGTGCCGGTGCATGCGGACATCCCGCATCAGGACGTGGTGTTCCTGGAAGAAACCGACCCGATGTCCTCGCCGATGAAGGCCAAGGGCGTAGGCGAGCTGGGCATCTGTGGGGTCGCTGCAGCAATCGCCAATGCGGTCTACAACGCCACCGGCGTGCGCGTACGCGACTACCCGGTGACGCTGGACAAGCTGCTGCCGCATCTGCCTGAGCCGCTGCGCGCGTGAATGCAGTGGCGGCTCCTGTCAGCCACGGTATGCCGGCTGCCGCCGCGTGGCCGGCCTGGCCGGAGTACGCCCTGCACGATGACCTGTTGCCGACGTTGTCTGCCTGGCATCGCGCCGGGCAGCGCGTGGCGCTGGCCACGCTGGTGGAGGTGCGCGGCTCCTCGCCGCGCCCGCTGGGTAGCCAGATGGCGATCAGCAGCACCGGGCAGGTGGCCGGGTATGTGTCGGGCGGTTGCGTTGAAGCGGCGGTCGCGCATGAAGCCCTGGCGGTCCTGCAGGATGGCCGCCCGCGCTTGCTCGATTACGGCGAAGGCAGCGAGGTGCTCGATATCCAGCTGAGCTGCGGTGGGCGCATCGGCGTATTGGTGTGTGCGGTGCAGGATCTGGGCGGGTATCTCGCGCGTTGGCGCAATGCGCGACAGCACCGGCGCGCGTTTCATGTTGCGCTGGATCGCGTGCACGGCACGCTGCGTTACCTGGCTACACCGAGTGATGCCGCTCCCGGCGAATTCGTGTTCTCCCGGCGGCCGCCCCTGCGTCTGGTGCTGGTGGGGGCGGATCCTTCGGTACTGGCGCTGGTCGCGCTGGCGACGCAGGCCGGGATCGAAGTACGCGTGCTGCGCCCGCATGGCCCGGTCGAACCGCCACCGGGGCTGCCCCCGGAGCACTACGATCGCCGCGGTCTTGCGCAGGCGTTGGCAGAGGTGGAACTGGACGCACATTGCGCGTTGTACAGCCTTGCCCACGATGGCGACATCGATCTGCAGGTTGCCCATCGCGGGCTGTCGTCCCAGGTAGCCTGCATCGGCATCCTGGGTAGTCGCAACAAACGGCAGGCACGATTGCAGGCCCTGCGCGCGCTCGGTCATGACGCTGCCGTACTGGAACGCGTGCGCCTGCCGGCCGGCATCCGCCTGGGGCCATCGTCGCCGCACGGCATTGCGCTCGGCATCATTGCCGAAGCCACGCAGGCAGTGGCCGATTTACAGGCTGCAGCGCTTTAGGTCTTTCGGTTTTTTTTTGCAGCAGTGGGCGCGTTGCGCGTAGTTCATCATGCGCAAGCTTGGGTTGCTGCCAGCGTGATCGCCGGGCGTTGCCTCGGCGTCATCCTCGAAACGCTGTGCATGGTGGTCGTTCTCTAGGTCGCAGTACGTCAGGACTTATCGATTCGCGTCGTGCCGACATCGCTCACCGAGCGTGACGCGCAACGTCGTAGTGCACTGCAGGTCACGCCAGTCGCTGTGGTGCGCGCGTCCCGGCTTGACGATGGTGCCGTCGTGAAGGGTTTTCTCCCGAAGGCGTAATGTTGCGCGTAAAGCAGCGAAAAACTTGGTGGCCATGTCTGCACATCTGCTACACGCGGCTATGCGGCGCGATCAATCACTACGCAGATGAGACTTCTCTCGCCGTCGCGCGATTGCGCATAAAGATCCCGCGAGCGTCGTGGTCGCGCATGCACACCGCCGCTGCGCGCGGCTTTGCTGCGTGGTCACCCACTGCGCACATGTTTGGCCCTACGCTGCAGGCATCCTTACATGCAAGACATCCCGCTCATGATCGCTTTGCTTCCAGCGCACGCCGCGCCATTAAGCACCGCCGCGCACGCGCGCCACACCGTGTTGGCAGCGCGATCAGGTGTGCAGCATTGCAGTGCGCCGGCTGATACGTCAGTGCTTGCTGCATGGCGTGCGGAGCGCAGCGCGTGAGCAGCGAGCATGCCGCGCTGGTGTTGGCGGCGGGCGCGGGGCGGCGGCTCGGTCGCTCCAAGCAATTGCTGACGCGCGATGGCGAACCCCTCGTGCGGCGCGCAGCCCGCATTGCGTTGCAGACCGCGCCGCGGCGCTGTGTGGTGGTGGTGGGCGCCGATGCCGATTTGGTGATGGAGGCCTTGCGCGGCCTGGATGTGGAAATCGTGCGGCATGGCGGCTGGGCCGACGGCATGGGCACCAGTCTTGCCGCGTTGCGCGCGCATGTGCACGAAGACACCACGCTGCGCCGCAGCCTGATCCTCGGCTGCGACCAGCCCGCGCTGGACACGCCGCATCTGCGCAGCTTGCTGGAAGAAGCCGACCTGTCCGCATCGGGCTGCGCCACCAGCGGCTATGCAGGCGTGCGCGGGATTCCGGTGGTGGTCACGCATGCGGTGTGGAACGAAGTGCCGCTGTTGGCCGACACCGGCCTGCGCGCGCTGTTCGCCAGCCTGGATGCGCAGACGCTGGGCTGCGTCACCGCACCGGCACTCGCCCTGGACGTGGACACCCCGGCCGACCTGCTTGCTGCGCAAGCGCGTGGCTGGATCGATCCGGAGTGAGCCGCGCGCGGCTGTTGGCGTAGATAGGTGAATTGGCAAGTGCCCGTGGTACATCGCGAATGTGCTGCCTTGCCAACGCGTGCAGTGTCGATGCTTCGCGATGCCGCACGGAAGTGCGTCACTCCAACGTACGCCAGGTTACGCACACGCTGCGCCAGCACGCGACGGAAGCGATGCACGCGACAAGCATCTGGACAACGCGTTGCGCTGAAAAACACATTTCACGGAAGCGGCTGTAATTGCGGCACATGGCGCGTCGAGTGCATCGCCGAGTGCATCGCTATGAGACGCCTAGTCGCACCGCTGCATCGCCCAGCTCACGGCGCGGCATCGATCGCATGCGTGACGCGGGCATGACCAGTCGCGCGGTTGGTGCAAAGCAGCCAGACCAACACAGACGGTGCAGCCATCCACCATCTACCAGACACTTCACGATGTAGCGGCAACGCGCAGCTCCTGAGCATCGCCGCGTGCCGTCGCGCTCTGCTGCAAAGCACCTACACCAACGCAGAAGTTGCAGCCATGCACCTTCGGCCAGTCAGTTCAATGTGCGGTCGAAGCGCTCAGATCCAGAGCACCACGGCTTCGCGAATCACCAGGACATAGCCAACGACCATGGCGGTCTTGACCGGGAATTGGAACTTCCTTAGCAGATACATGCAAACCCTCCCCAGAGGCACTTATCTGTACCGGAATGTAGCGCTGCGCGTGACGTGTGTCACGTAAGAATTTTCCTACCGGCGAGCCAGTGTCCGCCTGACGGCGCCAGCCATAGCCATAAGCACATGCTGGCTATGCCGGACGCGGGGCCTTGGGCCACTCTCCCGCGGCCCCTTGAGTAAGGGCGCGCCGGCACACCCGCCAGACCGATTCCCATGCAGGCACCGCCGCTCCAGGCCGGTTGTCTCGCTTCGCTGCATCACCGGCCGGAGGGCCAGATGGACGACTCCCGTTACGTCGTACGTATCCATTCCGAAAAGAACGGCTGGTGGGTCACCCGCCCGCAGTGGTCGCCGCTGCGCTACCTGAGAGAGCAGGGCGCCCTGGCACAGGCCGAATTGATGGCGAAACTGCACTGCCTGACCACCGGCGAGCCGAGCGGTGTGGTGCTCAATACCGGCGACGGCGATCGTTTGGTCCGGCGTTACGGCTGAGCTTGTGACCTCGCGGACGGGAGCTGGCGGCGTCTTCCAGCGGCAAGCGCAACCAACTTGTCCTGAGAGTCAGCCGTCAGGGGAGAAGTCCCCGCAGGTGACCGGTTGCCTGACAGACCGGTGCGCACCTGCCCGAGGCGTGCGCACAGGAAAACCCGATCCATTCCCGCGCTTTGCGCAGGCACGCCGGTCGGCTAGATTCGGGTGATCGGCCACGCTTGGACGATCCGCCACTGCGCGGCCATCTGCCAGGATCTCCACCGCTCGTGACCCCACCCCCTGTTGCACTGATCCAGAACGACATTGTCGTGTTCGGTCTGATCGCCGCCACCCTCGGCGCCGTGTTCTGGACCTCCGCCCGCGAACGCGGCCCCTGGCAGCGGTTCTACGCGGTGGTGCCGGCCTTGTTGCTCTGCTACCTGCTGCCGGGCATCTACAACACGGTAGGGTTGATCGATGGCGCCAACACGCGGCTGTACAACCCGATCGCCCGCGACGTGCTGCTGCCGGCCGCGCTGATCCTGCTGACCCTGAGCATCGACCTGCGCGCCATCCTGCGCCTGGGCCCCAAGCTGGTGGCGATGTATCTGGGCGCATCGCTGAGCATCATGCTGGGCGCGGTGGTCGCGTTCTGGGTGATGCGTTGGCTGCACCCAGCCACTGTGGCCGGCGATACCTGGGCTGGCATGGCGGCGCTGGCGGGCAGCTGGATCGGCGGTGGCGCCAACATGCTGGCGATGCGCGAGGTGTTCGCGGTGAATGCCACCACGTTCGGGCAATTTGCCGTGGTCGATGTTGGCGTGGGTTATGTGTGGATGGCGGTGCTGATTTTCCTGGCCGGGCGCGCCCGCGGCATCGATGCGCGCAGCGGCGCCGATACCCGTGCACTGGATGCCTTGCAGGAGCGCATGGCGCGCTTCCAGGCCGAGCACGCGCGCATTCCCAGCCTGTCGGACCTGATGGTGATCGTGGCCGTAGCGTTCGGCGGGGTGGGCCTGGCGCATGCGCTCGCCACCCCCTTGGCCGGCTGGTGCAAGGCGCACCTGAGCTGGGCGCGCCAGTTCAGTCTGGACACGCCATTCGTGTGGGTCGTGGTGCTTGCGACCAGCCTGGGCCTGCTACTCAGCTTCACCCGCGCGCGCACGTTGGAAGGCGCGGGCGCCTCGAAGATCGGGACCTTGCTGCTGTATTTCCTGATCGCCTGCATCGGCATGCAGATGGACCTGCTGGCCTTGCTCGATCGCCCGTGGCTGTTCCTGCTCGGGCTGATCTGGATTGCCGTGCACATCGTGTTGTTGTGGGGGCTGGGCCGCCTGCTGCGGGTACCGTTCTTCTATTTCGCGATCGGCTCGCAATCCAACATCGGCGGGCCGGCTTCCGCGCCGGTGGTCGCTGCGGCCTTCCATCCCGCGTTGGCGCCCGTGGGTGTGCTGCTGGGCACCATGGGCTATGCCACCGGCACCTACCTGGCGTATCTGGTCGGCATTACCTTGCGGGCGATGGCCGGGGCAGGTTAACGCTGCCTTGCCGGCGTCATGGAGCGGTTGCCTGCAACAGTTCCATGACGTCTGCGGTCGGCTTGGTCGACCGCAGTAAACAGATGGTCACTTGCTGGACCTTCCCGCACCGCACGCGTCCACCTGACGAGGACTGCATGCGGCACGGTTTGCCGAGCAGCTTATTGCTGGATCACGCGGCGCTGCTCGTCCTGCTGCTGGGCCTGCGGATGCGCGTGCTGCTGGTTGTGCTGCTGCAACTGGCCGACATTGGTCTGCGCCGGTTCGTTGGCCGCGGCCGCCGTCTGCACATGGCTGCGCAGATGGGTGGGGTCGTCCATGCGGCCCTGCACCGCGATCAGGCTGTCGCCATCGCGGTTGGGAACCAGGTGATCGATCCGCTGCAGGCCGTCGTTGCCTGCACGCGCGGCCACGCTGGCGGCGGTGTTGAGAAACGCGGTGTCGTCGCGCAGCCCCAGCCGCTCGCGTTGGCCATCCAGTTGCACCACCGCGTCATTGAACAACTGGCTGCCGGGCTGCAGCGACGCGCCGCGTGCCTGGTCGGGCGATTGCATGTCCTGGGCCTTGATCACCGAGTCCATCCCGTGCAGGTCCAGACGGTGCTTGAGCATCATGCCGGGTACCAGCCGCTGCCCGAACGACAGCGGGTCCGGCTCCGGCAGTTCGATCTGGTGGCCAGCTGCGTTGGGCATGGTCCACTTCAGCGGAATGCTGTCTTCCTGCAGATGGGTGAGGATTTCGTTCTTGACGTGGTAGCCGCGAATCAACTCCTCGCTGGCGTACTGCTTGGCTGCCGACGCATCCAGGCCCTCGCGTTCGAGGGTACGGTCGTTGACGCCGGCCGCGTTGTACGTCACCGCGGGAATGTCGTTGACCATGGCCGATGCCGATGCCAGACCGCCGCCCAACGAATGGCCGGAGATCACCACCTGGTCGCCGAAGGCCTGTTTGGCTTGGCTGCCGAGCTGGATTGCCGATGCGTATTGCGCATCGTCGAAGCCCAGGCCCTGGCCGATGTTGTGCTTCCAGTCCTTGCCTTCGTCGGTCCCGCAAAAACCGAGTACCACCTGGCCTTGATCGTTGCGATAGAACGCGGCATCGAAGCCGCTTTTGGCGTCGTGCAGCAGTGCCGGATCGATGCCGGCCTGCTGCAGCGCACTGTCGTCCATGCGCGACCAACCGTTGGCCAGCGGCGCAAAGGTTTCGGCGCCGCCTTCGCGGCGTTGATTGGCAGTGGCATAGAGATCTTGCAGCAGCTCCGGAAATTGCCGGTCCTGCGGCTGCGGTTGTTGCCCGCGCATCGACTCTGCGAACGGAGTGGATGCGGCGGTGGAGGATGTGGATTCTGACGGGGACATGCGCGGTTCCTTGCGTGCGTCGTGCGGAAAGCGCGCTTAGCGGCTGCTTTCCACGGGAATGTTGTGAGCGCTCAACCATGCGCGCACATCCGATCTGACCTGTTGTCCGGTGGCATTGAGCAGACGGTCCGGCGTGGTGAAGAAATACGCCTGGAAGGTCTTCTGCTGTGCATTGCGCACCGTGGGGTCCACACCGGCCTTGAGCAATTGCAACACTGTCGGGCTGGCGGCGCCGCTCTGCGCGGCCAGATGCAGCAGGCTGTTACCGGTATGGTCGACGCGCTGCACGTCGGCGCCTGCGTCGAGCAACAGGCCGATCTGCGCATCGCGCTTGCTCTGCACCGCGCGAAACAGCGGCGTCCAGCCGGCACGCGCGCTGACCACATCGATCGGCGCCTTGTGCTGCAGCAGAATCTTCAGGTATTGCGGGTCCTGCGCCATGGCGGCCATGTGCACGACCGTTTCCTGGTCCATGCCCGGCAACGCCGGGTCCGCGCCTGCGTCTAGCAGCGCGTCCAGGGCGCGGGGTTGTTCGTTCCAGATCGCCCATTCCAGCAATGTCACGTCCTGATCGCCGTGTGCGGCCAGATCGACGGTGGGGGCGAGCGTTTTGATCCGTGCGACGTCGCCGTGCGCGATGGCGTTGGCGATGTCGGTCAGACCGGGGTCGCGGAAAGCGACGGCGTGGTCCTGCAGCGTAGCTGACATGGTGGTTTGCTCCTTGGCACCGGGCGAGGCGGTGCATGAGACCGCGAAGAACGAGGTCGCAAGAACGAGCAGGGTGGGGAATCGCGTCTGCATCGAAATCTCCTTCTCCTGATCGCATTCCTGATGACGCTGCGGCACGTCCCGCCACAGCGGGGCCGATCCTACCAGCTGTAAAAATCCCAAGCGGTAAGATTTCGTGACATAGGCGCGTAGGCCGGGCGTCTGGCCGGGTCCGCTTGGCCACGGACCTTGTTGATGGGCGCGCGAGCGTCTTCGTCACCTGCGCGGGCACTGCGCCACAGCCGACGGTCACGACCGGGCCGGCATAATGGCGCTTTGCAAGCAGATGGGTGCAATGGCGTACGAGCTACTGATCAGTGACTGCGATGGGGTTCTTGTCGACAGCGAAATCCTGGCCGACCGGGTGATGCGCGAGGCGCTGGCAGCGTTCGTGCCGGCCGAGCCGTTGGAACATCTGCTGGAAACCACGTTCGGGCAGACCACGCGCGAGGTATTGCGGCGGGTGGAAGAACACTTTGCGCTGCAGTTGCCGGAAACCTTGCTGGCGCAGATCCAGGCGCGCAGCGAAGCCTTGATCGCCGCCGAGGTGCAGCCGATTGCGGGCGTGCGACAGGCGCTGGAGCAGATCCCGCTGCCGCTGGCGGTGGCCTCCAATAGCCGCCGCCACAACGTGATTGCATCGGTGGAGCGGGCCGGGCTCACGGCGCGTGCGGCAGGGCGGATCTTCAGCGCCGACATGGTGGAGCGGCCCAAGCCGGCGCCTGATGTGTACCTGCTGGCTGCGCGCACGGCCGGTGTAGCGCCGGAGCGTTGCCTGGTCATCGAAGACAGCCCCACCGGTGCGACCGCCGCGCTGGCGGCCGGCATGCAGGTGCTGGGATTTACCGGTGCCAGCCATATTCCGCAAGGGCACGACGACACCCTGCGACGGATCGGCGTGCTGGAGGTGTTCGACGATATGCGCGATTTGCACGCGTTGTTCGAGCGGCTCGCGCAAACGCGCGCTGGTTGAGGATGTCGCGTCGTCGCATCGTTTGGCTGCAGTCAGTGTTTGGATCAAAAGCCTGCTCGGTCGAGCGTGCGGTGCCCTCACCGCTTGCGGGACACGCCGCAAGTACGTCCCTGTAGGCTCGGTGGCGGCATCCATGCCGCCACACGGTCCCGCAAGCGATGAGGGCACCGCACCAGAACGTTCGTAGGTCGCTTCGTTGAAAGCCTGCCTGCTAGTCGTTCGCGTTGCGACGCTGATCGGACGCGCCGTCATTCGCCGTCATCCAAAAAACGCGCTTATTGCGCTGCATGCAACCATGCACACCGACATGCCTGATTGGTCCTTGCCCGCTCACCGTCGCGGGACCTTACGCGGCATGGATGCCGCGTAAGAGCTTACAAGGACGTACTTGCAGCGTGTCCCGCGATGGTGAGCGGGCAAGGGCCCTGCTGCCAAGCCACAGATCAGCCGCTCTACCTCCCGGCGCGTCCCACGATGGCGGCGGGCAAGGGCCTTGCAGCCAAGCCGCAGATCAACCGCTCCGCAGCCAATCTGCCGCACCGTCCAATCGCATAAAGAAAACCGCATTTCGCGTCCACATCAACGCAACAGGGCGCGATTCGCATCGCGCCCTGTTGCGTGTACATCTATCGATCACCCATCAACAGCAGCGGAACCCGCTCTTGCCGCCGTAACGCGCTTCCTGGCGTTCGCGGAAAAACGCCGGGTAGTCCATCACCGGTTTGTCCGGATGTTTCTCCAGCATGTGGCGCACGTAGTTGTCGTAGTCCGGGATGCCACAGCACAGGCGTGCGGTCTGCACCAGGCGGCGCCAGATGCGGCGATGGGCCTGGTATTGGCTGGCAAGAACGAGTTGAGTGCCCATTACAGATCCGCCATCTGGTGTGGCTGCAGTGCCACGTACGGGGTTTCGCGATCGCTGCGCTGCGGGGTGCGGCGGGCGACCACGATCGTTTTGACTGCGTAGATCAGGATCGAGCCCACCACGAACAGGAACAGCACCGTCAGCCCGGTGTTGACGTAGGCGTTGGTGACGATCTGCTGCATCTGCGGCACGGTCTTGGCCGGTGCGGTGATGGTGTTGCTGGCGATGGCGGCCTGGAACTTGTGCGCCTGCGCCAGGAAACCCTGCGCCGGGTTGCTGTCGAAGATCTTGATCAGCCCGGCGTAGGTGGTGCACAACAGCAGCCACAGCGCCGGCACGATGGTGACCCAGGCGTAGCGGTCACGCTTCATCTTGAACAGCACCACTGTGCCCAGCATCAACGCGATGCCGGCCAGCATCTGGTTGGAGATGCCGAACAACGGCCACAGCGTCTGGATACCGCCGAACGGATCGATCACGCCGGTGTAGAGCAGGTAGCCCCACAACGCCACGCAACCGGCGGTGGCGATGATGTTGGCGGTCCACGATTCGGTCTTCTTCAGCGCCGGGATGAAGTTGCCCAGCAGGTCCTGCAGCATGAAGCGGCCGGCACGCGTGCCCGCGTCCACTGCGGTGAGGATGAACAGCGCTTCGAACAGGATCGCGAAGTGGTACCAGAACGCCATCGTGTTCTCGCCCGGCAGCACGTGGTGCAGGATCTGCGCGATGCCTACCGCCAGCGTGGGTGCACCACCGGCGCGCGCCAGGATGCTGTGCTCGCCGATGTCGCGCGCGGTGGCTTCCAGCACTTCCGGGGTGATTGCAAAGCCCCATTCGCTGACCTTGGCAGCCACTGCCACGGTATCGCTGCCGACCAACGAGGCCGGGCTATTCATCGCGAAGTAGATGCCGGGTTCGATGATCGACGCGGCCACCAGCGCCATGATCGCCACGAACGATTCCATCAACATGCCGCCGTAGCCGATGTAGCGCATGTGCGCTTCGTTGGCGAGCAGCTTGGGCGTGGTGCCGGAGGCGATCAACGCGTGGAAGCCGGATACCGCACCGCAGGCGATGGTGATGAACAGGAACGGGAAGATGCCGCCCTTCCACACCGGGCCATCGCCGCTGGCAGCGAACTGCGTGAGCGCCGGCATCTTGAGGTCGGGCATCACGATCAAGATGCCGATCGCCAGGCCCAGGATGGTGCCGATCTTGAGGAACGTGGACAGATAGTCGCGCGGTGCCAGCAGCAGCCATACCGGCAGCACCGAGGCGATGAATCCGTAGCCGATCAACATCCAGGTGATCTGCTTGGCGGTGAAGGTGAAGGCCGGGCCCCAGGTCGGGTCGGCGGCCACCTGGCCACCCAGCCAGATCGCACCCAGCAGCAGGATCAACCCCACCACCGAGATCTCGCCGATCTTGCCGGGGCGGATGTAGCGCATGTACACGCCCATCATGATCGCGATGGGCATCGTCGCGATCACCGTGAACATGCCCCACGGGCTCTCGGCCAAGGCCTTCACCACCACCATCGCCAGCACTGCCAGGATGATGATCATGATCAGGAAGGCGCCGAACAGCGCGATGGTGCCGGGCACCTGGCCCATCTCTTCGCGCACCAGGTCGCCGAGCGAGCGGCCGTTGCGGCGCGTGGACAGGAACAGCACCATGAAGTCCTGCACCGCGCCGGCCAGCACCACGCCGACCACCAGCCACAGCAGGCCGGGCAGGTAGCCCATCTGCGCGGCGAGCACCGGGCCGACCAAGGGCCCGGCGCCGGCGATTGCGGCGAAGTGGTGCCCGAACAGCACGTGCTTGTTGGTGGGCACGTAGTCCAGGCCGTCGTTATTGGTCACCGCCGGGGTGGCGCGGGTGGGGTCGAGCTGCATCACCTTGTCGGCGATGAACAGGCCATAGAAGCGGTAGGCGATCAGATAGATCGACACCGCCGCCACCACGATCCACAACGCGTTGATGTGTTCGCCGCGCCGCAGCGCCACGGTGCCCAGGCAGAACGCGGCCAGCAGCGCCAGCGCGCCCCAGGCCAGCTTCGAGATACCTTTCATGCATGCCCCTCAGGAACGATCCCGCTAAGGGTCCTCCCGCCGGCTGTCCGCGGTCAATGGTGCCGCCCGGGGATCAGGTAAGCCTTTGGTCGTATGGTGTCTGGCATTGCAGTGCGGCATTGCGCCTGCGCGCCGCGGCGTTTTGGAACGGTCGGTTGCACGTGTCGCGGTTGGGCGCCATGCCAGCGGCCTCCATCATGCAAGGCATCCACTTGCGCACAGGGAGCGTTCGATGAGCGACACCACCACCTCCACGGCGGCACACGTGCTGCGGACCATTCGCGGCATGCCCACCTCCGACGGTGCCGGGGTCAAGCTGACCCGCGTGATCGGCACGCCGCAGCTGCCGGCACTGGACCCGTTCCTGATGCTGGATGAGTTCGGCACCGAACAGGCCGAAGACTACATCGCCGGCTTTCCGAGCCATCCGCACCGCGGCTTCGAGACCGTCACGTACATGCTCGACGGGCGCATGCGGCACAAGGACAACCACGGCAACGAAGGCCTGCTGACCCCGGGCAGCGTGCAGTGGATGACCGCCGGGCGCGGCCTGATCCATTCGGAAATGCCCGAGCAGGAATCCGGGCGCATGCGTGGTTTCCAGCTGTGGGTGAATCTGCCCGCGCGCGACAAGATGAGCGACCCCAAGTATCAGGAATACGCGCCGGACAAGATCCCGGTCGCGCATCCGGCTGCGGGCGTCACGGTCAAGGTGATTGCCGGCGCGGTGGACGATGTGCACGGGCCGATCGTGCAGCCGGCCACCGAGCCGGTGTACCTGGATATCGCACTGGCGCCGGACACGTCCTGGGACTATCTGCTGCCCTCCGGCCACAACGCGTTTGCGTACGCCTTCGAAGGCGCGGCCACGGTCGGCGAGGGCGAGGGCGCACGCCCGTTGCCGGCGCAGGAGCTGGCGGTGCTGGGCGGTGGCGAGCGGCTGCGGCTGCAGGCCGGTGCTGCCGGCGCGCGCTTGATCCTGGTCGCCGGCCGGCCGATCAACGAGCCGGTGATGCGGCATGGCCCGTTCGTGATGAACACCAAGCAGGAATTGATGCAGGCGTTCGTCGATTTCCAGGAGGGGCGGTTTTGAACCGGGGCGGGTTGCCGCGTGGGAGAAGCGCACATGAGTGATCGCGCCGTCAGTGTCGTCACCGGCACGGTGCCCTACACGGTCACCATCCACGACGGCCAGCACCGCTGGATCGGCGACACCCAGCCGGCCAACGGTGGCCAGGATGCAGGGCCGGATCCAGAGGCGCAGGTGCTGGGCGCGTTGGGTGCCTGCACTGCCATCACCGTGTCGATGGTGGCCGCACGCAAGCAATGGCCATTGGCCGCGGTGCACGTGCACCTGCATTACACCCAGCGCGGCGCCGCGGGCACATCGATCACGCGCGCGATCGTGCTGGAGGGCGCACTGGACGATGACCAGCGTGCACGTCTGCTGGAGGTGGCGGAGAAGTGCCCGATCCATCGCCTGCTCACCGGCGAGGTGCGCATTGCCACCGAACTGCAGCCGCACGCGCTGGTGGATGCTGCCAGCGGTTCGACGCGCTAATGCGCATTCAGCGCGCGCTGGTCGATGCCGGCGCGCAGCTGCATTAGCGCATTAAGAGCGGCTAAAAAAACGTAGCGAGCAGTCGTCAGGTGGGTGCGGACGGCGCGGAGGAACCGGAGTG
>NZ_JARVTE010000027.1:0-71672 GCF_030208815.1 Xanthomonas sp. fls2-241-TYG-148
ATCCATTTGGCCTTCTTGGCACTATTACTCAGAAGATCGTGAACAGGTTCTAAGAGCGGCTGACAAAACGTAGCGAGCAGCCGTCAGGTGGGTGTGGACGGCGCGGAGGAACCGGAATGTACGTGGGTATATGCCGATTCCGAGCACCGGCCGCGCCCGCCTGGCGGCTGCGCAGTCATTTTGATAGCTGCTCTACGTAACGCAACCTCACCCGAGGGTAGCGAGCAAGGGTGCACTCGCACCGGGCCAGAAGGCAGTGTCAATGCGAGCTGGCTACGCGTGACTGGCGCGCGGAACCTCCACGAGCAGGTGCGGCGCGGAGGCGCAAAACGCCGAGCCCGGCACGAACCCGGGCTCCGCGCTGTCACCGCACGAGCGATCAACTGCAGGCGGAGCGGCTCAGTCCAGCGTCTTCACTGCGGACAACATTCCCAGCATTTCATCGTATTTGCCATTGGCCTGCGCATACCGCAGATACTTGGCACGTTCCACGATGATTTCGTTCGGCGTGGTGTCTGCGTGCAACAGCGCCAGCGCTTCGTCCAGGAACTCGTCCAGCGGCATGGCGTGTTCGTCGTTGCCTTGGCCGAACAGCTTGGTGCGCACGCCAGGCGGCGCCAATTCGATCACCTGCACCGGGGTCTCGGCCAATTGCACGCGCAAGCTTTCGGTGAACGAATGCACCGCGGCCTTGGTGGCGCTGTAGGTCATCGCAATCGGGAAGGGGACGAAGGCCAACGCCGAGCTGACGTTGATGAGGACGCTGTCCGTGTTCCTGACCAGCTGCGGCAGGAACGCATAACTCATGCGGATCGGACCGAGCAGGTTGATGGCCACTGCGTCTTCGGCCGCCTTCAACGATGCAGGCGTGAGCACGTTGTCGGCCGGCATGATGCCGGCGTTGTTGATGACGACATTCAACGCGGGGTAACGCTCGGCCACCAGCTGGCTGGCCTTGACGATGGCCTCTGCGTCGGCCACGTCGAGCTCGATTGCCTCCAGCCCAGGATGTTCGGCCGTGATCTGGTCCAGCAGCGCCTTCTGGCGGCCCGACACGATGACGGTGTTGCCCGCTTGCTGGAGCCGCAGTGCCAGGCCCAGGCCGATCCCGGAGGTGGCGCCAGTGATGAGAATCGTATTGCCGGTGGTCTTCACGGATATCTCCTGATACGGATGGGGTAGAATCGAAACGGACAGTCATCCGCTTACCGCCAGACAGTGGCGGACAACTGTCCGTTTGTCAACGCATATTTGAACAAGGAGCGACGTGGAGAAGCCGAAGCGGTCCGATGCAGTGCAGAACCGGGAGCGCATCCTGTCCGTGGCGCTGGCCGAACTGGTGCGCGCAGCCGATGTTCCTTTGAGTGCAATTGCCAAGAAGGCCGGCGTGGGGCAGGGCACGTTCTATCGCCACTTCCCGACCCGCGAGGCGCTGGTCATCGAGGTCTACCGGCACGAGATGTTGCAGGTTACCGGGGCGGCCGCGCAGTTGCTCAAGACACTGCCGCCGGACCGGGCACTGCGCGAGTGGATGAATCGCCTGGCCGAATACGCCATCACCAAGGCGGGCCTGGCCGGCGCGCTGCGCGAGTTTGCGAACGTGAAAGAGCGTGCCGGCAACGAAGGCTACGCACCGGTGATTGCCGCGGCGCAAATGCTGCTCGATGCCAATGAGGCCGCCGGCACGATCCGGCCGGGCGTCACCGCCGACAAGTTCTTCCTGGCGACTGCGGGCATCTGGCAAATCGATGTGACCGAAGACTGGCAGCCAAGGCTGAACTGGCTGATGGACACGGTCATGGACGGCTTGTGCGCAGGCGCGCCAGCACGGGCTGCAGCCAAAGCACGCTGATCTTGCAGCGTGCTTGCAGTACGCACGCCGCGCGAGCTCGGCTAGCTCTTCAGCTTGCCCTGCTTGAGCTTTTCCCACATGTCTTCGGCTTGCCGCGATAACGGCCCGGTGTGCCGGATCAGGCAGATGTCCATGGCGATATCCCAGTCCGCCTGTAGCGGCGCAGCGTGCACCAGCCGCCCCTGATCGAGGTCGTCGGTCACCAGCGTGCGCGGCAGCCAGGCGATGCCGCCTCCTGCACGGCACATGGCCAGCAGGGTTGCGGCAAGGTCAGAGGTGAGCGCGGGCGTCAGGCGCGCTTCGAGCGCGTTGAATGCCGGATGCCCCGCAAGAATGCGTCCCAGGCCGGAGTCTGCGCTGTAAGACAGCAGTGGCAGCGCATCGCTTGAATCAAGCGGCCAACGTGGGCGTGCGTCATCGCTGCCCATGGGCGCACTGAAGGGTTGCAGCACATCGCTTCCGATCACCACCTGCTCGAACTGGCCAGGGTCCAGCCCCAGCTGCAGACGCGGGTGACCATGGCACAGCATGAACTGCGCTGCGCCCTGCAGCATCAGTTTTTCGCAAGCGCGCAACGTATCGGAGATCAGCTGGAACGCGCCGATGCCGGTGTTCGATTCGATGCGCCGGACAAAGGACGGAAAGAACGTGAACGACAGGACGTGCGTTGCAAGGAAGGCCAGCGCCGGCGTGTGCCGCCCGGCCACCTCCAATGCTTCCTGCCGGGCCGCATACAGCGCTGCGGTGAGCCCGGAGGCCTTGCGGATGAATGCCTCGCCAGCCGGCGTCAACACCACTTCCTTGCGTGAGCGAAGAAACAGCGGCGTGCCCAACCATTCTTCAAGGGCGTGAATGCGCCGGCTGAAGGCGGGCTGCGTGACGAAGCGGCGCTTGGCGGCGCGCGAAAAATTCAGCGTGTCAGCCAACGCCACGCAGTCTTCGAGCCAGGTCAATTCCATGATGCCGATTGTGCATCAAGCGCCCAAAAAAGGCATTGGCCGCACCCGGCAACGCGCTCTTACTCTCTGACGCAGGCTTGCAGCACGTCACTCAGCACGTGCTGCGGCAAACGAGATTCTTGATGCGTGGCATGTCGACGGGAGCGGGCGATCATGCAGAAACAAACGGGTCTTACAGGGTTGCTGCGGCAACTCTATGTACAGGTGTTGATCGCCATCGTGATTGGCGGGCTGTTGGGCTATTTCTGGCCGCATGTGGGCGTTGTGCTGCAGCCGGTCGCAGAAGGCTTCATCAAGCTGATCAAGATGCTGCTGGCGCCGATCATCTTCGGCACCGTTGTGGTTGGGATCGCCAAGATGGGCAGCGTCAGGGAGGTCGGCAAGACCGGCCTCAAGGCGCTGATCTACTTCGAGGTAGTCTCCACATTGGCGCTTGCGATCGGCCTGGTGGTGGTGAACCTCATCAAGCCGGGCGAGGGCATGAATATCGATGCCGGCACCATCGATAGCAGCGCCGTCGGGCAGTATGTGGCGCGTGCAAAAGATGATGCAGGGATGGTGGAGTTCATACTGAACATCATCCCCACCACGCTGGTGGATGCCTTTGCCAAAGGCAACATGCTGCAGGTGATACTGGTGTCGGTGCTGTTTGCCATCGGCCTGCTGCAGCTAGGCGAGCGGGGCAAGCCCTTGGTCGATCTCATCGATAACGGGCTGCAGGCGCTGTTCCGGATGATCAACATGGTGATGCGTCTGGCGCCGTTGGGCGCCGGTGCGGGCATTGCCTTCACGATTGGCAAGTACGGCCTGGCAACCTTGTGGTCGCTCGGGCACCTGATGCTTGCCGTATATGTGACCTCGGCGCTGTTCGTCTTTATCGTGTTGGGTGCCATCGCACGCTGGGCGGGTTTTCCGCTGCTGCAGCTGCTGCGCTTCATCAAGGACGAAATCCTCGTCACCTTCGGCACCTGCTCCACCGAAGCGGTGTTGCCGCGCATGATGATGAAGCTTGAACTTGCCGGGGTGCGTAAATCCACCGTCGGCCTGGTGCTGCCTACCGGCTACACCTTCAATGCCGACGGCACCTGCATCTACCTGACCATGGCGGCGATCTTTGTCGCGCAGGCCACCAATACACCGCTACCGGTCTATCAGCAGATTGCATTGCTCGGGGTGTTGTTGCTCACCTCCAAAGGCTCTGCGGGTGTTGCCGGCGCAGGCTTTGTTGCACTGGCGGCAACGCTGTCCACCATCGATACCGTGCCGGTTGCCGGGCTGGTGCTGTTGCTCGGTGTGGACCGTTTCATGAACGAGGCGAGGGCGGTGGTCAACCTCATCGGCAACAGCGTCGCCACGCTGGCGATTGCGAAGTGGGACGGCGCACTCGACCTCGCGCAGACCCAGGACATCATCCGCCGACAAAAGAACGGCGAGCCGCTGCCCACCGCAGCGCCGTCCACAGATGCATCACTGACTTGAATCCACAACAAGGAGCCTCTCCCATGCGCATCATCGATGTTGTCGAAGTGACCAAGCCGATCGCCTCGCCGATCCGTAACGCCTATATCGACTTTTCCAAGATGACCGCGAGTCTGGTCGCGGTGGTCACCGACCAGGTCCGCGACGGTCGCCGGGTTGTCGGGTACGGCTTCAATTCCAACGGACGTTACGGGCAGGGCGGATTGATCCGCGAGCGCTTCCGCGACCGCATCCTCGAGGCGGACGGTGCCTCGCTGTGCAACGACGCGGGCGACAACCTGGACCCTTCCAAGATCTGGAAGGCGATGATGTCCAACGAAAAGCCCGGCGGTCACGGTGAACGCTCGGTGGCGGTGGGTACGCTGGACATGGCCATCTGGGATGCCACCGCCAAGATCGCCGGCATGCCGCTGTTTCGGTACCTTGCGCAGATGAAGGGCAGGGAGGCCAACCCGCGCGTCTTCGTCTATGCCGCCGGTGGCTACTACTACCCGGGCAAGGACAACAGCGCCTTGCGCAAGGAAATGCGCGGCTATCTGGATCGCGGCTACAACGTGGTCAAGATGAAGATCGGTGGCGCGTCCATCGACGAGGATCGCGCCCGCATCGAGTCCGTGCTGGAAGAAATCGGCAGCCAGGCACGCCTGGCCGTCGATGCCAATGGCCGCTTCGATCTGGAGACCGGGATTGCCTACGCCAAGATGCTGCGGGATTACCCTTTATTCTGGTACGAAGAAGTCGGCGACCCGCTCGACTATGCGCTGCAGGCTGCATTGAGCGAGTTTTATCCCGGCCCGATGGCTACCGGTGAAAACCTGTTCTCGCACCAGGACGCACGCAACTTGCTGCGCTATGGCGGCATGCGCCCGGATCGCGATTACCTGCAATTCGATTGCGCGCTCTCGTACGGGCTGGTCGAATATCTGCGCACGCTCGATGTGCTGCATCAGTTCGGCTGGTCGCCGTCTCGCTGCATTCCGCATGGTGGCCATCAGATGTCGCTCAACATCGCGGCAGGTCTGGGACTGGGCGGCAATGAAAGCTATCCGGATCTGTTTCAGCCCTATGGCGGCTTCCCGGATGGCGTACAGGTGCAGGATGGCCACATCGTGATGCCGGAACTGCCGGGCATTGGGTTCGAGGGCAAGTCGGATCTGATCAAGGTGATGCGCGAGCTTGCCGAGTAACGCTGCCGCGTGATGCGCCTGTGCTCGGTGAGTCGCCAGCAGGTCATATGCAGGGCTGACCCAGCGAGTTCAGCATAGAGGCTCCGGTACAGTTGCCGGAGCGCGTGGCAGCGTCACGCCGTGCAGCACGATGTGCAGCAGGCCCCGCCTGACGCTGCGGCGCGGGCGATGCGTTAGACCCACGTAGCAGAAACGCCGGGCGCTTGGCGCTGCATCACGGCGGTTTAAAGCGCAGCCAACGCCTCCACCGCGGCGCGTACGCTCTTCCTGTTCGTGCGCACTACCGAGCGGTGAATGGTGGCGCCCTCGATAAACGCATCGAGTGCAGCCGACGCCGCCTTGGAGAAATGCTGCTCCAGCGCGGTTCGGCTCCTGGCCATCCACTGCTCCATGATCGCGGTCATCTCCGGATGCCTGCGGGCAAACGCGTAGAGCTCATAACTCAGCAACAGCACCCGCGCAGACGCGGTGCCATCGCCGAAGATGATGTTCACCACCGCATCGCACGCTTGCTCGCGTGTTGTTGCAGCGCTCACTTCCGCAGCGAAGCCATCGGACACCTCGAGCGAGAAGCGGGTGAACGCAGCAATCAGCAACTCCTGCATCGATGCGAAGTAATACGACGTCGCGGCAAGCGGCACACCGGCTTCTTCGGCAACCTTGCGAAACGTGGTGCCGGCAACGCCGTGCTCCAGTACCACGCGCAACGCGGCCTGCTCGATGCTCTGTTTTCGGTTGGGGTCTTGACGCCAGGTTCTGCCGCTCATGCACGCGTGGGTTCGATGGAAGCACGTCATGGTAATCCAGCGTTTGACATCGAAATGGTACGGATGTACAAATTTGCAACCCGCCGTCCTGGTGCCGTGCTGGCACCGGCGAGGGCAGGCACCGTACGAGCCAGGAGCAAGCGCATGCGCGATGACAACGAGAGGAACGTGGACCATGGCCGCCGCGCGACGCTGGGCGGCATCGCTGCCGGCAGCGTAGTCCTGGCGACCGGCGCCAATGCGCAGGCCCGCGGGGTCTGGGAGACCGGCACCTGGCTCAACCCGCCCAAGGTGCACCGCGTCCTGCCCGGTGACGTGCTCGACGTGGTCACCGACAAGGGCACCGACTTCTGGCGCGAAACCCATTATGGTTTCACGCGCGATAGCGGCCATTTTCTCGGGATCAAGGCGCCATCGCGCTTCACCTGCCAGCTCAGGATCCGCGGCAAGTTCGAGCAGCTCTACGACCAGGCCGGCATCATGGTGCGGGTCAACGAACGGCAATGGGTGAAGGCCGGAATCGAGCTCAGCGACGGCCGCGCCATGCTGAGCAGCGTACTGACCGATGGCACCTCCGACTGGGCCACCGGGCCGTACGAAGCGGACGCGTCCGATTTCTGGATGCGCGCAACAGTCGACAAGGGCGTGCTCCGCTTGCAGGTCTCGCGCGACGGCACGTACTGGCCGCTAGTCAGGCTCTGCCCGTTCCCGGTCGCCGACTCCTACCTCGTGGGCCCGATGACCTGCACCCCGGAACGCGAAGGGCTGCGTGTCCAGTTTTCCGATTGGACGCTTGGCCCCGTGCTGGGGAAGGATCTGCACGACCTGTCTTGATACAGGTGGCTCCCTAGCAAGCGCCTTGGTCTGAGCCGTCATTTCGGAGCAGACGACGCTCTGCCGGTTCCTATCTCTTACATACCATACGGCTGCGCGACGGCAGCACGCAGTCACGGAGCTGATTAGGAGCAGGGCAACCGAGAGTGAAGTCGGTCCTAGCGCATGAACCGCAGGGGCTGGGCCGGAACGTAGCCCGCCCAACAGCAGTTGCTCGCAGCGCACCTCCCAACGCATCGGCGCTCACCTAAGGAAGCGCGTCCCTCGAAGCGGCAACAAGCGAACGCTTGGTTATCAGCCAACCTCGGCTATCATTGCCGCGGATCTGATGTGAGTACGGCTATGGAAGTGCGACTCACGCGCGAGCAGGTGCTCGCGCTTGCGCCTGATGCATCGTCTAGCAAAGCAGCTGGTGGCTTGGCCACGGACGCAAAATGGGGTCTGCTTGGCGTCGACGCCGATGCCCTGTGGGGCGAATGCCAAGGAAGTGGCTCCAAGCCCTACCAGACGCAGGTGGACCTGTCCGCGCTGGTCAGTCGCTGCTCCTGCCCAAGCCGCAAATTTCCCTGCAAACATGGCCTTGCGCTGCTGATGCTCTACGCCGCAGGCAACCCGCGCTGCATAGCAGGTGTGCGCCCGGCCTGGGTGGAGGAATGGATGCAGGGGCGCCGTGATCGTGCTGTCCGCAAGGAAGTCGCGGCGAGCGCGGCACCGCCCGATCCGCAAGTGCAGGCAGCGACAGCCGCCAAACGCGAGCACGCACGTTGGTCGCGCATGGAAGCCGGCGCGGCAGAACTGCAACGTTGGATCGCGGACACCTTCCGCCAGGGGCTTGCCAACCTTGGCGAAGGCTTTGAGCAGGACGCGCGACGCATGATGTCACGCATGGTGGATGCACAAGCACCCGGCTTGGCCAACCGGTTGGAACACGCGCTGGGCGAGGGCGGGCGCGATCTTAGCCAGCTGGCCGAATTGGGCGAGCGTCTTGGGCTGTTGCAATTGCTCACGCAGGCGGTTCCCCGCATGGAAACATTCAATCCAGCGCGTCGGGCAGACCTGCGCGCTGCGCTGGGTTGGCCCATCGAGCGCGACGTGGTGCTACGCGAAGGCGAGGCCGTGCGCGATCAGTGGCATGTGCAGGGCCAACAGATCATTGAGCAGCCGGGCAATTTGGTGGAGCGCCGCGTCTGGCTGCACGGTGTGCAGAGCGCCCGTGCCGCGCTACTGCAGGACTATAGCCACGGCGGGCGCGGTTGGGATCAGCAGTGGCGCAACGGCCATGTCTATGCGGGGACGCTGCATTTCCACATGGGGACGGTGCCCTTACGCGCAGTGATGGCTGAGGTGGATGCGGGAAGCGCTGCGGGCACCTTGCTACCTCGCGAAGATTCGCTCGATGCAGCTGCGCTCGCACTCGCAGCGAATCCCTGGCTGCCGCTCGTACCCATGCGCTTGGCGCAGGCACATGTGGCGCATGATGGCCACGCCGCTTGGGTACAACACGCAGAAGGCACACTGCCATTGCAGCTTTCATTGATGCAGGGGTGGGCGCTGCTGGCGTTTGCCGGTGGCCACCCGTTGTGCGTGGTAGGTGAATGGGATGGCCAGACGCTGCTGCCGCTGACCGCCTGGAATGGGCAGGGAGAATGCTGGGAAAGGGGAGCAGCATGAGTCCGACATGGTTAAAGCCTGCATTACTGGGCATCGACTGCCCACAGGTCGTTCCTGCCGAAGGCGCGCTCGGCGACGTCCTCGCCGCAGTCGCCAAGCACGAGGATGCAGCACTGGCTTATAGCGTGCAGGTGGGCGTAGTGGCTGCCTCCAGACGTGCGGCCCTGCGCATGGCCGCACCGGTGGCTCTGCCGCCACCCGCGGAAAATGATCCTCAGGCACTTCCGGCAGATCACGCCTGGGCACCCCTGTTGAAGCGGCTATTTAGCGGCACCCAACCACCGCCCTGGATGAGGCGCACACGTTACGAAGCCTGCCTGCAACTGGGAGCACACAACCAGTATCTGCCAGTGGCAGTATTGCCATTGGCGCTGAACGCCGGGGCACGTGTGAACCCGCTGCGCGCCTTTCTGCGCCCGATGCTGGGCATCCGTGGCCGCTGGTTGGCTGCCTGCAATCCGGATTGGAACTACGCGGTAGAAGCAGGGGATCATGGACAGGCTGCACCTGCGAATCTAGAACAGGTGTGGGACGAAGGCACATTCGACGCACGGCTGCACGCGTTTCGACAGCTACGAACCCATAACGCCGCGGCCGCAAATGCGCGCTTGCAGTGTGCGCTCAAGGACTTCTCTGCGCGTGAGCGGGTCGAGGTCATTGCCGCATTGCAGCCGCAGCTGAGCGATGCCGATGGCCCGTTGTTGCAAACACTGCTGAAGGATCGCAGCCGTGAGGTACGCATGCTGGTGGGGCCGATGCTTGCCGCACTGCCGTTCACCGTGCACGCGCAATATATAAATGCGCAGATGCGCACGCTGCTGCAGCAGCAACCCGCCGGCCTGCTGCGCCGCATGGCCTGGAAACTGGATGCCCCAGCGGTAGCTGATGCCAGCTGGGCCGACGCCGCCATCGACAGCAAGCGTCCCGGCAGCGACATGCTGGGCGAGCGCGCCTGGTGGCTTTACCAGATTGCGCGTCAACTCCCACTGGGCTGGTGGTGCCAGACCTTGGAGAAAACACCGACGCAGGTGCTGGCCTGGGCACGCAGCACGGACTGGTACGACGCGCTGCTGCGTGCATGGCTGGAACGTGTGGACGCCAGCGAACCCGAATGGGTACAAGCAATGATTGATGTGGAACAGCGACAGCTGCGCCTGGGTGAGTTGCTGGCCATGCTTCCACCCGCGCAGCGCGAGCAGCACTGGCCCGCCAGCATCGCAGAGCTGCAACAAACGTCCCTGCTTGCTGAAGTGCTCGGTAGTACCAGCCCTGGCCAGACCCTGAGCGCCGCATACTCACAGCGGCTGGCTGCGGATTTGGGTGCGCGGTTCGGTGATGAGTCGTTGCGCTACGACTACGTTCAACGTGATCTGGTGCTGGAATTGCTGGCCGTCCTTCATCCCTCCGCACTACCGCATGTGCAGATTGCCGACGCGGCGCCAAATGCCACGGAGGCCATGCTCGACTGCGTACAGCAGGCGCACGATGTTGTGACGCTGCGCCAGGCGCTGCATTCCACTTTCTGATCATTCCGCCCTTTGACTGGAGCCCGTATGAGTAACGCTGTCCTGCGTCAGCATGCCGAACATCAATATGCCGAGGAACTGGAAGAACTACGCCGCCAGGACACCCGGCAGCGCCCAGCCAATTGGATCCTCTCGCCGTGGGCGGTGGTGACCTATCTGCTGGGAGGCACCCTTGAAAACGGATTCGTAGTCAGCCCCAAGTACATTGGCGATCGGCGCCTGATGGAGGTGGCTGTCGCCACCATCGCCACCGACCGCGCATTGCTGCTATTCGGGGTGCCGGGTACGGCGAAGTCGTGGGTCTCCGAGCACATGACCGCAGCGATCAGTGGTGATTCCACACTGCTGGTGCAAGGCACAGCCGGCACCAGCGAAGAGCAGATCCGCTACGGTTGGAACTACGCACAATTGCTCGCCAATGGCCCGAGCGAGAAAGCATTGGTGCCCAGCCCGCTGATGAATGCCATGCGCCTGGGCAAGATTGCGCGCATCGAAGAACTCACGCGCATTCCGGCGGATGTGCAAGATGCGCTCATCACCGTGCTCTCCGAAAAGACACTGCCGATTCCTGAGCTGGGCAGCGAAGTGCAGGCCGTGCGTGGCTTCAGCGTGATTGCCACGGCCAACAACCGCGACAAGGGCGTCAACGAACTGTCCAGTGCACTCAAACGCCGATTCAATACCGTGATTCTGCCGGTGCCATCCAGCGAGGAAGACGAAGTCGCCATCGTGCTCAAGCGTGTCGCCGAGATGGGCGTGGCGCTGGATCTTCCTGCTGAACCGCCGGCGCTGCAGGAAGTCGCGCGTGTAGTGCGTATTTTCCGCGAGCTGCGCAATGGTGTGACCGAAGACGGCAAGGCGAAGTTGAAAAGCCCCACAGCGACGCTTTCCACCGCAGAGGCCATTTCGGTGATCAACAATGGCATGGCTTTGGCGGGACATTTCGGCGACGGTGTGCTGCGTCCTGGCGACATGGCAGCCGGAATGATCGGCGCCATTGTCAAAGACCCGGTACAGGATGCGCTGGTGTGGAAGGAGTATCTGGAGACCGTGGTAAAGGAGCGCGACGACTGGAAAGACCTGTATCGCGCGTTCCGCGAACAAGCCTGAGCAGGCTGCACCCATGACGGAAAACATCTCCCTGTTCGGCATTCGCCACCACGGCCCCGGCTGTGCGCGCAGCCTGTTGGCTGCCCTTGAGACACTCCAGCCAGACTGTGTGTTGATCGAGGGGCCGGCGGGCACGGAGGCGCTGTTATCGCACGTGCTGGAAGAGGGCATGCAGCCGCCGGTCGCATTGCTGTCCTACAGTGTGGACGATCCACAGCTGGCAGTCTTCCATCCGTATGCGATGTACTCGCCGGAATGGCAGGCCATGCGCTGGGCGCTGCGTCATGGCGCCACTCTGCGCTTTATGGATGTGCCCCCTGCATTAACGCTGGAACGGCAATCACAGGCCCGCGCGAGCCGTCAGACGCCGGCGAGGGAAGAGCACGTTCAGTTGCAGCACCAAGTGGATGTTGAACCTGCCGCCGAAGAAGCCAGCGACGTACGTCCGGCCGATCCACTGGATTGGCTTGCGCGAGCGGCCGGCCACGCCGATGGCGAGTCCTGGTGGAATCACATGGTGGAGGAACGGGGAGACGGACAAGATCTGTTCGCTGCTATCGCCGAGGCAATGACGGCCGTGCGCGAGCACACACCGGACTATCCCGGAGTACGTGGTGAGCACGAAGCCATGCGTGAAGCGCATATGCGTAGCGTGGTACGCAGCGCAGGCAATGAATTCGCCCGCGTCGCCGTGGTGTGCGGTGCGTGGCATGTGCCGGCGCTTCAGCCGGGGGCGTTGCGCGCCAATAGTGCCGCCGCAGACAACCGCCTGCTCAAAGGCATGCCCAGGCGCAAGACCCAGAGCACCTGGGTGCCATGGACCTACCGTCATCTCAGTGTCGAAAGCGGCTACGGTGCCGGCGTGGAGGCACCTGGCTGGTACGACCATCTGTGGCGCAACGCCGGTGCTCGCAATCAGCGCACCGTGGGTTGGTACGCGCGCGTGGGGCGAATGCTGCGCGAACACGGGTTGGATTGCTCCTCGGCCCACCTCATCGAGGCCACACGCCTGGCCGACACTCTGGCGGCATTTCGTGGCCATCCCGCGCCCGGCCTGGAAGACATTGCCGAAGCCAGCCGCGCAGTGATTTGCAATGGTGATGACGCGCCCATGCGGCTTATCCGCGAGCACCTCATGGTGGGCGACGCACTGGGCCAAGTGCCCGCCAGCGTGCCCGTCGTGCCACTGCAGCGCGACCTGGAGGCACATCAGAAACGCCTGCGTCTGAAACCTGAGGCACTGGAAAAGACGCTTGATCTGGACCTGCGCAAAGAAAACGACCTGGCACGTAGCCACCTGCTGCATCGCCTGCGCTTGATTGGCATTGAATGGGGAAGGCTGGCGCGTACCGGACATTCGGCACGTGGCACCTTCCACGAAATCTGGCAGTTGGCGTGGCAGCCGCACTTTCAGGTGGATCTGGTGGAAGCCAGCCGCCACGGACAAACCCTGCTGGACGCTGCGTCTAGCATGGCTTTGGTGCAGGCGCGCAGTACCAAGGCGCTGGCAGATCTTTCCGCATTAGTGGATCAGGTATTGCTTGCGGATCTGCCGCAGGCAGTGCATGCGCTTACCGCTGAACTGGAAGCCCGCGCAGCAACAGATGCGGACCCGCTGGCACTACTCGGCGCGCTGCCACCATTGGCCAACATTCTCCGCTACGGAAATGTTCGCCAGACCGAGGGCGTGCATGTAGTGCACTTGTTCGACAGCATGCTGGAACGCGCGGCGATCGGCCTGACACTCGCGCTCGTCAGCCTGGACGAAGCCCGCGCCGAACATGCCCGCACCGTGGTGCTGGATGCTGACCGCGCCATCGGCCTACGTAGTGACACAAGCTGCAGCGGCACATGGCAGCACGCATTGCAACGTATTGCGCTGTCGCCAGCGTGTAGCGCACTACTGCGTGGGGTTGCATTGCGATTGTTGTTTGACACCACTGCCGTGCAGACCGACACAGTGCACACACAGTTGCAACAGCAGCTCTCGCAAGGCGCCGAGCCGCTGCAAGCCGCACAGTGGCTGGATGGCTTTCTCAACCGCAATGCCACCGTGTTGCTGCACGACGATGCGGTTTGGCAGATGATCGACGCCTGGGTGATCGGACTGGACGAGGTGCAGCTGGTTCGGGTGCTGCCATTGGTACGGCGTACCTTTGCGGCCTTCGAGAACGCCGACCGGCGTGCTCTGGGCGTGCGGGTCAAGCAGGCCCCGGCAGAGGACACGGTTGTGGTTGCGGCACCGGACTGGAACGTGGCCCGCGCCGAACGCGCGTTGCCGATGCTGCGTGAACTATTGGGGTTGCCCGCATGACCGAAAACACCGATGCACTGGATGCTCCTATCTCGCGCGAACAGCGCTGGCGTCTGATCCTGGGGCAGGAAGCCGATCGCAGCTGCGGCGCGCTGCCCAAGCAGTTGCAAGGCATCGACCAGGCCCTTGCCGCGCTGTACGAACCGGATGGCATTGGCGGCCTGGGCCGCCGCGGCGGACGCGGGGCTTCATCTCCGAATGTGGCTCGCTGGCTGGGGGACATCCGGCAATACTTCCCGTCGTCGGTGGTGCAGGTGATGCAGCGTGACGCACTGCAGCGGCTGGACCTCACCCAAATGCTGCTGGAAAAGGAAATGCTGGAGCAGGTGCAGCCAGACGTGCATATGGTCGCCAGCCTGATCGGGCTAAGCCGTGTGATCCCTGCACAGACCAAGGACACCGCGCGTATGGTCGTCCGCCAGGTGGTGGACAACTTGCTGCGCCAACTCGAAGAGCCCATGCGCTCTGCCGTGACCGGTGCGCTGGATCGCGCCCGCCGCAATCGCCGCCCGCGCCTGGCCGAAATCGACTGGCACCGCACCATTCGCAGCAACTTGCGCCATTGGCAGCCGGAATTGCGCACCGTGGTGCCGCAGGAACTGGTGGGCTATGGCCGCAAGGCAAAAAAGCCGCAGCGGGAAGTTTTGCTATGTATCGACCAGAGCGGTTCGATGGCGGCCTCGGTGGTGTATTCGAGCATCTTCGGCGCAGTGATGGCTTCGTTGCCGGCAGTGGCCACACGACTGGTGGTATTCGACACCGAAGTCGTGGACATGAGCGAACAGTTGGACGACCCGGTGGACCTGTTGTTCGGGGTGCAACTGGGGGGAGGCACTGATATTCACCGCGCGGTGAGCTACTGCCAGAGCATCATTCGTGAACCCCACAACGCCATTCTGGTATTGATCTCCGATCTTTATGAGGGAGGTGTCGAAAACAACCTGCTGGCCCGCGCACGCGAGTTGCTGGAAGCCGGCGTACAGTTCATCGTGCTGCTGGCGCTCAGCGACGAAGGCACGCCGTCTTACGATCGCGCACTTGCCGGGAAGCTGGCGGCATTAGGCGTGCCGTCGTTTGCCTGCACGCCGGACGCGTTTCCCGGTTTGATGGCGGCCGCCATCCGCCGTGACGATATCAATCTATGGGCCGGCGGGCAGGGTCTGCTGACAACACGATAAAGTGTGCACATGGTGTGGCAAGCACAGTGCAGTAGCGAGGAAGCTGCGGCGACGCCTGTGCTGATGTTCCAGCGGTGCTCATAGCCCGCCAGCGCGATGGCCTGTGAGTCAGGCGCGAAGCGGTTACTGACGAATGCTTTGAGTGCAGGCGTGCTCGCCACCCGCATGGCGGCCCGTGGGAGTGCGAGGCCGCAGCGCGTGTGTAGCCAGAGCAGCCGCAGCACCAGCTTGGGAATGTTCTGCATTCGTCGACGCGTGGGGCATCACGCGCTCGTATTGCGCCATGTGGCCGCTGGCGCGTTCATCGCATCCAGAATGCGCTGGAGCTCCCAGCCCTGTGTGGCAAATTGCTGATGAATAAAAACGCGTACTGGTCCACGCTCGAGGGGTTTTCGTCCGCGGGCTTTCTGGATGCAGAGATACACGCCCGGCTTTCTATCGCGGCTGCTTCAGCCCGCTTGTCGGAAATCTGCAGCAACTTCTGCAACGCGCGCATGGGTAGGCAACGCACCGGCAAATCGTTCAAGAGATAATGCGCTGCTGGCAGCACCGTCGAGACAGGCGCGCCGGACACGATGGCCTTCGACGAAGACAAAGACGGTGCTGGCACGCATGCAATTGATCGACCACAAACAAGCCGCGCATACGCAGGCGATGGCCACTGCCGCACGCTTGACGCCTTGGCTGGATGCACGGCGCAAGCGAACAGAACAGCAAGCCACTGCAACCAGCGCAGCACTGCGGCGGGCGCTCCTTGGAGTTTCCTCATGCATGCAAGGACGCGCCGATACGGTTCCAGCAGCGTTCGCTTGCCGGCGCGTGTGGCAATGGTGTTCTCTCGCGCTCTGTCTGATCGCCGTCTCCACGATCGCAGCGCATGCAACAACGCTCCCGGTCCAGACCTTGGACGTTCCGACGATTGCACCACCGGTGGACCAGCCATTCGCCGGCACGATTTCGCTCGATGTCGAGCAGGTCGATATCGCACATCAGCTGTTCGTCATCCGCGAGCGCATTCCGGTCCAGCAAGCCGGTGCCATGACGCTGCTCTATCCGCGGTGGGAGAGTGCAAGCCATGGCCCCAGTCTCTCGGTCACCGATCTCGCCGGGCTCACCATACAGGCCGATGGTCGGGCGCTGGTCTGGCGCCGTAACACGCTCGATCCGCATGCCTTTCACCTGGACGTGCCGCCGGGAACGCATATGATTGAGGTGCAGTTCCAGATTGTGGGTACCGACGACGTGTTGTCTCCTGACCTGTTGGTGGTGCCGTGGCAGCGGCTGATCCTGTATCCGGCCGGCTGGTACGCGCGCAACCTGACGTTCGCCCCGAGCATGACGTTGCCGCCCAACCTGCGCGTGATCAGTTCGCTGGCTGTGCGCGATACCTCTGAAGACACCATCTGGTTTGCACCGGTCTCGCTCGACACCTTGCTCGACACGCCTGTGTATGCCGCACGCCACGCGCGGCAGCTGCCGTTGTCGGCACCAGGGCAACCGCCTATCTCACTCAATCTGATCGCTCGCCGGCCCGAAGACCTGACCATTGCACCCGAGCGCGTCGCCGCGTTGCGCCGCATGCTGGAGCAGGCCAGAACCGTGTTCGGCGCGGCGCCGTTTCAGCAGTACACCTTCCACGCGCGGATGGAGGACGATGGCTCGGCAGGAGGCACGGAGCATCGCGCGTCCAGCGAGATTTCGCTGCCGTCGGCCTATTTTTCCGACTGGGACAATCAGCTCAATAATCGCGACATCTTCGCGCATGAATTCGTGCATGCGTGGAACGGGCTGTATCGCACGCCCGCAGATCTCTGGGCACCTACGCCGAATGCCCCGCAAGGCGGCAGCCTGCTGTGGATATGAAGGGCAGACCGAGTTCTGGGGGCGGGTGCTTGCTGCGCGATCGGGGCTACGCACACGAGAACAGACACTGGACAGGCTGGCGATCGATGCAGCAGAAATCGCCAACCGGCCAGGACGCACATGGAGGCCGCTATCGGACGATGTGAACTACCCGGCCTTCATGCTGCGCAGGGCAGTTCCGTGGCGCGACTGGCAGCGCCGCAAGGACTATTACCTGGAGGGGGTCATGCTCTGGCTCGATATCGACGCGCGGTTACGTCAGCACAGCGGCGGGCACCGCGGTATCGATGAGTTCGCAAGGCTGTTTTTTGCCGGCGCAACGCCCAACGCACCGGCACGTACGTATGTGTTCAACGATGTGGTCAACGCGTTGAACACGGTGGCGCCCGACGACTGGGCAGGGTTTTTGCGGCGCTGGCTGGATGGCCATGACGAACTCGATGCCACCGCCGGTCTCGCGCGGCAGGGATGGCGGCTGGCCTATGCCGAGACTGCGACAGAGACGTATCGCCAAAACGAGCAGGAGCTCGGCGTGACCGATCTGACGTACTCAATCGGGTTATCGGTATCTGCGAACGGGAAGGTGCGCGCAATCGCCTGGAATGGGCCCGCCTACCGGGCCGGAATCGGGCCACAGACAACGCTCGTGTCCATCGGCGAGGCACCATTTACACCGCAACGACTGCTCGACGCCGTGCGCCATGCAGCCCAGGTGCCGGTCAGCCTGACCTTCGAGCAGGATGGCCGGCGCGTGATGCATACCCTGGATTACCGCGGAACCTTGCGCTATCCGCGGCTGGAAAGGATCACAGGGCAGCCGGATCACCTGACGTCATTGCTCGCTCCGCGCTAAGGGAAACGGCGCTACCACATGAACTTCATTTCGCAGCCAATGTAGTTGCTGTCGCGGCCACCGGCGGCATGCACGGTCTCGCCGGCCTGGTAGTGGACCGCTTCGATGGCGGTCTGCAGGTGCGTGCTCAGCTTCCAATCACCACGCAACTGCAGGTAACGGCCCGTCCAGTGCGTGCCGGTGCCTGCTGTGCCGGCGAGTGGAATGTCCGGCTGCACGTATACCGCATCGGCGATGCTCTGGCGCCATTGCAAACCCAGTGCCGCGGTGAGGCTGAGCTGGGCGGTTGGCTTGATGGTGAGCATCGGTTTGATCACCAGCAGGTTGGTGTAGCCGGTGTAGCCGGCCAGGGTGATGTACGAGCCATTCGGGAACAGCGGGTTGAAGGTTTCAAGCTGGCCGTCGTCGGGACGCCGGTCGCCAGAGGCGGTATCGAGTTGCAGCCCAAAGCGCGGCGTCAGTGTGATGTCTTGTAGCGTGTAACCGGCCTTGATGCCCAGCGCCCAGGCACGCGCACGGCTGCGGCCCACCTTGCCGCGTTGGCCCATTGCCTCCAGGTCCCAGTCCAGTGCGTGCTGCACGCCTGCGAAGCGCACATCGAGGATATCGCGTCGCTCATCGCCAACGGCATCGAGAAAGCTGGCGTCATCCTGCTGGTAGCGCGCGTAATACAGCGACAGTTCGTCGGTGCCCAGGACGTGGCGCTCCACACGCACGGTGTCCAGGCGCAGATGCCGGTTGGAGACATCGTCGAAACTGCGCGCATCGGCGTATTGCACAGGCTGGCTGACAAAGGCAATCCAGCGCCACGGGCCGGTCTCGTAGTTCATCCATACCGCATCGAAGGACTGGCGCACATTGGGGCCATCACGCAGTGACACAAAACGCTGCAGGTCGAATGCAAACTCCTGCCGTCCCACGCGTACCTTCATGTCACCCGCGCCCAGTGGCGTGGTGTAAGCGACGAAAGCCATGCGCAGATCGGCGCGGTTGGCGTCGGCCGGGCCGATGCGGCGTTTGTCCACGGCGCGTACGTCTTCCAGCTGGGTAAACACCTGCCAATGCGCACCAATGCGCAGGTCTGCATGCACTTGCAGGCGATGCAACAGATAGCTGTCACTCTCGCGGCCGATGCCCAGCGCAGGCGTGTGGTTGCTTTCGAAGCGCTCGCGCAGGTTGATGCCGAACGATGCATACGCAGCGTCACCAAACGGCACATATTTCAGCCGATCGAACGGATGGTTACGCAGCGCGGGATCGGCAAGTGGCGACCAGTTCTCCTGCCAGCGGTTCGACTTGATGGCCGGGCGCGCCGGCGGTGCGGCAGTCGCATCAATGGATGACTGTGCCCACGCATCGATGCAGGGGCACAGCAGTAACAGCAACGTCAGGCGGAACGACATATGCGATCAGGAGTGCGCATCGGCATGCAGCTCGGCGACATAGCCACCGGGAAATTCCACCATCGCCGAATGCCGGCCCGACCCCGCCACGGCAGGCACCAGCACCTTGGCACCAGAGGCGGTGGCGCGCGCAAGCGTTGCTTCCAGATCGTCCACTGCGTAGCCGGTGAGCTCGTGCCCGTACGGATAGGGCAGGTGGCCGTCGGTCACCAGCACCTGCAGTGCGCCGAAGCCGGAGCTGATTGCGATGCTGCGGTAGGTGTCGCCTGGCCGGCCAATCAGTGCTGCATCCGCGTGGCGGTCATCGCGCAGCACCTTGCCATGCGAGAACTGCAGCCACGCCTTCACGAACGCATCGGCGCGATCAGGTGAGACATACACGCGGTTCTCCGGGATGGTGGCCAGCGGCGCGTAATGCGGCGCGGTGTCGTGCCAGTACAGTTGCATGGCAACGCCACCCGGCCAGGCGATCACTGCATCCATGCCAATGGGATCCTTGAACGGCGCCACCAGCACTTCCGCACCGGCCGCCCGCGCGGCGCTGACTGCTTGCTGTATGTCGGTGACCAGGTAGCCGGTGCGTTCGTTGCCGAACGGGTGCGGCACCGGCGTACGAAACCCGAACAACGACACCGTGCCTGCCGGCGTCTGTACCAATTGCGAGCTGGTGCTGCTGGGGGTTGGCGTCACAGTCGCGATCACCTGACGCGTGCTTTTCCCGCCGAAGGTGGCGGTGAAGCTACGCACGAATGCGTCCACATCGTTAGGTGCAACGTAGACGTGCGTGGTGTCGTACTGCGGGCCAACCGACACCGGCGCGGCGGCACCAGCAAGCACCGGAGTGAGCGCGCTCAGTAGCAGCGCGGCGGACAGGCTAAGGGTGAGAATCGGACGCATGGGAATTCCTTTGGGGTGAGGACGCTGCGGCTTGCCGGGGGTGTGCAATCGAAGCGGTTGCAGCGAGTGGTGACATTGAAAACGCGTTCTTGCGCTGTCTGCGGGTCGGCACGCTGTTCATCGCAGGAGCGCTTGTGCCGGATGGGCTTGAACGGGGGGGCAGTAGCCTTCTGGCGTGCTGCGTGGATCTGCAACAACTCGGCGGGTTAACCGATGCGCTTGCGCGGTTTTTAGAACTGCGGCGGCCGTAGCCAACCGCAGGCGGCACGGTGTGGATCAGATCGAACTGCACCGGCCACTCTTATGTGTCGTGCTCGTTGTCACGCCTGGGCGGCGGCAATGGCGGCGCAGAAGGCACATCCGCCGGTGCACGTTCGCCCTTGGGCAGGTGGCCGAACATATGCGGCTTGACCTGATGGCCGATCCACGAGGTTTCGCTGTGGCTGCGCGTCGTCAGCTGACGCACAAGTGGGGGCAACTGCTCGCCGACCAGGATGCCGAGCAACCCGATCAACGCAATGACCGGCGGTGCTGGCGAGCGCACGTTGAGCAGGCTATAGATCACACCGACCAGCAGGCCGGCGCCAAGTGAAAGCAGATAAGGCTTCATCACGCATCTCCCTGCTTGAGCGCCTGCTGCACACTGGCCGTGACATCTGCACCAACCAACCGTTGCTGGCAATCGCTACCGCATCCGCGCGCGACACGCGCTGCATACCTCTGTGCCGCAGGGCTTGTACTACCGAAGAACAACGCGCCTACCTTGCCGAAGGGCGGGGGCGGGGTGCGGCCAAAGAGCGCGTGGCTCTGGCGCGAAAAATCGGACAACGTCATCGACGTGATCTCTCTGGATGGGGGACCACCAGGGCATGACATCTCACGACACCTGTGGTGTCGTCCATGCTGGGCGCTGCACGACGAATCCAGAACACCGCGTCGGGGCAGTGCCCAATGCCCCTATCGGGGGATGCAGGTGGTTCTCCAGTGCACCGCGCAGTGCTACTGATCACCTTGTCCTAGGCAGGCGTCGACGGGGTCGGGCTAGCCTGTTCCTACGGCAGTGCCAGCTAGCCGAACCGTTCGATCAACAGCTCGGTCAACACCCAGCTCGGCCTTTGGTCAGAACCACAGCACTGCACGACTAGCTTCTGCTGCATAGCCGGCAGGTTGCGTACCGAGCACTCACCCAGCTGCAAGGCGAGGACAGCAGCCAATGGCAATGGGGCACGCTGCACCGCAATGCCATTGCCCATCCACTAAGCGCCGCCGCCGGCGCGAACCGCGCCTTGCTGGATATCGGGCCTTTTGAAGGCGGCAGCCCGCACACCTCCAACCGGTCCGGTTACGACGCCAAGGATTTTCGACAGACCATCGGCCCTTCGGCGCGGCTGATTATCGACCTGGGCAACTGGGATCACTCGCGTGCGGTGAATTATCCGGGCCAGTCGGGCGATCCAAACAGCCCGCATTATCGCGACCTCGCCCCGATGTGGCTAAAGGGGTAGTACTTCCCGCTGCTCTACACCCGCGCCGACATTGATGCGGCGACCGAGCAGGTAGTCGACCTGATACCTGCTCGGCGATAAGCAAGTACCGGTTGGATGTCGCCAGAACGCGAGTGCCGCTGAGTCTTGATGCTATCGGCGCTTTCTGTTGAGCACGCTAGCCGCCGGGCGTTCACCCTCGGGGATCTAGCTGCCCCAGGGCATGTGGGAGCAGCCCTGGCCCAGGGGCGCGTCATACAGCTTCGCCAGAACGCGGTTGGCGCAGGCGCGTGCAGCGGTTTGGCACTTACGTCGTGCTTCGAAGGCTAGACCGTCAGAGAAGGGGTGAAGTGTGCCAGCGCCCGATTGCCTGACGTTAGGCAGCCATCGCCAAACGCATCGAATCAGGTCATCCCGTCACACCACGCCGCTCCAATACAGAATGCCAGCTAAAACCGCTGGCATTTTTTGCGCGTTCCCACTTCAGTCCGCCAATGCCACGCCGCTACCCATCTCGGTAGCCCGCTGGCAGGAGGCGAGGGCAGCATTGCTACGGCATCCACCAATCCACGCTATTCGTCGGAGCACGTTCTTGCAGCTCCACTCCTCACGCGCTACAGGCTCAAGGCTCACTCGATGAAACAGCTAAGTCTCTCTACCCAACTTGCATTGGGGTTCGGCACGGTGGTGCTGGTGCTATTGATCGTCGCGGCGGTTGGGCTACGTGGACAATCCGACTTGTCGGCCGCAGTGGCCATGAACGACCACACCTACCAAGTGATTGCGACCGGCCGCAGCATGTCCAATGCCTCGGTCAACATGGAGACGGGTGCGCGCGGTTTTCTGCTGTCTGGCAATGATGCAAACCTGAATCCTTATCGAAACGGCATGTTGGCCTTCGACAAGGAGTTCGCCCGGGCCAAATCCCTGACCTCCGACAACCCGATCCAGCAGGAACGTCTCAAGAACCTGCACGCGGCCTATGACGAATTCAAAGACCACGAAGACACGTTGATTGCACTGCGCAAAAGCAATGGGGAAATGTCCGAGGTGTTGACCCTGTTCAAGGCCGGCCATGAACGTGCGGCGATGGGCAAGATTCGTCAGCTGCTGGTCGATTTCGAAGGGCAAGAGAGCGGGTTATTGGTCAAGCGTAGCGCCGCGCTGGATGCCGCCAAGGTCCGCAGCCGCTGGTCGATGATCATCGGTAGTGGCATCGCTGTACTGGTTGCGTTGGTCAGCGGTTGGCTGATCCGGCGCCGCCTGATCAACCGGCTTGGCGTTGCTTCCAATGTTGCCGATGCCATCGCTGCCGGCAACTTGTCGATTGCCGTAGACAGCAGCGGCACCGATGAGACCGGGCGTCTTCTTGCCAGCATGAGCAAAATGCAGATGCAGCTGCAGAAGGTCTCGCAGGGACAGCTGGAGATGAAATGCAGGCATGACCAGGGCGAGCTGAATTACCGTGTGGATGAGGCCGCGTTTCCTGGCGATTACGCAACAATCGTCCGTGACAACAATGATCTTGCCGCCTCGCATGTCGCTGTAATGATGCGCCTGGCACAGATCATGGGCCGCTACGCAGTCGGCGATCTCAGCGAAGACATGGACAAGCTGCCCGGCGAAAAGGCTGTGCTTACCAACACCATGGCGCAGGTAAAAACCAACCTCGGCGCAATGAACCACGAGATCAAGCATCTAGCGCAGTCCGCCGCCAACGGCGACTTCAGCGCACGCGGCGATGCCGAGCGCTTCCAGTACGACTTCCGCGTAATGGTGGACAGCCTCAACACCTTGATGTCCACCGCCGATGGCAACCTGCAGTCGCTCTCCAGCCTGTTGCAGTCGATCGCCGCCGGCGACCTCACCGCACGCATGAGTGGCGAATTCCGCGGCGTGTTCGCACAGATGCGCGATGACGCCAATGCCACTGCCACACAGCTGGCCGAGATTGTCGGCAGCATCAAGACCTCGGCGGTGTCGATCAAGGGCGCGGCCAGCGAAATCGCGGCTGGCAACCAGGACCTGTCGCAGCGCACCGAACAGCAGGCCGCCAATCTGGAAGAAACCGCGGCCTCGATGGAAGAGCTCACCTCCACCGTCAAGCAGAATGCCGAAGGTGCGCGCCAGGCCAATCAGCTGGCCATCGGTGCGGCCAGCGTGGCTGCGCAAGGCGGCGACGTGGTTGCCAAGGTGGTCGAGACCATGACCGGCATTGAAGCCTCGTCGAAGAAGATTGCCGACATCATCTCAGTCATCGACGGCATTGCCTTCCAGACCAACATCCTGGCCTTGAACGCTGCGGTGGAAGCGGCGCGTGCGGGTGAGCAAGGCCGCGGTTTCGCCGTGGTCGCATCGGAAGTGCGCACGCTTGCACAGCGCTCCTCGGGCGCCGCCAAGGAAATCAAGGACCTCATCGACGATTCGGTGCAGCGCGTGGCCCAGGGCTCCACACTGGTGCACACTGCCGGCAAGACCATGGGCGAAGTGGTGGCCAGCGTGCAGCGCGTCACCGACATCATGGGCGAAATCTCCGCGGCTTCGCAGGAGCAGTCGGCCGGCATTGAGCAAGTGAACCAGACCATCACCCAGATGGACGAGACCACCCAACAGAACGCCGCGCTGGTGGAAGAAGCCACTGCCGCTGCACGCTCGCTGGAAGACCAGGCGGTGCAGCTCACCGAAGCGGTGGCCGTGTTCAAGACAGACAATCGGGTGGTGGCCGCGCCGGTTCGGCATGTGCCAAGCCCAGCGATAAACCCCGCAATTAAGGCGAAAGTGGCAGCTGCCGGCCGTACGCCGGCGCCCAAGCCACGCGCCGTCGTCACCACTGCCAGCAACGAAGGCAGCTGGCAGGAATTCTAGGGCCGTCGAACCGCACGCGGTGAGCAGGCAACACACAGCCTGCTTTCCGCTGCACGGTGCTCTTCGTTCCATCGGGGAGCGCTGTGGACTTCGGCCTTGGCTAGTTGCCGAATAAACCAGCGTAGGCGGAAAGGCCCCACGGAAGCATCCACTCCTGCGGCAACGTCGGTCTATGGTCGTCGATCCATGGCCGAGTGTCGGAGGATTCAGGTGGTGCCGGCATAATGCGACGCTAGTGTTCTTGCACGCAGCTCAGCGACGCCACGGACGTTGGCCAACTGCGCTTGGCACGTACTCGCACTGTGTCCATGCATCGCATCAGATGGATGTAAACATGTCGATCCCGGAACAACCCATCACTGCGGCGCTACCGGCAGACGTACGTATTGTGGAGGTCGTGCTTGTCGATCAGCCAAGCTCATCGAGCGCATTAACTGAGGGCAGTGCACTTGGCTCGTGCCCTGCCAGCAGATGCCTCGCTTACATCGCCGATGGAAGCAGGCGTAGCACTCTGCACTTCGGCATCAGTGACTGACAAACGCCTCGATGTTCTGCACGAGATTGCGGCAGGTGTAGGGTTTGCTCAGGAAGCTCGTGCGCGGCGGCAAGCCCTTCGGTGACGATCCCAGGCCCGAGGTCAATATAGCCGGGAGGTTATTGCCGTCGGCCCGGAGGTAGGCAATGAGTCCATACCCATCCAGGAGACCGGGCATCTGAAGGTCGGTGAACAGCAACGCGATTGCAGGGTGCGCATCGATTAGCTCGAGTGCTTCTTGCGCATCAGCAGCGGCGACAACGCCGTAGCCCTTGTCTACCAACAGCAGCATGGCGATCTCGCGCAAGCCGGCATCATCGTCGACCACAAGGATCAACCGTTCGATTGGAGCGGGCATGAGGCAGGACTTCTTCAGATCGACTCGCAACAATACGTCGCGCAAATGAAGGCTGCGTGATCTACTGGTAAGCTATGAACGCAATGCAAGACTTTCCTGACCATCGTTATCGGCAAATGGTCGAGCTATCGCTGGATTCCATCAAGGAAATTTCGCTCGATGGCCGCGTGGTATTCGTCAACTCGCACGGCTTGGCCAGGGTCGCGGCGCGCAATGCGGACGCCGTCATCGGCAAACAGTGGGCATCGCTGTGGCCGGAAGAATTCAGGCCCAGGATCGAAGAGGCACTCGCTGCGGCGGCGCGTGGCGAATCGCAGCGGTTTGAAGCCGAATGCACTACCGACGATGGCCACCGGCACTTTTGGCTGGTGTCGACAAACCCGCTACGTGCTGCAGACGGCCATGTCGAGGCGGTGCTGGCGGTCAATCGCGATATCACCGAGCGGCGCCAATCGCAGCAGGCGCTGCGCACGCTCAATGACAGCTTGCGCACCCAGCCCGAGCTGCTGGGCCCGCAAAGCGAGCTTGCAGACGCGATTGACCAGGAACTGCAAAGCTATAGAAATGCCTCGGCGCCGGAGATCGAAGGTGAGCTCGACATCGCACGCGCTGCGCAGCGTCTGGCCGAAGCGGTCGCCGAGCGTGCGCAGGAAGGAGAGGCCGTCGGCCAGCTCCTGGCCGGCGTCGTGCATGACCTGAACAACGTGCTGCAAACGGCCGGCGCGGCCATCGAGATGGTGCAGACACGCGCCTCGGTCATCGGCCAGGACAAACAGCTTCTCGGGATGGCACAGAGCGCGCTGCAGAAAGGCTCGATCATGGCGCAGCGCCTGTTGGGGTTTGCGCGCCACCATCCGTATGCCCCCGAGTGCATAGACCTGGGCGACCTGGCAGAACGCCTGATGCCGCTACTGCAACAGGCGGCGGGAAGTACCGTTGCGGTCGAATTACATCAAGAAGCGTCACAGCGGTTCGTCCTGGCCGATGCACACTCGTTGGAGCGCGCTCTCTTGAACCTGGTGATCAACGCACGCGACGCCTGCGCGGAAAGCGGCCACATTCGCATCACCTTGGGCAACCAGACGACGAGCGATGCCACCGACGCCGACGATCGTGCGGCAGGCGAATACGTCACGCTTGCCGTGCAGGACAATGGCAAAGGCATTGCACCTGACGTGCGTGACCGGCTGTTCGATGCGTACTTCACCACCAAGCCGGTAGGCAAGGGCACCGGACTGGGATTGGCCCAGGTTGACGGTGCGGTTCGGCAAGCCGGTGGATTCATCGATGTCGATTCCGAGCCGGGCCATGGCGCTCGTTTCATCCTGGGCTTCCCCGCGGCGGATACGCAGTGCCTTGCCGCCGACGCCGCGAAACAGCGCGGCCAACAACCTGGCTAACCGTCGCAATCGCAAGCGATGGTGCAAAGCGCACGAAGTGCTCGCGGGCAAGGCGCCCACGCCTGGCAGGAAATGACGGACCAGCGACATTGCTGACAGCGCTGGCGAGCCGAAGAATCGCCGCTCATTCACCGACCTTGGCCGCCGCAGCTTCACAATCGCGACCGACACCACCGTGGCCCAGTTCGACGCCGCGCGGCCGGAAGGCGCGGACTATGTGATCGTGCCCGCGCAGGCCGCAAAACCCGCCTCCTCGCACGGCTGAGACAGCAGGCGGGGCAGGGCGCGACCAAGCGTGAGGTCGATGCCCGCGGTAACGCCGGCGGATGACCACACACGCCCATGGGCGCCCGGCATGATCTCCAGCAAAACGAAGCCAACGTGCTCATAGAGCACTTGCATAGGCAGGCTGGTTTCCAGCACAACGTGCCAAAGACCGGGTCTGAGGAATAGCTGCGAGGCGCGCCAGAAGCAGCTGTGTCCCAAGGCCCCGGTGCGTGCCACCATGCCCGGCACAAGCTTGCCGTAGTGCCATCCTCGTGCACGTAATAGGCGGCGCAGGCGCCACTGACACGATCGTGTTCAATGACCTGCTAGTGCCATTCGGCAGCATGGCACAGAAGGAATTGGGAGACGTCGGTGCGTGCGTCCGCGCAAAAGAATGCAGAAACATTGCTGTCAAAGATGGCAAAGCATGCGGTGAATCATGCTGATGACAGAGCCTGATGAACTCGATTCCTCCAGGCAGATGGACGAATATGCGAAGAGGAAATCGCTTGCCGAGATCGCACAGCTCTTGCAGACCGGCTGATCTGCCCCGTGCAACGGTACTGCAAGCGAGTGCCTCTGGCGCCTGACCCAATGTCAGCCACTGTCCTGAAGCCTTCACATGTCACCTGACGCCAGCGCGCATGATCCTGGCTCTAGCGGCGCTCACGCCGCACAGGTCCTGTCTCCATGCTTCCACCACGGAAGGCTTCTGCGTTTTCTCTCTGGTGGCAGTCGATTATCCAACCAGCAGCACCACTAACACAGTCGGCGCGTAATGCTGGAATTCCCAGCGCAGCCCTGCTCGGCGATGAACAAATGGAGGGGCTGGCACGTGCGCTGGCAACCTCGCATGTGCTCTACACGGGGCCGGCACGAGAGTTGCTGCTATCGGCGCTCAAACGCAATCAGCGGGCGCTTGGCAGTGCAGCAGCGCAGCTGAGCCAGATGGTTGCTGAGGGGGTGCGCATGCATCCTGCCGGGGAGTGGTTGCTGGACAACTATTATCTGGTTGAAGAGCACATGCGCCTGGCGCGACTGCATCTTCCGCCAGGCTACAGCCGACAACTGCCGCGTCTGCAGACGCCAACCTCGACTGGCCTGCCGCGTGTCTACGAGCTGGGGCTGCAGGTTGTTGCGCATGGCGATGGCCGTGTGGACGCAATTACGCTGAGTCGCTTCATCACCGCCTATCAGCAGGTCGCGCCGCTCAAACTTGGCGAGCTATGGGCGGTTCCAATCGTGCTCCGGCTGGCCTTGATCGACAACGTGCGCCGCATCGCCGACGACATCATGCACGATGGACGCGATACCCATCTGGCCACGCAGTGGGCAGCGTTGCTCAACGCCACCGCTGCAGCGCAGCCCAAGGATGTCGTGGCCGTCGTGGCCGACATGGCACGCTCGCAGCCGCCCGCCACCGGCGCATTCGTGGCTGAGCTCACGCGTGGTATCCAAGGCCGCGGCCCCGTGTTGTCGATGGCCAGTGCATGGGTGGAGCAATGGTTGGCCAGCGAAGGCCACAGCGTGGAGGGCTTGGTGCATGCCGAGAGCCAGCGCCAAGCCGCCGAGCAGGTGGCGATCAGCAACAGCATCGGAAGCCTGCGTTTTCTGGATGAGATGGATTGGCGCGAATTCGTCGAGAGCATGAGTTTGGTCGAGCAGACCTTGCGCAAGGATCCCGCCGACGTCTACGCGCGCATGGATTTCCAGACCCGGGATGCCTACCGCCACGTAGTGGAATCGCTGGCGCAACGCATGCCCGGCGACGAGACGGAAGTGGCACAGGTCGCGTTACAGCTGGCGATGCAGGCCGACGACCGGAGCTCGGTCGCCGCACATGTGGGCTATTTCTTGGTGGATGCGGGGCTGCCCACGTTGCGTGCAGCACTGCGCGCGCCACATGCGCCTGCGCAAGCGCTGCCGATCTCGCACCGGCCGCAGGCACGCAGGGTGCCGCTGCCAATCTATCTGGTGCCGATTGCACTGATCTCGCTGCTGTGGGCCGGCCTCCTGATGCGATGGCTGCCGGAATTACGGCCGGCTGTGTGGTGGTCTGTCGGCGCCCTTGCAGTGCTGGCCGCCAGCGAGCTGGGGATCGCGCTGGTCAACTGGGTGGCAACGCTGTGGGTGCGTCCGCATCCATTGCCTCGCATGGAATTGCGCCTGGGCATTCCGCCGGACTGCCGCACGCTGGTGGTGATGCCCAGCATGCTGGCAAACGCGGAGGCGATCGATGAGCTGGCTGCCGCGCTTGAGGTGCACGCGCTGGCCAATCGCGATGCACAGCTCTACTTCGCCTTGCTCACCGATTTCCTGGATGCGCCAGAGGCCTCGCTGCCGGCCGACGCATCGTTGCTAGCGCGCGCGGCGCAGCACATCGAGCGGCTCAACGAACGCTACGCCGATGTGCACGGCGACCGATTTTTCCTCTTGCACCGGGCACGCCAGTGGAACGCAGGCGAGCGCTGCTGGATGGGCGCAGAGCGAAAGCGCGGCAAGCTGGAAGCCCTCAACCGGCTGCTATGTGCCGAGGACGTGGCTCTGCAAGCTGCCACCGAGTTCTTGCAGGTGCAGGGCGATGTCACCGCATTGGTGCACGTGCGCTATGTGATCACCTTGGACAGTGACACCCAGTTGCCCAGGGATGCTGCCCGTGCGCTCGTGGGTGCCATGTCGCATCCACTGAACGTACCGCGCCTGGACGCGACCGGCCAACGCGTTGAAGCCGGCTACGGCATTTTGCAGCCTGGCCTTGGCACCGGTATGAGCGAAGGGGGCGAGTCGCGGTTTGCACGCATGTTCGGCATCGAACCAGGCATCGATCCCTACACACGTGTGGTGTCGGATGTGTATCAGGACCTGTTTGGCGAAGGCTCGTTCATCGGCAAGGGGATTTACGCGGTGGCGACCTTCGAACAGGTCCTGGCCGGTCGCTTCCCCGACAACCGCGTGTTGAGCCACGACCTGCTGGAAGGCTGTTACGTGCGTGCCGGCCTGCTCAGCGATGTGCGCCTCTACGAGCGCCACCCACAGCGCTACGCCACGGATGCCAAACGCCGTGCGCGCTGGGTGCGCGGCGATTGGCAATTACTGCCGTGGCTGCTGCCATGGGTGCCTGACCGCGACGGCCGACATGCGCGTAATCCGCTGTCGTGGCTATCGCGTGGCAAGTTGCTGGACAACCTGCGCCGCAGTCTGGTGGCACCGGCCGCCTTCGCCCTGTTGTTGACCGGTTGGTTGGCATCGCCGACACCCGTGCGCTGGACGCTCTGGTTGCTGCTGTTATGGCTCTTGCCAGGGCTGTGTTCGGCGGCGTATGCGCTGGCCCATCCCCCCGAAGGATTGGCATGGCACCACCATGCGCGCCAGGTGGCGGTGGGGCTGCGTCAATCGATGCTGCGCATTGGCGTGGTGCTTGCCTGCCTGCCATTCGAAGCCGGACTGCAGCTGGCAGCCATCGCGCGATCGCTGGTGCGCATGGTAATGACCCACCGCCATCTGTTGCAGTGGGCGCCGTCCAGCGAGGTGGAACGTGGTGCGCGCAGTGGCGACGCAGAGCATCGGGTCATGGCAGGCGCCGCCTGCACCGCGGCGCTGGTCGTTGCAGCGGTGGCCTGGTTGGCTCCGTGGGCGTTGTGGGCCGCGTTGCCGCTGGGGCTGAGCTGGATGGCAGCGCCTTGGTTGATGGCGTGGCTGGGCGAACGTCCCGCCGCGCCGGTGGCACAACTTTCGCAGGAACAGCGGGTGTTTCTTGGCGGATTGGCAAGGCGCACCTGGGCATTCTTCGAAACCCATTGCACGGCGCAGCATCACTGGCTGCCGCCGGACAACGTGCAGGAGTATCCGGAGACCGTGGTGGCCAATCGCACCTCGCCGACCAATATCGGCCTGGGTCTGCTCGCTAACCTGGCCGCCTACGACCTGGGCTATCTGACCATGGGCGGGGTGATCACGCGGGTGACCGACACGCTGACCACGTTAGCAGGGTTGCCGCGTCATCGCGGGCATTTCTACAACTGGTATGACACCGAAACTCTGGCGCCGCTGTCGCCACGCTACGTGTCCACCGTGGACAGCGGCAACCTTGCCGGGCATCTGCTGACCCTGCGCCAGGGCCTGCTGGCGCTGGCAGATGCGCCGCTGCTGCACTCGGCGCTCTTCGATGGGCTGTCTGACACCGTTGCCGTGCTGGCCGAGCAGCCGCATGGTGATGATGCCGCTCTGGCTGCAATGACCCAGGCACTGGATGGGGTGCGTGAGCTACCGGTGCCGACGGTAGTGCAAGCCAAAGCGACATTGCAGCTGCTGCTGGCGCAAGGCCAACTGATGCGGGCAGCACGCCAGGGTCGCGGCAGCGAGGCGCCCGATCCTTGGCTGCAGCGTTTAATGGACACCTGTGAGGCGGTGCTGGCCGAGCTGAGCCATTGCACCTCTGCAGAGGCCGATCCCGAGACAGATGCGCCGGTAGCGCACAACAGCCATGTCGCAACGCTGCGGCAGCTGGCCGCAACCGATGGTGCGCCCAGCACGCAGCGCTGGGCCTCTACACGTCTGCAGGAACTGGAGCAGCTGGCGCAGGTCGCAGGCCGCTTGGCGGAGATGGACTACGACTTCCTTTATCGCCCCGCGCAGCAGTTGTTGTCGATCGGCTACAACGTCGACGAGCGCCGCCTGGATGCGGGGAATTACGATCTGCTCGCTTCGGAAGCGCGTCTGGGAATCTTCGTAGCGATTGCGCAAGGCAGGTTGCCGCAGGAGAGCTGGTTCGCCCTCGGGCGCACACTGACCGATACCGGCGGCGAGCCGACGCTGCTGTCGTGGAGCGGCTCGATGTTTGAGTATCTGATGCCTGATCTGGTGATGCCAAGTTACCCGCAGACGCTGTTGCATCGCTCGATGCGCGGCGCAGTGCAGGCACAGATCCGGTATGGCGTGACGCGTAATGTGCCCTGGGGCGTGTCCGAATCCGGCTACAACACGGTGGATACGCAGCGCAATTACCAATACCGCGCCTTTGGAGTCCCTGGGCTCGGACTCAAGCGCGGCCTGGGCGAGGATCTGGTGATCGCGCCTTACGCCAGTGCAATGGCGTTGATGGTCGAACCGGATGCGGCGTGTCGCAATCTGCAGCGGCTGCATGGGTTGGGATTTGGCGGGCAATTCGGTCTCTACGAAGCGATTGATTACACGCCGGCGCGCGTCCCGCGTGGCACCCAGCATGCGGTGGTGCGCTCTTTCATGTCGCACCATCAGGGGATGGCGCTGCTGGCGCTCGACCAGGTGCTGCGTGATGCGCCCATGCAGGCCCGCTTCATGGCCGACCCACAATGCCAGGCAACGGCATTACTGCTGCAGGAGCGCGCGCCGCGCGCCGGTGTCTACCTCCAGGGATTGACCGACGCCGAAGATCGACCAGTGCCCAGCGAGGCAGGGATGGCGTTGCGTATCTATCGCGACCCGGAACTGCCGCAGCCAGCGCTGCAGCTGCTCTCCAATGGGCGTTATCACGGAATGCTGACCTCCGCCGGCGGTGGCTACAGCCGCGCGCGCGACATGGCCGTCACACGCTGGCGCGAGGACGGTACCCGCGATCACTGGGGTACGTTCTGCTATCTGCGCGATGTGGACAGCGGCGCTACATGGTCGGCCGCACATCAGCCGACCTGCGTTCCGGTGGAGCGCTACGAGGCGATCTTTTCGGATGCAAAGGCCGAGTTCAAAGGCAGCCACCAGGGCTATGAGAGCCATCTGGAAATCGCCATCTCCGCGGAAGACGATGTGGAGCTGCGGCGACTGCGCATCCGCAACCGGTCACGGCAGACGCGGATCATCGAAATCACCACCTACGCCGAAGTGGTGTTGGCACCGGCCGCCTCCGACGAAGCGCATCCGGCGTTCAGCAACTTGTTCGTGCAGACCGAAATCCTGGCCGACAAGCAGGCACTGCTGTGCACACGGCGCCCGCGTGGACATGACGAAGCGCAGCCGTGGATGTTGCATTTGGTTGCCGTCCATGATGCGGATGTGGCGTCGATCTCCTACGAGACCGACCGCGCCGCGTTCGTCGGCCGTGGCCGTAGCACCCGCAATCCAGTGGCATTGAGCGGGCAGGGCATCTTGTCCGGCGCCGCAGGTTCGGTGCTTGATCCCATTGTGGCTATCCGTTGCCGCATCGCGTTGGCGCCAGATCAGCAGGCGCAGGTGGACATGGTCTACGGCGTTGGCACCCAGCGCGAGGCGTGCAGCGCACTGATCGACAAATACCGTGACCGCCGCCTGGCTGACCGCGTGTTCGATCTGGCACTGACACAGAGCCAGGTCACGCGCCGACAGATCAACGCCTCGCTGGAAGACGCGATGCTTTACGAACGGCTTGCCGCGCGCGTGCTCTTCGTCGACCCGCAATTGCGCGCCGATAGCGAGGTCTTGCTGCATAACCATCGAGGACAATCGGCGCTGTGGAGTCATGCCATTTCCGGCGACCTGCCGATCGTCCTGTTGCGCATCGCCGACCCGGACAATGTGGCGTTGGTGCAGCAGCTCGTACAGGCACATGCGTATTGGCGACTCAAGGGGCTACGCGCGGATCTGGTGATCTGGAACGAAAGCCAGTCCGGTTACCGGCAACAGCTACAGGACACCATTCTGGGGCTGATCGCCGCCGATCCGGAAGCCAATGTGCTTGACCGCCCAGGCGGCATTTTCGTGCGTGCCATCGAACACATTTCGCAGGAAGACCGGATCCTGCTGCAAACCGTGGCGCGCGCAATCCTCAGCGACGCCAACGGCACGCTTGCCGCACAGTTGGAGCGCCTCGCCGGCCGGCGCGCGCAGCCGCCGCTGCTGGAACGCCTGCCGCAGCAGGACGATCTCACCGATCAGCCTAGCGCGTCGGTGCTGGACGTTGCAGTCGCGCAGGCTGAGGCAGGCCAACTGCTGTTCGACAACGGCCTTGGTGCGTTTGCCGCCGATGGTCGCGAATACTGCATCACCCTGGACGAGGGCACGACCACGCCGGCGCCGTGGTGCAACGTCATGGCCAATGCGCAATTCGGCACCGTGGTCAGCGATAGCAGCGCCGGCTATACCTGGGCCGAGAATGCGCATGAGTTCCGGCTGACGCCCTGGCATAACGACCCGGTCGGCGACACCTGTGGCGAAGCGTTCTACCTGCGCGATGAAGAGACCGGCCAGGTGTGGTCGCCGATGGCGTTGCCGTGCCGCGGCAGCGGGCGTTATACAGTGCGCCACGGCTTCGGCTACAGCGTCTATAGCCATACCGAACATGGCATTGCCAGCGAGCTCTGGGTGTTCGTCGATGTAGAGCAGCCCATCAAGTTCAGCCATCTACGGCTGAAGAACCTCTCCGGCCGCGCGCGTCGGCTTAGCGTGACCGGCTATGTGGAATGGGTACTCGGTGACATCCGCACGCGCTCGCAGCTGCACGTGGTGAGTGAGGTGGATTTGGCAACCAGCGTGCTCACTGCACGCAACCCATACAACACCGAGTTCGACGGCCGCGTCGCCTTCTTCGATGCCGATGCACCCAGCCGCAGTATCAGCGCCGACCGCAGCGAGTTCCTGGGCCGCAATGGCGACATGCAGGCGCCGGCCGCGCTGTCCCGACAGCGGCTATCCGGGCGGGTCGGCGCAGGACTGGACCCATGTGCGGCGATCCAGATCCCGGTGACGCTGGAGGCCGGACAGAGCATGGAGACGGTGTTCCGCCTGGGCGCGGCCAGCAGCCGCGACGCGGCGCTGGACGTGGCACGGCGCAGTCGTGGCGTGGCCACCGCACACGCGGCGTTGCTTGCCGTGCGCACGCATTGGGAGCAGGTGCTGGGCACCGTCCAGGTGACCACACCCGACCCGGCAGTGGACCTATTGGCCAACGGCTGGCTGCTCTATCAGACCATTGCCTGCCGGTTCCTGGCGCGCAGCGGTTATTACCAATCCGGAGGCGCTTACGGGTTTCGCGACCAGTTACAGGACAGCATGGCGATGGTGCACGCGCAGCCAGAGCTCAGCCGCGCGCACCTGCTGCGCAGCGCCGCGCGCCAGTTTCCGCAAGGCGATGTCCAGCATTGGTGGCATCCGCCACAGAACCGTGGCGTGCGCACACAGTGTTCGGACGACTTCATGTGGTTACCGCAAGCCATTTGCCGCTACCTGGACACCACCGCTGACAGCAGCGTGCTCGATGAGCTGGTCGGCTTTATTGACGGGCGTGCACTCAAGGCCGACGAAGAGTCTTATTACGACCTGCCTGCTGTGACGGGCGCGCTGCAGTCGCTCTATGCGCATGGCGTGCTCGCACTGCAACGCGGCATGGCACATCTGGGCGAGCGTGGTTTGCCGTTGATCGGCAGCGGCGATTGGAACGACGGCATGAATCGCGTCGGCAAGGAAGGGAAGGGCGAAAGCGTGTGGCTGGGGTTCTTCCTCTACGACACATTGCTGCGTTTTTCTGCCGTGGCGGTGCAACACGGCGACCACGCCTTTGGCGCTACCTGCCAAGCACACGCGCAGACCCTGCGTATTGCGCTGGAGCGGCATGCCTGGGACGGGCAATGGTACCGGCGCGCCTGGTTCGACGACGGCACGCCGTTGGGGTCGCATACGTCTGACGAGTGCCGCATCGATTCGCTGTCGCAAAGCTGGTCGGTGTTATCCGGCGCGATGGATCCGGCACGCAGTGCGCAGGCCATGGATGCAATGCACCAGCAACTGGTCGATGCGGACGCAGGCGTCGTCAAGCTGTTGATGCCGCCTTTCGATCGCACCGGGCACGACCCCGGTTACATCCGCGGCTACGTGCCGGGCGTGCGCGAAAACGGGGGTCAATACACCCATGCGGCGGTCTGGGCGGCGATGGCCTTTGCGCACCTCGGCGATAGCGCCCGGGCCTGGCAGCTCGCCGGGCTGATCAACCCCATTCACCATGCGCTGGATGCGCAGGCAGTGCAGCGCTACAAAGCCGAACCTTACGTGCTGGCCGCCGACGTCTACGCGGTGGCCCCGCATACCGGTCGCGGCGGCTGGAGCTGGTATACCGGCGCAGCGGGCTGGATGTATCGGTTACTGACCGAATCGCTGCTCGGTCTGCAGCGGCGCGGCACGCGTCTCCAGATCACACCGTGCATTCCGGCCGCATGGCCGGGCTACCAGCTGCGTTATCGGTTCGGCACGAGCACCTATGTCATCGACGTCACCCAGCGTAAAGGCGGAGATGCCAGGCTGGAGGTGGATGGAATACCCCAGGCAGCGCTTGCTTTCACCCTGATCGATGACGGCGCGGTCCACGCTGTCGCTCTGGAGTGGCCGGGAGACGCGACATGAGCATCCGCACCAATACCGATCACCAGCTGTCCGACCTAGGCAAAATGCTGGCCGTATGGCCACAGCGGGTGCGCGACCCCAGCCAGTTCTGGCCGCAATTTGATGCGCTGGCGCAACGCATTCTCGATAGTGCCGCCCAAGCCGATGTAGGCCGCGTGCGGCGCGAGTTGCAACGCTTATTGCACCGCAACGGGCTGAGCCGTGCGCGATGGACATTTTCAACGACTAGTTCCAAAGGACCGCAACGCATCTGGACGAGGGCGCTGCTGGTTACGGAGTGAGTGGGTACGATTAGCCTGTGTTATCGCGGGTTGGGTCCGCTGCATCGGCCGAAAATTGCCCAATCTGGGATCGGACTGAGTTTGGCCTACCGTGATCGCGGCGTTGTCCCCGACGTATCATGCGACGGGCACAGGGCCAATACCGAGGAAGGAACCATGGAGAGCATGCCGGTTTGGGGATGGACGGTGGTTCTGCTGACGGTCGTGATCGCAGCCATCGTCGTCGGCCTGATCATGTGGCAGACCTTGGCGAAGGCGCGGGATCTGCAGGCAAGGATTGACGCGCTGTCCGGGGAAGCTGCGCGCTTGCCCGACGCTATCGAGCGAAGCGGGCGGGCTGAGAAGCAGGTCGGCGAACTGACGGAATCGATCAGGGCGGCGACGGCGAGGGAAGCCGCGCTCGGCGCACAGCTTGAAGAAGCCAGGTTATCCGTGGAGAAGCTGACCGGCACAGTTGCCGAGCGCGACCGGGTACTGACCTAGGTGCGCGAGACCCTCGAAGCCTTGCAGCGGACCACGGCAACGACGACGGCCAATCTCGTTGCAAAATTGGCCGAAGCCGACCAACTTCGCCTTGAGCGTAACGGTGCGCGGGAGAGCCTTGAGCAGACGCGCCAGGCCCTGGAGGAGTTGCAACGGTCGGCAGCGGTTATCGACGCTAATCTCACCAGCCAAACCACAGAAACCAACGAGCTTCGCCGTGAACGGAGCGACCTTCGTCAAAGCCTCGACGACGCCAACGTCGCCCTACGAGATCTGAGAGCCGAGCACGCAACCGCTGTGGCCGTTCGAGATGCGGCGCTCGAAGCGGTTGAGCAAACCAAAGCGTTTCTCGCCACGGCCGAAACCCAGATGCGCACCGCTTTTACCGAAGCGGCGAGCCGCGTCTTTGATGAGAAGTCTGTCGTTCTCGACCAGCGGATCAAAGCAAGTGCGGACGCATCGAAGGAGGGGCTCGAAACGACCCTCAAGCCATTTGCAGAGAAGGTCGCCACTTTCCAGGCAAAGGTGGAACAACTCGGGTCGGAACAGGCCAGGGAGCATGCCACCCTCGTCGGAACCATCGGCGAGTTGAAAGGCCTGAACCAGAACATGGCGACCGCGACCGAGGCCCTAACCCGTGCACTCAAAGGCAACTCGAAAACCCGGGGTGACTGGGGTGAACTCATCCTCGATACGGTGCTTAAAGCGTCGGGGCTAGTAGAGGGGAGCAACTACATCTCGCAGGGACACGGTGTGGATGAAGACAGTGGCCAGCGCGTGCGACCGGACGTGGTGGTGACCTTGCCAGACAAGCGGAAGATTGTGGTCGATTCCAAAGTCAACCTCATTGCCTGGAGCGATGCGCAAAATGCCGATTCCTTTGAGGATCAGCAGGAAGCCTTGGTACGCCATACGGCCGCACTCCGAGCCCATGTGCGTGATCTCGCGGACAAGAACTACCCCCGCGCCATGGGCCCCGAGACTCTGGACCTGACAGTCCTTTTTGTACCCATCGAGGGTGCGTTGTCGTCAGCGTTGTCGATCAGTCCAGACTTGCAGACCGAAGCTTTCAACAAGCGCGTGGTGTTTGCATCCCCGAACACCCTGATGGCTATGCTCCGTGTCGTTGAGCGGCTGTGGACACGCGACAAGCTACAGCAGCAGATCAGCACCATCGGCGAAGAGGCGGCAAAGCTGCTGGACTCGCTTACCGGGTTTATCGAAGACTTTGAGTCTATAGATGAACGCCTGAAGAAGGCAGGAGATGCTTACAACAAGGCGAAGAATCGACTTAATGATTCCCCCCAGTCCGTGGTTGCTCGCGCCCGCCGGTTGGTCGGAGCGGGAGCTAAGGGGAAGAAGGCGCTGCACGAATCGCTGAAACCGCTTCCTGGTGAGGAAGAGTCGCCACTTTCACTCGAGGGCGACACTAACGCGTTATTGGCCACAGTTCCCTAGCACCCGTGGATATCGAACAATCAAAAGTACACGTCCGAGAATGCCGTCAGTGATGCCGTTAAGCGGGTAACCGGCAAATCACCCAAGGGATACGGGCTATCGAATGCTGCACCCGCTGCGCTGCATGACGCGCGGGGTGGACGGGCGCGCCGTGCAAATAGCGCCACCTAACCGATGATGAGCTCGCGGTTGAGGTTGCCGGCGACCAAAGACCAGATGCCTGGGCTCTTGAAAAACGGGTACCAAGCCGGCGGCGCGATGAACGACACGTCCCGGCCCTTGGTCCGGATGGGGACGACCGTGCCAGCAAGGTCTGCTTCGGCCGCGCACGCCTGCAAGGACACGAATTAAAAAAACTGACAACAACAGTTGATAGGTCGCCAGCACGCACAGGGGCGTCAACATCGCACTTCGCATAATGTATATTATGTCAGAGTATCGGTAGCTCACCTTTGGTGTGGCTGTCGGCTTGTCAGTTCTGATACAGATGGCTGTACACACCAACACATACTCAGTGACACGCAGATAGCCAGGCGTGACCGCCCAGCATTCGCTGCGGCGGCCTCCTCGCCTATGCATGTCAGCGGCTGTTTATCGTACGGGTGTGCTGAGCAGCTGCTGCTCCCACAGGTACGCAATACCGCTACCGGCAACATGCTGTTTTAGAACTTCGGTCAGTTCCGCCACGTGTTCGGTGCGTGCCCAGTCGCGTTGCCATTCGGACGCCAACGCCAGCCAGGTCATCATGTTCGCGCCGGCCGCGATCATGCGCTGGATAGCGACCTCATGCGCTTCAATTGACATCGAGCCGGACGCATCGGTGATGACGGTCACATCCCAGCCTTCGCCCAGCGCTTGAATCGTCGGCATGGCCACACAGACATCAGTCCATAGACCAGCGATGATAAGTTGCTTGCGGCCGGTTGCCTTGACGGCATCCACCACCTTGCGATCTTCCCAGGTGTTGATGAAAGTGCGGTCGATCACTTCCTGGCCCGGAAACACATCGGTGATCTGTGGAAACAGCAAGCCTCCTCGATCAGCGATCACACTGGTCAAAATGGTTGGCACGCCAAACGCTTTGGCGGCCTTTGCAAGACCCGTCGCATTGTTGACCAGCATATGTGGATCATGACTATTGAGGTTCGCAAGTTGGTACGGCTGGTGATCGATGAGAACCAGAACCGAATCTTCTGGGCGAAGCAGCGACGCAAGACCGTTACGGAAAGTCATGAAAACATCCTGTTGTTGAGTTGGTTTGCAGGCATGCAGATCGAACTGCTGCCTACCGCAAAACCATGTCATTGCCTCGTCCGTTGCGGTAGCGCCGTCTCGTGCAAAACTACGTCGCCAGATCAGCAACGCAGGAATCCAGTTTCCTGTGTCAGGCTGTAGCGGAATCGGAGATGCACGATTGGATATCGAAGACCTGCGCACCTTTGTGGAAGTCGCCGATGCCGGTGGCGTATCTTCCGCCGCTCGCCGGCTGGGCGTTTCCAAGTCGATCGTCAGCCGGCGGCTGGTGCGACTGGAGTCGGAATTGGGCGTGCAATTGTTAGCGCGCACGACGCGCGGCGCGGCACTCACCGAAGCCGGCAGCACGTTTCGTGGACATGCAGCCAATGCCTGTGCGGAGATCGACGCGGCCAAAGAAGCCATTCTGTCCGGCGAGGATTTGCGTGGCCGTCTGCGGATCACCGCGCCACTGACCTTTGGCCCGACACATTTTGCGCCGGTGCTTGCAGAACTGGCGCGATTGCATCCACGCCTCAACGTGCACACCTCTTACAGCGATCACTTCGTCGACATCGTCGGAGAGGGATTCGACTGCGCAATCCGTGTTGGCTACCTACCCGACTCCACGCTTGTTGCCCGATGCGTCGGCCCGATCTACGGAACGCTTGTTGCAAGCCCAGGCTATATCAGCACGCATGGCTCACCTGAGACGCCGCTAGAGCTCGCCAACCACGAGGCGCTGATGCAGGGAGCCGAACCCTGGCACTTCCTGCAGGGCGGTCAGGTGGTCACCGTGCATCCACGCGGAAGCTTCAAAGCGGACAACGGCGCTGCGCTGATCGCCGCCGCTGTCGCGGGACTTGGCGTTGCATGGCTACCCGATCACCTCACCCATGATTACGTGGCATCCGGCGCGCTTGTCCCAGTGATGACACGCTATCCTCCACCGCCGGCCGGCATCTATGTTGTTCGCCCACCCGGCCCACATCCATCGCTCAAAGTCAGAGTGTTGACCGAGCTGTTGATCAAGTGCTTTGATCAGAAAATGCTGAAGACAGCTGAGTAACGCAACTGTATCTACGGCGTTGCGGTTATTCCCATCTCACGTCCCTGGCCATACGACGGGGCATGACTCCACCGAGCCGCCTAATCAATGCCCAATGGCGATTTCGCGCAACCACTCGTAGCGGCAAGCACCTTGGCAGCAGTCCGCGAATCGGCAATGCATCGATTGATTCCCTGACAGACAACTCACCCAATGCCGCATTCCATCAGGCCGGCGTCGTAATACGTGACCGTCTACACGCTCACTCCCCGGCACGGCGCAGCGCCCCATTGTCTTCCTGCAACTCCCGCTTGAACGGCACGTCCGGTGGCGGCCTTGCGGTGGCTGGCTGATCGTTGAGATTCGGGTCGCTCAGGCCGCAGCCGCCGCCGAATTGCAGCAACGACACCACGCAGCTGATCTTGGTCGTGGTGCCGGGAATGGGAATTTCGATCTTCTTCAATCCGCGCCGCACCCATTCCTGCAGCAGCGTCTGGTTCGGCATCCAATACTTGTCCAGCGACGTCGGCGTGTAACCGTAGGGCGGCCGCTTAAGCCAGGTGCCGCCTTGCGCAATCTGGTCACGCGTCCAGGTGTCGGTGTCACTGCCAGGCGGGCCGCGATCGCCAGCGCCATTGCCGGCCTCGCCACCGGCGGCAACCCGTACGCTGCCGTCGTTGTTGAACATGCCGTCGCGTTTGCCATCGGCGCCGGTTGCCTGCCCGGGACGGTCGCGGGTCGATTTGCTCCAGTCGTCCGCGTTGGCCGCCACATCCCATCCACCACTGCGATCAACTGGTTTCGGGCCGGCACCGCTGGTGGCCGCCGGCTTGCTGGATGCAGCGGCCGCTGACGCCGGTTTCGCAGATTGCGCAGCCGTCTGTTGGTTGGTCTGGTTGGCGGGTGACGGCGCGCTGGAAGGTGTCGGCGCCGCAGGCGATATGGGGGCCGCCGCAGCCGAAGGCGTCTGCACGACTGTCGGTTGCGCAGGGGGTGTCTGCGCCGGCGTCGGCTGTGGCGCCGGGTCCGGCACGTTCGGCAGCTCCGCAGCACGCACCGCCAGCTCGGGCATGCGAACCGTGGGAACTACCTCACGTGCACGGACGGTGGGCGCGGTGACCCTAGCCTGCTCGGGCACGACGATCTCGCGCTCGCGCACGGTGGGGGCCGCGGCAGCGCGCACGGCAATGGCCGTAGTCGGTCGCTGCAGTTCGCGCACCTGTGGCCGCTCGGTCACCGTCTGGATCTCGCGCTGGCGTACCTGTGGTGCAGCCGGCTCGATCGGGCGTGGCGCCACAGTGATGGAGGGCGGCGGCGGGACGACGAAATCCGTGGTCGGCACCGGTGTTTCAGTCACCTGCAGCGGCGACTCCAGCGTGACCTGCGGCACCTGCACACGGACCTGCGGGATATCGGGCGTACTGGGTTCCGCCGCAGCGGCCACACCAGGTTCGGGCGCAACGTCCGGCACGTCGGCTGCCGGCTCCACCGGCTCGGCCACTGTGGATGCGGCGCTTGCCGGCGACGCTGCTGCTGACGATGCGGCTGCCGCAGATGCCGCAGATGCCGCCGCTTGCTGAGCGCCAGATGCCGCTGTGGCTGGCGCAGCGTCCGCCACCGGCTCGCCTTCGCCGCCGCCCTGCTCTGCGGCGCCCTCTCCTACATAGGTCAGGCGCACCCGGGCCTCGTCGCCCTGTTTGGTGTCGTCCGGGGCCCAGCGCACGCTGACCACCCACAGCAACAAGGCGATAAATCCAAGGTGGATCAGCGCACTGCCGAGTACCGCCCCCCAGTGCAGCGGGCGCTCGTCGCGTGGACGCGGGTCCCAGTGTTGCCACCACAGGCTGCGGAATGCTTGGAACGGACTCAGTCTTCCCGCCATACCGTCGCGAGGTCGCGGCGCAGGACGCGCCAACAGCGCGTCCGTCAGTTGGTCGTCATCAAACCGTGCTGGCGTACCCAGCCGCCCCCGCATCCAGATGCCCCAGCCATAGGGCAACCCGGTCCGCCGATCCAGAATGAGCTTGCCCGGCATGCGCGCCAACAGCGCCTGCAGGAGATCGGCAGCGGTTGTCACCGGTGGTGCGGAATCAGGCCGCGCTGTCGCGCGGAATGTACGGCGCGTCGCCGGTGGCGTGATCGGTCGCGTCGCGCACGGCAATCACGCCGGGCACGCGCCCCATCAAGGTCTTCTCGATGCCCTGCTTCAAGGTGACATCGGCCATGCCGCAGCCGTGGCAGCCGCCGCCGAAGCGCAGCAACACCACGCCCTCGGCCGAGACTTCCTGCACCGCGACGCGCCCGCCATGCGAGGCTAGCTGCGGGTTGATCTCGTTCTCTACCACCCAGCGCACGCGTTCCACCATCGACGCCGACTCGGCCGGTGCCTCGCCCTTGATCTTGGGCGCCTTGATGGTGAGCTGCTGGTTTCCGGTGGACTGGGTGACGTAGTCGATCTCGGCGCCGTCCATCCACGGCACGCTGGCGGCCACCACATACAAGGTGAATCCATCGCAATCGATGGCCCATTCGTCGCCGGACAAGTCAGCCGGCTCGGCGAACTCGAGTTTGGCGTCTGCACGCGGGGTGCCCGCGTCCACCGCGCTCAGGCGCACGCCCATGCCGGGCACACCCTCGCGCTCGATGAGCTTGCGGAAATAGGTCTGGGCTTTGTCGGATATCTGGATCATGCGGGTTATTCTACCGCTCAATGCGCCCCCGCTCATGGAACACCGTGATCCTGGTGGGTGCTTCTGTTCGCCACTTCGCGAGGCCGCCTGTCATGACCGATCTCATCCCCCTGGAACAGGCCCATTGCCTGCCCCGCAAGGGCAGCGACCACAAGCTGGGCGAAGCCCGCCTGGCCGAGCTGTTGCCCCAGGTCCCCGGCTGGGAGCTGGCCGAAGCCGGCATGGCCATCACGCGGACATTTCGCTTCGCCGACTATTACCGCACCCTCGCCTTCGTCAATGCGCTGGCCTGGATCGCCCACCGCGAAGATCACCATCCGGACCTGGGCGTGCATTACGACCGCGTGGTGGTGCGCTATTCCACCCATGACGTGGGCGGGCTGAGCGAGAACGACTTCATTTGCGCGGCCAAGGCAGCGCAGCTCTTCGATCAAGGAATCACCGCATGAACCAGTATCGCGCCCTGCTTGCCGGCCTGTGCGTCGCCGGCGCCCTCGTCGGCTGCGGCAAGCCATCGCAAGAGGCCGCCACGCCCGGCGTGGCTCCCACCGAGCTGGCCGCCCTGAAGACGCCCCCGCCTGAATACTCACCGCAGCTGGCCTGTGCGGGAATCGGTGGCAAGACGGTGCTGCGTGTGGTGGTTGGCCCGCAAGGCTCCCCCACCGATGTGACTGTCGCGCAGAGCAGCGGCCAGCCGGTGCTGGATGAGGCAGCGCAGACGCGCGTGCGCGAGTGGAAGTTCAAGGCCGCCACCCGCAATGGACAGCCGGTGCCGCAGACCATCCAGGTGCCGGTGGACTTCAAGCCGCCGGTCCCCAAGCCTGACGAATGCTTCGCCATCGAAGAGCGCGCTCGCCGCGGCGGCTGACCACCACGCATCCATCATCGCGCCATGGCCATCCTGCGCCAGCGGATGGCCGAGCGCAGACACGCGCAGCTGAACTCGCCACGCACTCCGCCGGATCGCCATTCTTTTCGACGAGGTCGTTGCGTCAATGCTTGAAGTGTCATCGCACAATGTCTGGACCGCGCTTGCGGTCACTCTGTCCGCCGGCCTGGCGACCGGCCTGGGCAGTCTCATGGTCGTCTTCGCCAAGAAGCCCAACCCGCGCCTGCTGGCCTTCGGGCTGGCGTTTGCCGGCGGCGCCATGGTGTTCGTGTCGTTGTCGGAGATCCTCAACAAGTCGATCGCCTCATTCTCCAACGCCTACAACGACAAACTGGGCTTCACCTACGGCACGCTGACCTTCCTGGGCGGAATGCTGCTGATCATGGTGATCGACCGCCTGGTGCCCAATCCGCACCAAAGCCTGTCCACCGACGACCCGCAATTTCGCGACGACAACCGTGCCTACATCCGGCGCGTTGGTCTGCTGACGGCAGTCGCCATCACCGCGCACAACTTTCCCGAAGGCTTGGCCACGTTCTTCGCAACGCTGGAAAGCCCGGCGGTGGGCATGCCGCTGGCGTTCGCCATCGCCATCCACAACATCCCCGAGGGCATTGCCATCGCCGTGCCGGTGTATTTCGCCACGCGCAACAAGTTCTATGCCTTCGGGGCGAGCCTGTTGAGCGGCCTGGCCGAGCCGATCGGCGCGGGCATCGGCTACCTGCTCCTGTCCAGCGTGCTGTCCGAGGCCGTGTTCGGCGCGGTGTTCGGAGTGATCGCCGGGGTCATGGTGTTCCTCGCCCTGGACGAGTTGCTGCCTGCCGCCAAGCGCTATGCAAAGGGACACGAGACGGTCTACGGCCTGGTGTCGGGCATGGGCACGCTGGCGATCAGCCTGGTGTTGTTCCGTTATGCGGCACCTTGAGCCTGCAGCCAATTGCCACTGCTGATGAGTGCTGCCCTGCCCCACAGCTGCCTGGTCTGCTGTTACAGGGATGCAGCGATGCCCGATACATCGCGCCAAATCGGCGCGCCTGACGTGCCCACGCGAACTCACGCGAGGCGCGTTCTAGCCTGGGCTCACGACAGAGGCACCTGAGGCAGCTACCGGGCCAGGTCCCCTAGCCGTTCCCCAGCGGCAGCGGGGGCATGGACCTCAAGCATTCATGCCGTCGCGTTTGCCATGCCAGGGGCATCGATATATCTGACGTTGAGCCCGCAAAGGCTGCACGCGCGCCACGCATCAAGCACGACACATACGTACTTTCCCCTGCCAGCGAGGAACCCATCGCCCCATGCGAAGCCGCGACTCAACCCAGCCGATCCAGCGCCTCAGCCAACTCCGGCGCCAACGGTGCGTTAAGCACATAAGGCGTCTTGCCGTTGTCCAGCGCGAACTCCAGCGAGGCGGCATGCAGGAACAGGCGGCGCAGGCCGACCTGGTCGCGCAGGCGCTTGTTCACCTCGGGGTCGCCGTATTTGTCGTCCCCGGCAACCGCATGGCCTAGGTGCTGTGCATGCACGCGGATCTGGTGGGTGCGCCCGGTCTCGATGCGTACCTCACAGTAGGAATGCCCGCCGCGACGCTCCAGCAACCGAAAGTGGCTCAGCGACGGCTTGCCGATTGCATTGACCTGCACATGCCGCTCGCCGCCCTGGCGCAGGCCGATGTGCAGCGGCGCATCCACACTCATCACCCCGTCGGGCATCCGCCCGACCAGCAGCGTGAGGTAGCGCTTGGTGATGCTGCGCCCGTCCACTCTGTCGTCTTCGCGCATCAAGGCCTGCAGCTCGGTCAGCGCTGAACGCTTTTTGGCCACGATCAATAGGCCCGATGTATCGCGATCCAGGCGATGCACCAGCTCCAGCGTCTGATTCGGACGCAAGGCGCGCAGGGTCTCGATCGCCCCGAAGCTGATCCCGCTGCCGCCATGACTGGCCACGCCGGTAGGCTTGTTGAGCGCCAGCAGCCGAGCATCTTCGAACACGATGGCCGCTTCCAGCCGCGCCTGGAACGCGGACGGCGGCGCGGCCTTGTCGCCCTCTTCGGTGAGACGCACCGGTGGGATGCGGACTTCTTCCCCACCCTCCAGCTTGCGCTCGGCCTTGGCCCGCCCGCCGTTCACGCGCACCTGCCCGCTACGCACCAGCTTGTAGATCAGGCTGCGTGGCGCGCCCTTCAATTGTCCCAGCAGGAAATTGTCCAGCCGCTGCCCAGTGCGGTCTTCCGGAACTTTGAGAATGCGCACGCCCACACGGTCGGCGGGAGGCTTGGGGGGCTGGGGGTCGGTCATCCGGCTCTTTATTCTGTTACACTCGGCGAGCGAGATAAGGGTTTGATTTCGTTGGAAGTTGATTGGCCAGAAGCCTGACTTCCGATGATTCCGGCACAGTGCGCGACCACCGCCCCCGGGGCGGCCATGTTAGCGGCTCACCGGCCTACCCGGCCATCGCCAGCGGTTTTTTGGCCGTTGCGCTGAACATGTCCCGTGCGCTGTCCCGGTTGTCCGGACGCAGCTGCCGGCCCTGAAACACCTATAAAAAACTTAAGAGAAGCGCTCCCGCGGCCTGCCGTGGTGTTGCAGCGCTGGAAACCCTAGCCAGGCCTGTCCGCGCGTTGCGCGAAAGGCCGGCGACCCGTTCCAGAGGCGAAACGTCACGGCGTTCCGCGCGGTAGAGCGCGCGAGGAACGCAACAATGAAGCGAATGCTGATCAACGCAACGCAGGCCGAAGAGCTGCGCGTGGCGATTGTGGACGGCCAGACCCTGTACGACATCGACATCGAACAGCCGTCCAAGGAACAGAAGAAGTCCAATATCTACAAGGGTCGCATCACGCGGCTCGAGCCCTCGCTGGAAGCGGCGTTCGTGGACTATGGCGCCGAGCGCCATGGCTTCCTGCCGCTGAAGGAAATCTCCCGCGATTACTTCCAGGCCGGTGTCGACCACAACAAGTCGACCATCCGTGAGCTGCTGCGTGAGGGCCAGGAAGTGGTGGTCCAGGTCGACAAGGAAGAGCGTGGCAACAAGGGCGCCGCCCTGACCACGTTCATCTCGCTGGCCGGCCGCTACATGGTGCTGATGCCGAATTCGCCGAGCGCCGGTGGCGTCTCGCGTCGGATCGAAGGCGAAGACCGCGCCGCACTGAAGGACGCGCTGGACAAGCTCGACATCCCCGACGACATGGGCGTGATCATCCGCACCGCCGGCGTCGGCCGCGATGCCGAAGAGCTGCAGTGGGATCTGGATTACCTGCTGCAGACCTGGAAGGCGATTGCCGAGGCCGCGCTGAGCAAGCCGGCGGCGTTCCTGATCTACCAGGAATCGCGCCTGATCATCCGCGCCCTGCGCGACTACCTGCGCGCCGACATCGGCGAAATCCTGGTCGATACGCCGGAGCTGTATGCCGACGCCCAGGAGTTCATGCAGCAGGTCATGCCGCAGAGCCTGCGCAAGCTCAAGCACTACACCGACGATATCCCGCTGTTCAACCGCTTCCAGATCGAGTCGCAGATCGAAGGCGCCTACGAGCGCAATGTGCGCCTGCCGTCGGGCGGCTCGATCGTGGTCGACCAGACCGAAGCGCTGACCGCCGTCGACGTCAACTCCTCGCGCGCCACCAAGGGCAGCGACATCGAGGAAACCGCGTTCCAGACCAATCTGGAAGCGGCCGAAGAAGTGGCGCGCCAGTTGCGCCTGCGTGACCTCGGCGGTCTGGTGGTCATCGACTTCATCGACATGGCGTCCACCAAGCACCAGCGCGAAGTCGAGAACAAGCTGCAGAACGCGCTCAAGTACGACCGTGCGCGCGTGCAACTGGGCCGGATCTCGCGCTTCGGCCTGATGGAGATGAGCCGCCAGCGTCTGCGTCCAAGCCTGGGTGAGTCCAGCCAGATCGTGTGCCCGCGTTGCGACGGCCATGGCCGTATGCGCAGCGTGGAATCGCTGTCGCTGTCGATCATCCGCGTGGCCGAAGAGCACGCCATGAAGGAAAACACCGGACAGGTGCTGGTCCAGGCTCCGGTGGAGATCGCCAATTACCTGCTCAACGAGAAGCGCAGCGCATTGCGCGAGATCGAGCAGCGCCATGAGTCGCCGATCATCATCGTGGCCGACGAGCAGCTGCATACCCCGCACTACGAAGTCACGCGCCTGCGCGAGAACGAGCTGGGCGAAGACAGCGGCAAGCCAAGCTATCAGCGCGGCACGCCGCGCAAGTTGCCGGTGCATGCGCTGACGAAGGCGCAGTTGAATATCCCGGTCGCGCCGGCGGTGACTTCGATCAAGCCGAGCCAACCGGCTCCGGTACGTGAAGAGGCCCCTGCCCCGGTCGCCGCGGCGCCCGCCCCGGCACCGGTGGTGGCACTGCCGCTCCCCGCGCCGGTCACCGGCGTGGTGGGCTGGCTGAAGCGCATCTTCGGCGGTGTCGATGCCCCGGCTGCAACGCCGGAAGCGTCGCAGCAGCAGCGCCCGCGTCAGAACGACGCCGCACGTGGCAACCGCAATGATCGCGGCGAGCGTGGCGGACAACGCCGTGATGGTCGCGATGCGCGCAATGGCAATGGCGGCCAGCACCGCGGCAATGGCGGCAATGGCAATGGCAATGGCAATGGCAACGGCGCGAACAAGGAGCGTCGCGACGAGCGTCGCCAGCCGACCGCGCCGCAAACTGGCAGCCAGCCGCAGCAGCAGCAAGTGCAGGTGGCCAAGCCACCGCGCAACGAGCCGCAGGCACCCAAGCAGCCGCAGCAGGGTCAGCAGCCAAAGCAGCCGAAGCAGCAGCAAAACCAGCAGCCGCGTCCTCCGCGCCAGCAGGATGGTGCACCGGCTGAAAAGCAGCAGCGTCCCGCACGTCAGGACGATGCAGCAGTGGCACAGGCCGTGACCGCGACTGCAGCGACCGCCACCACCGCAAGCGTGGCAGCGGCCATTGCCGATACCGCCACGCCGGTGTCGAGGACAGTGCCAGCGCACGAGACCGACGCCGCACATCCGGTCGACGTGACGGTGACGCCTGCCGCCTCCGAGGCAACTGCCGATGCCGCCGCCGAGGGCCATGCCCAGGACGCACCGGCAGGCGATGACGGCGCCAATGGCGAGGGCGGAAGCCGTCGCCGTCGCGGCCGTCGTGGTGGTCGCCGCCGTCGTCGTGGTGCAGGCGCCACGGGTGAAGGTGGGACCGGAGTGGATGGTCTTGAGTCCGACGATCTGGACGGTGATGCCGACGGTGATCTGGATAGCGACAACGACGATGCCGGTACGCCAGCACCGACGTCGTCCGCGCCACGCGCCGGGCAGCCCGAGTTCGATTTCGATGACGATGCCGGCAACCCGCCCGCTCGGGCCGAAGCAAAGGTTGAGCGCAGCCCGGAGCAGCAGACGCCGGTGACGCCACGTCCGGTGCCGAAGGAGCGAGCCGAAACGCGGCCGCCGGCTGATATGGCAGCGACAGCTGCACCGTCGGTCGACAGCGCACCGACTACCCCGCAGCAGCCGGTGATCACCGCGCAGTCGGCACCGGTTGCTTCGCCCGAAGCCGCCGTGTCGTCGCAGGCGGGATCCTCGCAGGCAGCGTCGCAGGAACCCGCTGCAGCACCGCACGCCGCTTCGGCATCGATCGAGGCTGCGCCGGCACAGGAGCAGCAGCGCGCTCCCGTGCAGGACGCCCCGCGTGTTGCTCCGGAGGCAGCGGCTCCGGCTCCGGCTGCGGTGCAAAGCGTTCGTCCTGAAGTGACTGCCCCGGTCTCCCCGGTGCAGCCTGCAGCACCGAAGCAGCCTGCCGCGACAGCGTCAGTTGAGCCGTCGCCTGCAGCGCAGGTCACGCCGGCGCCCGTTGCGCCGGCCGAAGCTGCCGTGGTCACGGTCACCGCACCGCATGCCGAACCGTCCAGCACGGCCGGCAAGGACGTGGATGTCGCAGTGACCTCGACCGCCGCGGTTGCGCAGCCGGCCACCGACACCGCGCCAGCAGCGCCGGCGCGCAAGCCCTACGCACCAGTGCAGACCACCCTGCTCGACGCGTTGGCTCCGCAATCGCCGCAAGCGGCAGCTCCGCAGGCTCAGGTCGAGACTGCTCCGGCAGCCAAGGTATCTGAGCACTCCACGCCGGCCGCTGCTGCGGCACCCGTGGCTGCGCAGCAACCCGCAGAGGCACGGCAGCCGACGGTGGTCGTGTCGGAAGAAGCGTCCACGCCGGCAGCACCGTCTGCTGCTGCAGCGGATGACAAGGACGACACCGAGGCTGCAGCATCGAAAGACGATGCCAACAAGCCGCGTAGCGATCACTGATCGTTACGCGTGACTGGCGCTGTCCTGGGAAACCTGGATAGTGGCGACAGAAAAAGCGGCCTTCGGGCCGCTTTTTTTTGTGTCATCAATTGACAGTCGCGAACTGCATGGAGGTTGCAGCTGCCTGGTACGCGAATTTCAAACGTCGACACTTATTGCCCATTGCCGCTTCGATCAGACCGCGCCATGAGCGCCTCGAGACACCACGTCGCCGTTGCCACATTGAAAAAACAGAAATTCAGCGCTGTGATCAGGTCGGCGAGTACCTGCATCGTCACCGCATCGGTGAGCATTCGATCAATAGATCTGCGGCTTTACGCGTCTGCCGCTCCAAAGCCCTGTCGCTCCACAGAACGACAGCGCTTCCAGGACGCTAAGCGCAGAGCACAACCACCGCTCTACCACTCGTACCAGCACAGGAACACGTCAGCCCATCTCTCAATGACTTTTCATAAGGCACGCGTGTTCCAACGCAACGCGACCACCTAAGTGACGCGCCACGAATAGCCTCTCGATTGATCAGCCAGACACCGCGACGACACCGCATCACCTCAGCGGCGGCAAGCGCTCACAGCGTACGTGCGGGATCGGTCAGGCCGTATTGATTGGCCAGGCGCGCCAGGGCGATGTTGTCCTGGATGCCGACCTTTTCGAACAGGCGCGCCTTGTGGGTGTTGATGGTCTTGGCGCTGAGATTCAGGCGCTTGGCGATGTCTTCCTGGCGCAGGCCCTGCGTCAGCAGCAGCGCGACCTCAAGCTCACGTGGCGACAGCGCATCGAAGGGCGAACCGCCGCCTTCCAGGTTGGAGAGCGCAAGGTTCTGCGCGATGGTGTTGCCGAGATAACGACGGCCCAGCGCAACTTCACGCACGGCGCGCAGCAACTCGTGCGCGTCGCCGCCCTTGCCTACATAGCCGGACGCGCCGGCTTCGAGCAACCGCTTGGGCAGCGGGCCATCTTCCAGCACCGACACGATGATGACCCGCGTGCCGTAGTCGCCTTTGACGATGCGCTCGGTGATCTCCAGCCCGCTGACTCCCGGCAGATGCAGATCGCATAACACGATGCCCGGCTTGAGCTGGCGAATCTGCGGCAACGCCGCTTCCCCACTCTCTGCTTCGCCCACCACTTCGATGTCCACTTCCTTGGACAGGATCATCTTCATGCCGGTACGCACGAGTGCATGATCGTCGATCAGAAAAACTCTGATTGTCATCCGTGTAGTCCTCGCTGTGCGGCTGGCTGGTGCAGCCTAGCTCCGTGAATAATTCAGGGCAAGCTCGATGCGACGTATTACGTGTAAGTTAGACGCGTGTACTGCGCCAGATCCCGGCGAACCCGCGCTCAACGCGTGCTGCGCCGCGCTCCACGTGACCAGCATCGTGCCGTGACGCTCGCGTTACAGACATCGGGCAATACAGTCGTGCCCGGTCAGATTTTCCCTGCGTCTGCGCACGCTGCGCCATCGACCAACGGACGGAGTTCCGCATCGAGGGCGACGCGCTCATCGAACACGAAGCATCGGCCGTCATAGCCCTCGCCACCGACATCCTCGAAGTACCCAAGGATGCCGCCATCCAGCTGCAGCACGTTGTCCATGCCCTCGGCATGCATCCACAGCGCAGCCTTTTCGCAGCGGATGCCGCCGGTGCAGAAGCTCACCACCGTGGCATCGGCGAGCGCTGCACGGTGCGGCTGCAATGCCTCGGGCAGTTCGGTGAACTTGTCGATCGGCAACGTGAGTGCGCCCTGGAACGTGCCATAGGCCACTTCCTGGGCGTTACGGGTATCCAGCAGCACCAGCGGGCGACCGTGATCATCGTGCCCCTGCTGCATCCATTTCCGTAGCATTGCAGGCGCGACCGACGGCGCGCGGCCTTGCAGCGGCGAGGCATCATCGCGGCGGAAGCTGATGATTTCCGGCTTGACCTTGACCTTGAGCCGCGCGAACGGTTGCTCGGCGCTATGGCTGTATTTCACGCGCATCTGTGCAAAGCGTGCATCTGCATGCAGCCAGGCATAGAAGCCTGCGATCTGCTCGGCATCGCCGGCCAGAAACAGGTTGATGCCTTCTTCGGCCACCAGCACCGAACCCTTCAGCGCATGCTGCTGTGCGCGCTCCAGCACGCTGTCCGCCAGCTGTTGCGGGTCGTGGATCGGGGCGAACTGATAGGCAGCGGCATTGGTGATCATGGCGCCATTTTAAGCCCGATCCGCTGCGGCGGGTTATCCGCGCAACAGCAAAAACGGCAGCAATACCAGCGAGGCGATCACCAACATGCCGACCAGGGTAGCCAGCACGAACAATGGCCGCCGCCGCAACAACGCGCCAAAGGTTTCCGCAGTCCCCGACGCCAGCGCCTGCTGCCGCTGTGCACGCGCATCGGCGCCGCGCCGGGCCTGGTACGCATCCATCAGTGCCTTGGCACGCGGATAGTCCGCATTCTCGCTAAGCCAGATGCCGCCCGCGGAAATGCCCCAATTGCTGGGGCGCGTTTCGTAGGTCTGCACCAGGTTGTCGCGCATCAGTGCCCGCACGTCGTCGGCTTCGTCGTCGGGGACATTGCGTAGGTTGAGCAGCAGTTTCGCCATGACGCGATGATAGCGGGAGCCAGGTGCGATAATGCGTGCCTCACTCCTGTGGATCACGCCATGCGCCTCTTTTTGACGCTTTGCGCCGCCCTGTTGCTGGCGAGCTGCGCCCCTGCCCTGCCCCCGTCCGGTGGCACCATCGCCGCGTTCGAGCGGATCGATCGCACCGTCGGCACTGGCGCCGAAGCCACGCCCAATGCGCTTGTCACCGTGCACTACACCGGCTGGCTATACGACGAGAAGGCGGCCGACAAACACGGCAAAAAGTTCGACAGCTCGCTGGATCGCGCCGAGCCGTTCCAGTTCGTGCTGGGTGGCCGCCAGGTCATCCGCGGCTGGGATGAGGGTGTGGCCGGCATGCGCGTCGGCGGCAAGCGGACCTTGATGATCCCGCCGGAGTTCGGTTACGGCGACAAAGGTGCCGGTGGCGTGATTCCACCGGGCGCCTCGCTGGTGTTCGACGTCGAATTGCTTGGCGTGCAGCCGCGCTGAGCACGCACCTCATGACTGATGGAAACACGCCGCGACTCGCGGTGATTGGTGGCGGCCCGGCCGGCCTGATGGCGGCCGAGGTCGCGCGCGCCGCCGGGCTTGCGGTGGATCTTTATGAAGCGAAGGGGTCGGTCGGGCGCAAGTTCCTGATCGCCGGCAAGGGCGGCTTGAACCTGACCCACTCCGATCCGCCGCCTGTCTTCGCACAGCGCTATCGCGAACGCAGCACCGCGGTTGGGCATTGGCTGCAGGCGTTCGACGCCGAGGCACTACGCGCGTGGGCGCGCGACCTGGACGTGGAGACCTATGTTGGAAGTTCTGGCCGCGTATTTCCGATGGACCGCAAGGCCGCTCCACTGCTGCGCGGCTGGGTGCGACGACTCAAAGAACAGGGTGTGAGTTTCCATGTGCAGCATCGTTGGCTCGGCTGGGATGACGGTGGTGCGCTGCGCTTCGCCACACCAACCGGCGAGCAGGCATTCGCGGCCGATGCGGTGATCCTGGCGCTGGGTGGTGGCAGCTGGCCACAGCTGGGATCGGATGGGCAATGGACACCCGTCCTGGAGCAGCGCGACATCGCGGTGGCACCACTGCAGCCGGCCAATTGCGGCTTCGACATCGCATGGACGCCGCATTTCGTGCAGCGCCACGCCGGTGCGCCACTGAAGGCGGTGGTTGCCCAGTGGCAAGGGCGCGATGGTGCGACACAGGCGCTGCAGGGCGAATGCGTGATCACCGCAACGGGAATCGAGGGCAGCCTGATCTATGCGCTGTCGGCGGACCTGCGCACGCAGATCCAGACATACGGCACTACGACGCTCTGGCTCGACCTAGTTCCCGGTCGCACATTGGAGCGCCTGCAGGTTGATCTGCAAAAACCGCGCAACGGGCGCAGTTTCAGCGAGCACCTGCGCCGCCAGACCGGCATCGATGGCGTCAAGACCGCGCTGCTGTTCGAACACTTGGGCAAGCAGGCCGGTGATGACCTCATTCGCGTCGCGCAGACGCTCAAACAGCTCCCGCTGCGTCTGCTGCGGCCACGGCCGTTGGCGGAAGCCATCAGCACGGCCGGCGGCGTACGTCTGGAGGCACTGGATGCGCAGCTGATGGCGCGTGCGCAACCGGGGGTGTTCTGCGCCGGCGAAATGCTCGACTGGGAAGCCCCGACCGGCGGTTATCTGCTGACGGCGTGCTTTGCCAGCGGCCTGCGCGCGGCGCAGGGCGCGGTGCAGTGGCTGCAACGCGGCGCTACAGCCGAGCGTTGATCGACGCGCGCGGCCACACCGATTTGACGTCATAGAACACCGCGCCCGGCTTGCCGAGTGCGGCGATGCGCTGCGCATCGTAGTCGCGGTACTGCGCGTGCGCCACCGCCAGGACCACGGCATCGTAGGCGCCCTCTTCCGGCGTCTCGCACAGCTGCACGCCGCCGTGGCGCAGCGCGTCTTCGGGATCGGCCCACGGGTCGCAGGTATCGACCTGCGCGCCGGCGGCCTGCAGCAGCTGCACCAGTTCCAGGGCACGGCTGTTGCGCAGATCCGGGCAGTTCTCCTTGAAGGTGGCGCCGAGCACCAGCACTCGCGCCTGCGGTGGTGCAATCCCTTGCGCCGCGAGCAAGCTGCAAACGCGCTCAGCCACGTGGCGGCCAACGCGATTGTTCACCTGCCGCGCAGTGTGGATCAGGTCCGGGTGGTAACCCACGCTCTCGGATTTGTGCAGCAGGTAATACGGGTCCACACCGATGCAATGCCCGCCGACCAGACCGGGCCGGAATGGGAGGAAATTCCACTTGGTGCCGGCGGCTTCGAGCACATCGAGCGTGTCGATGCCGAGCTTGTCGAAAATCAGCGCCAGCTCGTTGACCAGCGCAATGTTGACGTCGCGCTGGATGTTCTCCACCACCTTGGCCGCTTCGGCTACGCGGATCGATCCAGCGCGCCACGTGCCGGCCGTGATGATGCTGGCGTAGAGCGCATCCACCGCGTCCGCGGCGTCGGGTGTGGAGCCGGAGGTGATCTTGCGAATGTCGCGCAGCCGCCGCTGCCGGTCACCCGGGTTGACGCGCTCGGGGCTGTAGCCACAGAAGAAATCGGCGTTGAACCGCAGCCCGGAGGCTTCTTCGAGCAGCGGCACGCAGACTTCTTCGGTGGTGCCGGGGTACACGGTCGATTCGTAGATCACCAGATCGCCTGGCTTGAGCGCAGCGGCAATCAACGCGGTGGCACTGCGCAATGGTTCGAGGTCCGGCTGTTCGAAACTGTCGATGGGCGTGGGTACGGTGACGATGAAGATCGTGCAGCCCGCAAGTTCTGCAGCGTCGGCGGTGTAGCGTAACTGCCGTGCAGCGGCGAGCTCTGCATCGTCCAGTTCCAGCGTGGCATCGTGGCCCTGCTGCAACTGCGCCACGCGCTGCGCATCGATATCGAAGCCCAGCGTGTCGCGCCGCTCACCGAACGCGACGGCCAGCGGCAGGCCAACGTAGCCCAGGCCGATGACGGCGATACGCGCCTGAAGCGGGTCGAACGGCGGGGTGCGGGACATGCGGTTCCTTCGATCATGCGCGGCACGGCACCGCGCGCCAGTGCGGCGGCAGCATAGCGCAGCCGGCAACCGCCCGGTCAGCCGCTCTGCACGCGATGGAGATTCACAATCGCCCCGCAATCAGGCACGCTATCGGTCTGCCCGGGTGGCGAAATTGGTAGACGCAAGGGACTTAAAATCCCTCAGCCGCAAGGCTATGCGGGTTCGACCCCCGCCCCGGGCACACCTATCGCACGCTCCATCAGATCGCTTTCGAGTAGCGCACGGCCTGCCCCACAGGTTGCAGATAGCGGTCAAAGCACATGGCAGCCAGGCGGACCAGCGGCCACCCTGTTGCGGTGACATCAACGCACAGGCCGCGCACCTCCACCAGGCCATCGGCGGCAAGCACCTCCAGCGCAGCCAACGCGTCATCGAAGCATTGCCGCGCATCGCACTGATGGCGTTGCGCCACGGCAGCCAGATCCACACGTCCGCAGCACAGTAAGGCCTGGATGACCTCCGCGCGCAGCAGGTCGTCTGCACTCAGTTGCATCCCGCGGCACACGGGCAAGGCACCGCGATCGACCGCTGCTTCCCACGCAGCCAGTTCGCGTGGATTCTGGCTGTAGGTGTCGCCAACATGGCTAATCGCACTGACGCCCAAGCCGATCAGATCGGTATCGGCATGCGTGGTGTAGCCCATGAAATTGCGCTGCAGATCGCCGCGCCGTTGCGCGATCGCCAGGTCTTCGCTGGGAAGCGCGAAGTGATCCATGCCGATGTACTGGTAGCCCGCCGCCGACAACGTACGTACGGCGAGCCCGAGCAGCGCCAGCCTGTCCTGCGCGGAAGGCAACTCCTGGACATCGATCTGCCGCTGCGCCTTGAACACATGCGGCAGGTGCGCATACCCGTAGATCGCCAACCGATCTGGTCGCGCCGCCAGTACGCGGTTCAGCGTACGCGCGAAGCCCGCCTGCGTCTGCCGCGGCAAACCGTAGACCAGATCCACGTTCACCGAGGCGATGCCTGCCTGCCGACATGCATCGATGAGTTCCAATGTCTCCTGCTCGCCTTGACGGCGATTGATCGCCGCCTGCACGTCCGGATCGAAATCCTGGATGCCTAAGCTGACCCGGTTGAATCCCAGCTGCGCCAGCGCGGCAATGTCGCCTGATTGAGCAGCGCGAGGATCCAGTTCGATCGAGATGTCGCGACCGGCATCGGTGCTGAAACGGAAGATGCGGCGCAGGCCATCGAGCAAGTCGCCCAGCAGCGCAGGCGAGAGAAAATTGGGCGTCCCGCCACCTAGATGCAGTTGCACGACCGTTCGACCGCGCTCCAGATGCTCGGCGACGCTGGTCGCCTCGCGGAGCAGCCGCGCGACATAGGCCTGCCCCTTGCTCGCGTCGCGCGTGATGATCCGATTGCAGCCGCAGTAGAAACAGGGACTGCTGCAAAACGGCACATGCACGTACAGCGATAAGGCGCGCCCAGGGCGCTGCTCCTGCGCGCGCAAGAACGCCGCCTGCAACTCCGTGGCACCAAACCCGGACTGGAAGTGCGGCGCAGTGGGATAGGAGGTGTAGCGCGGGCCTGGGCGGTCGTAGCGTTGCAACAACGCTTGATCGAAGTTCCAACGGGCATGCGCGGCAGCGATATCGGGTTCCATGCGCGCAGCATGCCGTACCTGCGACAGAGGCACCTTGATCAGAATCAATCTGCCATCCCGTGGCGCAGGGACTGGCACGCCCGCTGAAATCACATTCGCCCTGCAGCGCTGTCAGCGTGTGGTGCAGCCAGCTTGCACAGCAACTGGCGCATCGCTCATACGGTGCCAGTGGGCGGCGCAGTGAATTTTAGATCCCGCAGCATTCAGTTGCCCGACCATCGCTGCACGACATGCAGCTCATCCACGCCACGTGCAACCCAAATAAAAAAGCCATGGACTGTAAAGTCCATGGCTTGAATTTGGAGCGGGAAACGAGACTCGAACTCGCGACCTCAACCTTGGCAAGGTTGCGCTCTACCAACTGAGCTATTCCCGCGTGGAGCGATATTCTACAGCTTGTCACCGTTTTGCGCTAGCCCTGTCACCGCGTCGGAGGCAGGGAAAACACACACGATGTGGAGGCCTGGGCCGGAATTGAACCGGCGTACGCGGATTTGCAGTCCGCTGCATAACCACTCTACCACCAGGCCGAAACATCAAACCCAAGGCATCCTGCCCTGAAACAACACGACCCCGCGCACGGGGCCGCGTTTACATCTTGGAGCGGGAAACGAGACTCGAACTCGCGACCTCAACCTTGGCAAGGTTGCGCTCTACCAACTGAGCTATTCCCGCTTGGGAGGCGAAATTTTACAGTGAACGGGATAGCTGTCAACTGTTGCTTTCGACTTTTTTCGGTTTGTTGGTAATCGCGGCCTTTTCATCGGCACGCAAACTTGGCCATGCGGCCTGCAGATACTGGAAACCCGACCACAACGTCAGCAATGCGGCGATTGCCAGGGTCCAGTACCCCGCCTGGAAGATCAGGTTGCCCAGCCAGATTTCATGCGTGGGCATCTGCCCCGGCGTGACCGAATACAGCAAACAGAGCAACGCGACCATCTGTGCGGTGGTCTTGACCTTGCCGATCATCGCCACGCGCACCTTGGCACGCTGGCCGATCTCGGCCATCCACTCGCGCAATGCAGACACCGCGATTTCGCGCCCCACGATGACCGCCGCCCAGAACGCCATCCACGGCGTGGGATGCCCTTGCACGATGAGGAACAACGCCACGGCGACCATCAACTTGTCGGCCACCGGGTCCAGAAATGCGCCAAACGCCGAATACTGGTGGTAACGCCGCGCGACCCAGCCATCCAGCCAGTCGGTGATGGCGGCCAGGGCAAACACACCGGCCGAGGCGAAATTGGTCCACTTGTACGGCAGGTAGAACACCACGACCAACACCGGGATCATCACGATCCTCAGCAGTGTCAGCCACGTGGGGATGGTCAACTTCATTACGGACTCGACTCGCCTGCCGCATCGGGGAGCGCCAGCCCGTGCAGGTTAGCGTAGATTCGCGCGGCGAGTGCGGCATTGACCCCCTCCACCCGTGCAATCTCCGCTTCGCCGGCCGCCTTGAGACCGACCAGGCCGCCGAAATGCTTGAGCAGGCTGGCGCGCCGGCGTGGCCCGATGCCGGGGATATCTTCCAGCTTGCTGGTCATGCGTGCTTTCTGGCGGCGTCCACGGTGGCCGGTGATGGCAAAACGGTGCGCTTCGTCGCGAACCTGCTGAATGAATTGCAGTGCGGGCGATGCGGCGCCGGGGCGCAGCTCGCGGCCATCGGCCAGGATCAGCGCTTCGTGCCCTGCCCTGCGCTCTTCGCCCTTGGCCACGCCGACCAGCAACACATTCTCGATGCCTAGGTCGGCCAATGCGGCCTGGGCCTGCGCCAACTGGCCGGCGCCGCCATCGATCAGCAACACGTCGGGCAGCACGCCGTTTTCTTCCACCGCGCGACGGAACCGGCGCTCGATCGCCTGGCGCATGGCGGCGTAGTCGTCGCCGGGGGTGATGCCGGAAATGTTGAAGCGCCGGTACTGCCCGCGCACCGGGCCGCTGGCATCGAAGACCACGCACGAGGCCACCGTGGCTTCGCCCATGGTGTGGCTGATGTCGAAGCATTCCACACGCTTGACCTGCTCGGCCAGGCCAAGCATTTCGCGCAAGGCTTCGCTGCGCGCGTGCTGCGCGCTCTGGCTGGTGAGTTCGGTGACCAGGGTCAGCTGTGCGTTGCGGCTGGCCAGCAACAGGTAGCCGGCGCGTTCGCCACGCACGTTCCACTTCAGCGCGACCTTGTGTTCGGCCGCGGCACTCAATGCCGCCTCGATCAGCTCGGCGTCGGGGATCTCGCGGTCCAGCAGAATCTCGCGCGGCGGTGCATGTTCGGCGTAGTACTGCGACACGAACGCGGCCAGGATTTCCTCGGCGCTGTCTTCGCCGTTGGTCTTGGGAAAGAACGAACGCGTGCCCAGGTTGCGCCCGTCGCGGAAACTGAGCAGCAGCACGCAGGCCTGGCTGGATTGCGTGGCGCACGCCAGCACGTCCAGATCGGCGGCGCGCCCGTCCACGTACTGGCGGTTCTGCATGCTGCGCAGCGAGGAGAGCAGATCGCGCAGACGGGCGGCACGCTCGAATTCGAGCGCCTCGCTGGCCTGCTGCATCGAGTGCATGATTTCTTCGCCGAGCTGGTCGCTCTTGCCTTCCAGGAACATGGTGGCGCGACGCACCGCTTCTTGGTAATCCTGCGCCGCCACCAGATCCACGCACGGCGCACTGCAGCGCCCGATCTGGTACTGCAGGCACGGCCGCGAGCGATTGCGGAACACGCTGTCCTCGCAGCTGCGCAGCTTGAACAACTTGTGCATCAGGTTGAGCGTTTCGCGCACGGCGGTGACGCCGGCATACGGGCCGAAGTAGCGCCCGTTCACCGCGCGCGGACCACGGTGCAGCGCAATGCGCGGCCAGTCTTCGCGGGTCAGCAACACGTAGGGATAGCTTTTGTCGTCGCGCAGGGACACGTTGTAGCGCGGCGACAACGACTTGATCAGCTGGTTTTCCAGCAGCAGCGCTTCGGCCTCGCTGCGGGTGACGGTCACGTCCATGCGCGCGACCTGCGACAGCATCGAAGTCAGGCGTGCGTTCTTGGGCGTGCCATTGAAATAGCTGCCCACGCGCTTACGCAACGCGCCGGCCTTGCCGACATACAGCAGGCTGTCGTCGGCCGCGTACATGCGGTAGACACCGGGTGCGGTGCTCAGGCGGGCGGCGAAGGCCTTCCCGTCGAAATCAGCTTGTGGCCTTGCGCTCATTCGTCTATCGAAACATCACTCAATGCGCCTGTTGCCAGGTCGTAACGCAGCACGGCGTGCGCGTCGGTTTCGGCGATCCACACCGCGCCGCCGGCAACGGCCAGCCCGGCCGGGCCATGCAGGCGCCGCGGCAGGGCGACCGTGGTCAGCTCGCCGCCGCCCAGGCGCAGGCAGCGCAGCCGACCATTGCCGGTGTCGGCCACCCACAGCATCGGCGAATCGGCGGCCAGTGCGATTGCCTGCGGAAACTGCAGGCGTGCGGTACTGCGTGGGCCATCGTCTTCACCGAACTGCCAGGTGCCCTGCCCACCAACCAGGGTCTGCACCAGGTCACCACGCAATTGCATGGTGCGGATCGACGACCCCAGCCCATCGCAGACGTAAGCCACCTGCTGGACCGCAGCCAGGCCTGCCGGCTGTGCGAAAGCAGCGAGATGGCCGCTGCCGTCGCGGATTTCAAGGGAGCCGGTGCCGGCGCGCGCGGTCAGCGCGGCGCGGCCTAGGTGATAGCTCCAGATGCGGTTGTCGCCGGCCATCGCGATCAACAGCTGGTTATCGGCAACCGCAAGTCCTTGCGGATAATTCAGCGGCGACGCGCCCGCACTGGCGAGCGGGCCTTCGACCGGCTCACCGCTGCGCCCGGTGCCACACAACGTGTCGACCTGGCCGCTGCGCAGGTTGATTCGCCGCAAGGCATGGTTGCCCGTATCAGCCACATAGAGTTCTTCGCGCTCGAGCGCCAGGCCCTGCGGGCGTCGAAATGCCGCTTCGCCCACGCCGCCATCGATAAGGTCGGCATTGCCGTGGCCGAACTGACGCAGCACGCGGCCGCTGTGGGTGCATTCGAGAATGCGGTGGTGCCCGGTGTCGGCGATGTACAGCCGGTCTTCGGTCGCCGCCAGGCCGGTGGGGAAGCGCAACGCCAGGCGCGGCTCGGGGTCGCGCTCAGCCACGCCGTGCAGATCGGCATCGGATGGCGGCTGCTGGCCTTCGCACAACGCGGCCAGTGCCTTGTCGAGATCGCCGGTGACACCGACCAGCCGCTGCCGCTCGCGGCCATAGGCGTCGAGCAACACCAGGGTGGGCCAGGATTCGATTCCGAAACGGCGCCAGGTTTCCCAGTCCTTGTCGAGCAGGATTGGCGCACTGACGCCATGCCCACGCAACTGCTTGAGCGAGCGCTGCGGCATGCGTTCGCTATCGAAGCGCGGCACCTGCACCACGATCACCTGCAGCCGGCCGGGGCTGCGCGCCTGCCAGTGCGCAAGCTCGGCCAGCCGCTCCGCGCACCACACCGAGCTGGCATTGACGAACGCCAGCACGAGCGCGCGGCCGCGATGCTCCTGCAAGGTGGAGGGCCTGGCGTTGAGCCAGGTGGGAAATTCCGGCAGTTCCTGGGTGAGCTGGGCAGTCATGCAGTGATTATGCCCAAGCCCGGTCAGCCGCGGGTGAGTCTGGCCACGGTCTGGCGCGCGGCGGTATCGACCAGCCGCCAGGCCAGTTCGAACGCCTGCTTGCCGCCGGTGTACGGGTCGGGGATATCGCTGCGCTCATCCACGCCGGCCCACGGCAACCACAGCGCAACCTTGTCGCGCAGCGATGCGGGTGCAAGCCGCTGCAGATCGCGCAGATTGCTCGCGTCCGCACACAGCAGCCAATCGAAGCGTTCGAAATCGGCCAGCTGCACCTGACGCGCGCGCAATCCTGAGATATCCACGTCGTGACCGCGTGCGCAGCGGATGGCACGGGCATCCGGTGGTTCACCGGCATGCCAATCGCCGGTGCCGGCCGAATCCACTTCCACACGGCGTGCCAGCGGTGAGGCGTCCAGACGCGCGCGCAAGGCGCCCTCGCCCATCGGCGAGCGACAGATATTGCCCAGGCAGACGACCAACAGCCTCATGCAGACGCCAGTTGCGCTTGCGCGCGCTGCAAGTCTTCCGGCGTATCGATGCCGGGTGGGAACTGCTCAGGCGTCAGCGCCACCGCGATGCGGTAGCCGGCTTCCAGCACACGCAGCTGCTCCAGCGATTCGATGCGCTCCAGCGTGCTCGGCGGCATGGCTGCGAACTGCTGCAGAAACCCGGCGCGGTAGGCGTAGATGCCGATATGCCGCAGCCAGTGATTGCCGGCCGGTACCGCATCGCGCTGGCTGGCAAAACTGTCGCGATGCCACGGAATCGGCGCACGGCTGAAGTACAACGCATCGCCATGGGCGTTGCGCACCAGCTTCACGACGTTGGGATCGAACAGGTCGTGCGCGCTATCCACCGGCGCGGCGAGCGTGGCCATCTCCGCGCCGGAGCGTTGCAGCACCTGGGCCACTGCACGAATGCCGGCAGCCGGTGCGAACGGTTCGTCGCCCTGCAGGTTCACCACGCAGGTGGCCGCATCCCAGCCGGCAATGCGCGCGCACTCGGCCAGCCGGTCGGTACCGGACAGGTGCACGCTGCTGGTCATCGCCACGCGCACGCCGGCCAGGCCCTGGATGGCCTCGGCAATGCGCGCGTCGTCGGTGGCCACCCAGACCTCGCGGGCACCGGCCGCCAGCGCACGCTCGGCCACGTGCTGGATCATGGGGCGATCGCCGATCAGCTGCAGCGGTTTGCCGGGCAACCGGGTGGAGGCATAGCGCGCCGGGACGGCCACCACGAAGGCGCTGGATGCGTCGTCCGACGCGATGGAAGACGCTGCAGAAACTGGTTGCACGGTGTCCTCGCTGGTTGGAAAGGATGGAGGCTGCATCGACCGACCCTACTTCGTTGCTGCCAAGGCGCTGCCGACACCCTCAGGCATCGGGATGGCGGCTGGCCAGCTTGCCGAGGCGATCGAGCAGACTCACCCAGAAGGCCGCCGGCAGCTCCGCCTTCAGCGGCACGCTGTACAGCCACTCGTCGGCGAAGGGCCGGCACTTCACCGCGTCCTTTTCGGTCATCAGCACCGGCAGGCGGCTGCCGAAGCTGAAGTCCTGCGCGCGGTACACATGATGATCGGGAAACGCATGCGGCACCACGCCGATGCCGCGTGCGCGCAGCATCGCGAAAAACCGCTCCGGGTGCGCAATCCCGGCCACGGCATGCACGCGTTGCCCAGCCAGCGAGGCAAGTGGCCGTGCACGTTTGCCATCCATGGGCTGCACGCTGTCGATGCTCAGACGCATCTGCCATTCGCCGAACCCGGCATCGGTATCGGCCACTGGCGTGGCGACCGCCGGTACCACTGCATCGCTGCCCTGGCCCAGATTCACCACGCGGAAATCGCACTCGCGCGCACGCGCTGCGGGTTCGCGCAATGGCCCGGCGGGCAGCATGCGTCCGTTGCCATAACGGCGGTGGCCGTCGACAACTTCAATTTCGACATCGCGTGCCAGCCGGTAATGCTGCAGCCCGTCGTCGCACACGATGATGTCGCAGCCGGCCTCGACCAGGGCACGCGCCGCGGCCAGACGATCAGTGTCCACGCGCACGCGCGCGCCGGTTTTCCAGGCGATCAGCACCGGTTCGTCGCCGCCGAGCGCTACTGGCGTGTCCGCATCGACCCAGCGCGCAGTCCCGGCGTCATCGCGGCCGTAACCACGGCTGGCGACACCCGGGGTCCAGCCGGCCTGTTGCAGCCGGCTGACCAAGGTAATGGTGAGTGGCGTCTTGCCGGTGCCGCCAGCGGTGACGTTGCCGATCACCACCACCGGGACCGGCACGCCATGGCGCTTCAACCAGCCGCGCCGATACAGGCTGCGGCGCATTGCGGTGACCGCGCCATACACCGGCGCAAGCATGCGGGCCGGCAGCGGGATGGGCGTGTTGTCATACCAGTAGCCCGGCGTGCGGGCGCCGCGCTTGCTCATGCCTGACGTTCGCGAAACTGCATGCCGTGCAGGTGCGAGTACAGCCCGCCCAGCGCGAGCAGTTCCTGATGCGTACCGCGTTCGACGATGCGGCCCTGGTCCATCACCAGCACCTGGTCGGCATGCTCGATCGTCGACAACCGGTGCGCGATCACCAAGGTGGTGCGGTCCGGCATCAACTTGTGCAAGGCGTCCTGCACCAGCCGCTCGGATTCGTTGTCGAGTGCGGCGGTCGCCTCGTCCAGAATCAGGATCGGCGCGTCCTTGAGCATCGCGCGTGCGATCGCCAGACGCTGGCGCTGGCCGCCGGACAGGCGCCCGCCCTTGGTACCCACGTGCGACTGCAGGCCCTCTGGCAGCTGCGCGACAAACTCCATCGCATTTGCACCCTGGATGGCGCGCTCCAGTTGCCCCGCATCGCACTGGCGCATTTCGCCGTATGCCACGTTTTCGGCAATGCTGCCGTCGAACAGCATCACCTGTTGGCCAACCAGGGCAATCTGGCGGCGCAGATCGGCCAGTGCATAGGCCTGCACCGGGTGACCGTCGAGCAGGATCTGCCCGGACTCGGCCTCGTAAAAGCGTGGAATCAGCTTGATCAGGCTGGATTTGCCGCTGCCGGAGCGGCCGACGATCGCCGTGACGGTGCCCGGCTGTGCCACGAAGCTGACATCGGCCAACGCAGGATTGGCCTGCCCCGGATAGCGCGCGGTGACATCGCGGAATTCGATCAATCCCTTGGCGCGCGGCAGCGGCACCTGGCCCTGGTCGGGCTCGTCAGGGCTATCTAGCACCGAAAACAGGCGTTCGGCAGACGCCAGGCCGCGCTGCACCATGTTCTGCACATTGGTGAGCTGCTTGAGGCCCGGAATGATCGTCAGCATCGAGGTCATCAACACCACAAAATCGCCGGCCGTCAGGCGCCCGGCCAGTGCCTGCGCGCCAGCCACGAACAACAGCGCGGACAGACCGATCGCGCCGATCATCTGCACGGTGGCGGTAGAAATGCCGCGCGTGGATTCGACCTTCATGGCCAGCCTGAGATTGCGGTCGGCCAGGCCCGAGTAACGCTCCATCTCGCTTTGCTGCGCGCCGTAGATCTTGACCTCCTGATGGCTGGACAAGGTCTGGTCGGCGGCCTGCAACAGATGCGCCCCACTCTCCTGGATGCTGTGACTGATCCGCCGATAACGGCGCGCCACCTTGTCCATCACCCAGGCAAGCACCGGCGCCAGCACCAGAATGGTGAGCGTAACCTGCCAGCTATGCCACAGCATCAGCGCCAACGCGCCGATCACCTGCAGCGACTGCTGGATCATTACCTTCACGGCATCCACAGCGGCTTGCGCGACCTGATCCGAGTCCGAGCCGAGGCGGATCAGCATCGACGGCACCGGTTCGGAGTCGAAGCGCGAGCCCGGCAGGCGCAGATACTTGGACATGACCTTGACGCGTAGATCCCGCGCGATGCTGCGCGCAGACTTGCCCATCGCCATGTCGGTGATGTAACCGGCCGCACCGCGGATCACGAACAACAGGATGATCTGCACCGGTAGCCAGCGGCTGACTTCGGCGTTCTTGTAGATGAAGGTCTCGTCGGTGATCGGCTTCATCAAGGCCAGAAAGCCTGTGGTCCCGGCGGCCTCGATCAATGCGGCGATCAACGCGGCCACCAACAGCAGCCGGTACGGTTTTGCGAATGCCAGCAGACGCCGATAGGTCTGCCAGGACGACACCTGTGGCACGTTCTCGTTGATGGTCTTCACTGCCGCGTTCCGTTCTTGCCCGCTTCCGGCGCCGTAGCAATGGCGATGCGGCGGAAACCGAGTTGGCCCAGCGCGTCCTGCGCTGTCACCACCGCTTGATACGGCGTGCGCGCGTCGGCACGCATCAGCACGGTCTGCTCGCGGTCGTCGCCGGCAACCTGGGCAATGGTCTGCTTGAGCGAATCCACATCCGACCGCAGCACTTCCTGGTCGTTGATGAAATAGCGTCCATCGGCATTGACCAGCACGCTCAGCGAACGCGGCGGCGCACTGGTGTTCTGGTCGCTGGCAGTGGGCAACTGCAGTTGCAGCGTGGAGCGGGCGTCGAAGGTTGTTGTTACCACGAAGAAAATGATGAGGACGAGGATGACGTCAATCAATGGCACCAGGTCGATCTGTGGCTCGTCCTGGCTTCGGTCACTGCCGATGCGCATCCGTCAGCCCTTCGCCATGGCGGGGTTGCCGGCCGGCACGGACGCCGCAGCTGCGGTGCCGCCTGGCACGGGGCGGCCTTCCATCGTGTCCAGCAGCAAGGTCGCTTCCTGCTCCATCTCGATGATGTAGCCGGCAATACGCCCCTTGAAAAACCGGTGCGCCATCAACGACGGCACCGCGATGATCATGCCGGTGGCCGTGCACACCAGCGCCTTGCCGATACCGCCGGCCAGCTGGTTCACGTCACCCACGCCGTGATCGAGGATGCCCAGGAACATCTGGATCATGCCGACCACGGTGCCCAGCAGGCCAAGCAGCGGCCCCGCCGAGGCGATCGTGCCCAATGCATTCAGATAGCGCTCCATGCGATGCACCACATGACGGCCGGTGTCTTCGATGCGCTCACGAATCAGGTCACGGCTACGCCCACGCACATCCAGCGCGGCTGCCAGCAAGGCGCCCAGCGGCGAATTGCGGCGCAGCGACTCGATATGGGTGGGGTCCAGCTTGCCGCGCGCGGCCCAGTTGCGGACTTCCTCGCCCAGACCCGGCGGACTCACCTCGTTGCGGCGCAGGGTCCACAGACGTTCCAGCACGATCGCCAGCGCGATCACGCCCAACAACAGCAACGGCACCATCGGCCAACCGCCTGCCTTGACCAGCTCCAACACGATTCGATTCCTCCGGCAACGCGGCCGCCTATTCGCTGGCCGATAGGATAGCAGCCGACCGCCGCCGTTCCGCAGCATCCCAGAGCCGTGGCTGCCAGCGGCGACGCTCGCGGACCTGCAGCCCCTCGCGGCCCAGCCAGACCCGCACCGCACCGGTCTCGGCGGTATCCAGCACCTCGGCACCGGCGCCCTGCCAGCGCTGCACGGTGTCTGCGCGTGGGTGGCCGAAACGATTGCCATGCCCGGAGGACACCAGCGCAAGCCGCGCCGCGGTGGCCGCCACGAAGCCGGCATGCGAGCCATCGGCGCTGCCGTGATGCGGCACCACCACCACATCGGCGCGCAGCTGCGCCTGCCCTGCATGCAGCAGGCGGTGTTCGACGATGCTGTCGATGTCGCCTGGCAGCAGCGCACGCCCGTAGCGCGTCTCCACCAGCAGCACGCAGCTGGACTGGTTGCGCAGGTAGGGAAAGCCCGCGGTGGGATGCAGGAACCGGAACCGGACGCCCTCCCACTCCCAGTGCTGCCCGGCCTGGCAGCGGCGGCGCACATCCAGCGGAGCGCCGGGCGGCGCGAGGGTATCGGCCACCGGCAATCCGGCGCGCACCGCAGCGTAGCCGCCGGCGTGATCGGCATCGGCGTGGCTGAGCACGATGGCGTCCAGCCGCCGGAGCCCCAACGCCCGCAATGCCGGCAGCACCACCCGTTCGCCAGCGTCGAATCCATCACGGACCGCCGGGCCGGTATCGAACAGCAAGGCGTGCCGCTGGGTCCGCACCAGCACTGCCAGACCCTGCCCGACATCGAGCACCTGCAGATCGGCCTCGCCGGCTTCGGGCAGGGCACGGTCCGGCCACAGCAGCGGCAGCCACAACAGCAACGCCACTGATTTGGCCGGCGTTCCCCGAGGCATCAGCAGCCAGAATGCGCCGACCAGCGCCGCGACGAGCGCAATGGCGTCGGATTCGGGCACCCACCACAACGCCACCTGGGTGCGCCCAAGCCAGACGAATGCGGGCCAGGTCAGCTCGAAACACCAGCCGGCCAGCTGCCAGGCCCAGACGCCCGCACCCGGCCAGGCCGCTTCCAGCGCGGTGCCAAGCAAGGCCAGCGGCACCACCACGAAGGTCCACCACGGGATCGCAACCAGATTGGCCAGCGGCCCCACCAGCGACGCCTGCCCGAACAAGCTGACCGTCAACGGCAACAGGCCAATGGTCGCCACCGCCTGCGCCGACAGAAATCCGCGCAGCATCGAACGATCGTCAACCGGCAGGCACCACACCAGCCACGCAACCCCGGCGAAGCTGAGCCAGAAGCCGGCCACCAACACGCTCAACGGATCCCACAGCAGCACCGCCAACATTGCCAGCGCCAGGATATGCGCAGTGCTGGCGCGGCGACGCAGCACACGGGCCAGCGCCACCACCGCGATCATTAACACGGTGCGCACCGTTGGTAGCGCAAGGCCGGCGAGCACTGCATAGCAGGAGGCGCCAAGCAACGCCGCCACCGCAGCCGCATGCAGCCGTGGCACGCGCGTTCCCAGGCCAGGCAAGAGGCGCCAGACTGCAGTGATAAGCAGCGCGCAGAACGCGGCGACCAGGCCGACATGGAAGCCGGAGATCGCAATCAGGTGACTCAGCCCGGTCGCACGCAAGGTCGCCCACGCGGCATCGTCGAGCCCGCGGGTGTCGCCCAAGGCCAAGGCACGCAGGTAAGGCGACGCCGGCCCGGAGATGCTGTGCCCGATGCGCGCCGACATGCGCTCGCGCCATGCATCCACGCCGCTGGCCGGCGTCACCTGCCTGGCCGCAGCGGGCATGCGCACATAGCCGGTTGCAGCAATGCGTTGCGCCAGCGCCTGTCGCTCGGCGTCGAAACCACCCGGATTGCGCAGACCGCGCGGCGCACGCAGCTTCAGGCGCAGCTGCCAGGTGGCGCCGGCCGTCAACGCGGAGCGTGGGCCGATGGTGTCTGCACCAAAGTCGTCGTACCAGCTCACCTGCAGGAGTGCGCCACGCAGCGCTTGCGGCTGCGCCGGGTCATCAGCCAGGCGCAACTGGAAACGCGTGCGGCGTGGCTCGGCGATGGGCAGGCCCGCCACCCTGCCCTGCACCACCCATTCGCGCGCTTCATCGGCCGGCAGTAGCTGCGCCCGCAGCACTCCAGCCGCTTGCCAGCCCATCAGCCCAAATCCTGCCACGCACACCGCGCTCAGCAACAACCAGCGCCGCGGCCACCGGCGCAGCGCGGCAAGGCCGACTGCGCCGATGAGCAGGCAACTACCGTAGACCGTGTGCGACAGTGCCGCCGGTGACCAGGCACATGCCACCACGCCCAGCAGCAACGCGGCTGCGACCGCCACGGTGCCGCCAGCGAGTGGCCTCACCGCATGCGTTGCATTGTCCATCTCCATTGCCCGCGCGTTGCCGATCCATTGCTCAACGTAACGATCGTCTGCCACGACGGGCAGCAGCGTTCAGCGTGTTGCCGGGTAGGAAGATGGCGCGAGAGCTTGCAGGCAAAGCAACCGCTCGAAGCGTTGCATCACAACCTTCGCTTCCGCATTTGAGCCGATGCACGCGGCCGAGCGCAGGTGAGCAGGACCGCGGATGCTTCCAGCGATCCGCGTCACGCTGCCGCCGCTGGCGCCTCGACCGTCCACACGCGCCGAAACCCGCCACGCGGCACACCGCGCACAAACCCGGCACAGCAATGATCCGTTCTACAAACGCGCTTCATTTCGTAGTGAAATCAGGCCTGCGTTCGCCCTGATTTCATGGCCGCATCGCTATGGTGGACGCTGTTTCCGAGGAGTTCCCCCATGCGTAAAGGTACTGCACTGATCGTCGGCGTGACCGGCATCTCCGGCTACAACCTCGCCAATGTGTTGCTCGCCGACGGCTGGACCGTCTATGGCCTGGCGCGCCGCCCACTGCCGCACGAAGGCGTGATCCCGGTAGCGGCCGATCTGCTCGATGCGGAGGCAACCAAAAGTGCGCTGCAGGGGCTACCGATCACGCACGTGTTCTTCTGCACCTGGACGCGCCGCGATACCGAGCGCGAGAACGTCGAAGCCAACGGCGCGATGATGCGACACCTGTGCGATGGCTTGAGCGAGGCGCCGCTTCAGCACATGGCGCTGGTCACCGGCACCAAGCACTACCTGGGTGCTTTCGAGAACTACGGCAGTGGCAAGGCGGAAACCCCGTTCCGCGAAAGCGAGCCGCGCCAGCCCGGCGAGAACTTCTACTACACCCTCGAAGATCTACTATTCCAGCATGCCGAACAGCACGGCTTCGGCTGGAGCGTGCACCGCTCGCACACCATGGTTGGCATTGCCAACGGCAGCAACGCGATGAACATGGGCGTGACCCTGGCGGTGTATGCCTCGCTGTGCAAACACACCGGGCAACCGTTCGTGTTCCCCGGCTCGCAGGCACAATGGAACAGCCTCACCGATGTGACCGATGCCGGCCTGCTCGGCCGGCAACTGGCATGGGCCGGCCTGAGCCCGGCAGCGCGCAACCAGGCGTTCAATACCGTCAATGGCGATGTCTTTCGCTGGCGCTGGATGTGGGGCGAGATTGCGAAATTCTTCGGCCTGGAAGCGGCGCCCTGCCCGCAGACGCCCGAACCGCTGGAAGTACGCCTAAGCGACACCGCCCCGGCGCAATGGACGGAATTGGCCGCAAAGCATGGCCTGGTGGAGCCGGACGTCAACCGTCTCGCCTCGTGGTGGCATACCGATGCCGACCTCGGCCGCGAGATCGAATGCGTCAACGACATGACCAAGAGCCGCGAATTGGGCTTTCTGGACTTCTACGACAGCCGTGCCGCGTTCCTGGAACTGTTCACCCGGCTGCGCGCGCAGCGAATCATTCCCTGACGAACAGGTCCTGGCTTCTTAGAACCTGTTCACGATCTTCTGAGTAATAGTGCCAAGAAGGCCAAATGGAT